>JAYZNI010000033.1:0-26591 GCA_036152255.1 Bacteroidota bacterium | reverse complement strand
CTTTGAACTTATAAAGCCTTTGACTGTACCTTGAGCTACTGATGCCAGAGTAATAACCAACCCTATAGCCAAGGTAAACAATTTAATTCCTAGTCTATTTTCTTGCATGGGTCACAAATATACACTCTATTAAAAGCTACTGTTATTATCTTTCGGCATGAAATCTGTTTAAACTGCCAGTATGAATACAATCTCTACACGCACATCATGGCTCTACAGCCTACTTTTTATCTGCTCACTTCTGTTCTCTGCTGAGGGTTTAGCCCAAAGAGGAAATCAAGATGATGAGGAAAAGCCAAAGAAACCATTAATATCTCAAGAGGAATACAATAAACTGTTAATGTGGCTTGTAGACGAAAAGTACGAGAATATTTTATACAAATGTGTTCGATACACAGAGGATGATAAAACTAAGAAACTCCCACTTCCATACATATACATGGCACAGGCTTACATGGGAATTCATTTAACTGATGATCACGAGTTGAGAGAATCGTTTGAGGCAGATAAAAATAAAGCATTGAAAAATAGTCTTAAGTACGCTTCGAAGTACAGAAAAAAAGACAAAGAACTTGAGCATTACGCAGAATTCACTGAATACTTTGATGAGCTTTGGACTCAAACAAAGAATGCTGCTGAAACAGAGATGGATAACCAGAAGTACACAAAGGCCAAGTCTTACTACAAGTACCTTTGCACTATCGACCCTGAAGATCCTGGAGCTACACTTATGCTAGCAGCTGTTTTCCAACAACTTAAATCAAGAAAGGAAGCAGAAACTACATATGAAAAAGCGAGAAACCTTCTTATTGAATTTGGAGGCAAGGGGTTAAGAGAAGTCCAAACCGAATTACTTCACAGCGCTATCATATACAACGTTGAACTACTTGCAAACGTAAACAGATCAGCAGCATTAGAATGGTTAGCTCTGGGCCAAGACCTTTTCCGAGGTGAACCTGAATTTGAGGCTGTAAGAAGAAGCATAGGCGGATAATGCCCCTCGAACAAAGTCCCTTTTGCAGTAGCTCTTGGCTTGAGAACTGCGGCCCTGGCGGCTTTGTGTTTCACAATTCATGCGGCCTTATTAAAACTACAATAAAGGGAATCCCCGCTTTATTCACTCCTAATTGGGCTGTAGACTGTGGTTTAGTTTTAAATAATTATAGCGGTGATGAGTACTCCGTATTTGTTTTAGAAATAAATAAAAGGTCAGAACCTTACATCACAATTGACCTCCCTCCTTGTTTTGATGAGTTAGGGCTTAGTACAGCAATTGTAAAACAATATACTCCTTCTAACATAAGAGTTCAATGGAGGCACACAAGAATACTTGAGCTTCCAACTAAACTACCTTCAAATAGAAGAAAACAAGTAAAAAGGGCCGAACGCGAAATGATAAGTTGCGAGGAGGTACAAAATTGGAATAACGTTCACGTTTTACATGACAAAAGCAGGAACAGAAAAGACATCAAGAACGACAGCGGTCAACTTGATAAACTTTTGAACACAATAGCTTCAGAAGATTTTTCATTTGCAGTCGAAGCAAAATCACCAGAGGGCGAATGCATAGCATCTGGTGGATTCATTATGCTGCCAAAAAAAAGATGTCTTTATGCTTTTGGAGGCCAAAAGCGAGGCCCACTTTCAGCAATTGCTTCTGTTGCAATGTTGGCTAAAGCAATGGATATCGCTAAATCAAAGGGTGCTCGATGGTTCGACTTTGGAGGAAGTTCAGACCCCGGAGTTGATAGATTTTACAAAGAGTTTGGAGCAAAGACTATCCCTAAACCTAGATTAATTAAAATCTCTTGGTGGCTTAGACCTATACTTAAATTCTTGAGACCAGATTTAAACTAAAGGTCTTTCACCAGAATTATACATAGACTCAATAATTGAGACCACTTCTATACCTTCGTTTAAAGGAGTAGCAATTTCAGCTCCTTTTTCAAGGTGATCAACTACATTGGCAATTACAAAATGATGATTTGATGCCGATCCTTTATATGCTCCGTAGTCATTTGGTGGGGCAGATTCTGGCAAATCAGGCATCTTGTAGTTCTTAATATCACAATGAACTACTTCTTGCATATACTGTCCGGCAACTCTTACAGTTCCATTTTCTGCAATCAGAGTTAAGCTTGATTCAAAATTTGATCTATCTAGTACGGTTGAGAATGTAAACGATCCCCAACCCTCCCTTTGAAAATCAAAAGTTATTTGCCCAGAATCCTCAAATTCTGTGTTGTGTAAATGAGCCTGATTAAAGAATCTTGCCTGAGGATTCTCTATTCCTCCAAAAATCCAATACATCACATCAATGAAATGAGAAAATTGAGTAAACAAGGGGCCTCCGTCTAAATCTTTTGTTCCTCTCCATCCGTCCTTTTGGTAATATCTATCATCTCTATTCCAAAAGCATTGAATGTGAACTTGGCGGACTTGACCTAAAATATTAGAATCAACAAGTTCTTTCAGCCATTGAGAAGGGGGTGCAAAACGATTCTGCATTACGCAGAAAACCTTCCTGCCAGTTTTTTCAGATGTACTTTTTATCAGTTTTGCATCAGCAACAGAGAGAGATACTGGTTTTTCCAACACAACATGTATTCCAGCTTCTAAAAGAACAATTGCTTGGCTTGTATGAAGACCATTAGGTGTACACACAGAAACAACATCAGGTTTATCCTTATCAAGAATAAGATTTGTTAAAGAGTCGCACCATGTTGCTTCCCTAAGAAAATCAGTTACCCCACACTCCTCATGAGATCTAATGTCGGCTAAGTGAGTAATGGTGGCGCTTGGATGCGCACTTATAGATTGCGCATGCCTCTTCCCAATATGTCCTAGCCCTAATACACCAAACCTTATCATGGCTGTAAAGTTAATCTATTCGGACACCCTGTCATGTTTGACAAGAGAAAAATGAGAATTTGGCACAGATTATGACAGAAAAATGTCATTAATATGAATTTGGCAAGGGTTGGCAAGGGTTTTGACTTAGAGGGTGATGTAAACGAAAACTATCAATTCAAAATAAATGAGTAAAATCATCGGAATCGACCTAGGAACTACCAACAGCTGTGTTGCTGTAATGGAAGGAAATGAACCTGTGGTAATTAACAATAGCGAAGGAAAGCGTACTACGCCATCTATCGTTGCATTTATCGCCGACGGCGAAAGAAAAGTAGGTGAACCTGCAAAACGTCAGGCAATCACAAACCCAACAAAAACTATCTCAAGTATTAAGCGATTTATGGGATCTTCATTCAAAGAAGTTTCATCTGAGATTAAGCGTATGCCATACGAGGTAGTAAAAGGAGACAACAACACTCCAAGAGTAAAAATTGACGACAGAACATACACTCCTCAGGAGATATCTGCTATGGTCCTTCAAAAGATGAAGAAAACAGCAGAAGATCACTTAGGAACTGATGTAACTGGCGCAGTAATAACAGTGCCTGCATACTTTAATGACGCTCAACGTCAAGCAACTAAAGAAGCTGGAGAAATTGCGGGATTAGAAGTTAAAAGAATCATCAATGAGCCAACATCAGCTGCACTTGCATACGGCTTAGATAAAAAGAGTATAGATCAAAAAATCGTAGTATTTGATCTTGGTGGTGGTACACACGATGTAAGTATCTTAGAGCTAGGTGACGGAGTATTTGAAGTGCTTTCAACAGACGGTGATACTCACCTAGGTGGTGACGATTTTGACCAATGTCTTATCGAATGGCTAGTAGCTGAATTCAAGGATGAAAACGGAGGCCTAGATTTAAGTAAAGATCCAATGGCACTTCAAAGACTTAAGGAAGCTGCAGAAAAAGCAAAGATTGAGCTTTCAAGTACTACAAGTACCGAAATCAACCTCCCGTATATTATGCCTGTAGACGGAGTACCTAAACACCTCGTAAGATCACTAAGCCGTGCAAAATTCGAGCAACTGTGTGACGATTTAGTAAAGCGTACAATAAAACCTTGCGCTTCAGCTCTTAAGAGTGCAGGACTTGACAAAGGAGATATAGATGAAATTATCCTAGTTGGTGGTTCTACTCGTATCCCAGCTGTTCAAGAAGCAGTGCAGAAATACTTTGGCAAGGAGCCTTCTAAGGGTGTAAATCCAGATGAGGTTGTTGCTGTAGGAGCTGCAATCCAAGGTGGAGTACTTACAGGTGATGTGAAGGACGTTCTTCTTCTAGATGTTACTCCTCTATCCCTTGGTATCGAAACTATGGGTGGAGTATTTACTAAGTTAATCGAAGCAAACACTACTATCCCAACTAAGAAGTCTGAAACGTTCTCAACTGCTGCTGACAACCAGCCAAGCGTTGATATCCACGTATATCAAGGAGAAAGGTCTATGGCAAAGGATAACCACAGAATCGGACAGTTCCTTCTTAGCGACATCCCTCCCGCTCCACGTGGCGTTCCGCAAATTGAAGTGACGTTTGATATCGATGCTAATGGTATCATCAACGTAAGTGCTAAGGATAAGGCTACAGGAAAAGAGAATAAGATTCGAATCGAAGCCTCTAGCGGACTTTCTGAATCTGAAATAGAGAGAATGAAAGCTGAAGCTGAAGCAAACGCTGATGCAGATAAAGAAGCTAAGGAAAAGGCTGATACTTTAAACCAAGCTGACGCTCTTGTTTTCCAAACCGAAAAACAGCTAAAAGAGTTCGGAGATAAAATTCCTGCTGAAAAGCTAGAACCAATCAACGAAGCAGTTGAAGAGCTTAAAAAGGCTCACGGTGAAGCAAACATTGAGGCTTGTAAGGCTGGAATAGAAAAGTTAAATACAGCTTTCCAGGCAGCATCTCAAGAAATGTATGCTGCACAAGGTGGTGCTGAGGGTGCATCTGGTGATGCAGGAAGTGACTCAGCAGATGATCAAGAAGTAACAGATGTCGATTTTGAAGAAGTAAAAGAAGACTAAGTTATTTAACATATATACATTTCAAAGGCTCCCTATTGGGGGCCTTTGTTTTTACCACTATATTAGAAACATGAGTAACAGAAGAGATTTTTTAAGACAACTAGCAGCTGTTGGAGCAACAATGGGATTAAGTCCATTCGCGATAAACAGAATGATTGGTGCTGAGGAATTAAAATTCAATACAAAATATTACAACGACGATACCTCAGAAAATGGTATAGCAACTATGATTAGTACATGGAATCATGGTATGCAGGCCAATTCTGCGGGTTTCAAAGCATTAAGGGCTGGAGGTAATGCAATGGATATGATAGAAGCAGCTGCTAGGATTGTTGAGGAAGATGCCGAAGGATTAAGTGTAGGACTTGGTGGACTGCCCGATAGAGACGGAAACGTGACACTTGATGCCTGCTGTATGGATCATAGAGGAAGAGCAGGTTCCGTTTGTTTTCTTCAAGACATCATGTATCCACTATCTGTTGCTAGAAAAGTAATGGAAGAAACACCACATGTCATGCTTGCAGGTGAAGGAGCCAAAAAATTTGCTTTAGAGCAGGGGTTCAAAACAACTGACCTACTCACCGAAAAAGCGAAAAAAGCATGGGAGAAATGGAAAGTTGAAAGTAAATACGAGCATATTATAAACATCGAAAACCACGATACCATTGGAATACTCGCTCTTGATAACGAAGGAAGGCTAGCAGGAGGATGTACAACGAGCGGTTTGGCTTACAAGATGCATGGACGTGTTGGTGATAGCCCTATTATTGGTGCTGGACTATTTGTAGATGGAGAAATTGGAGCAGCTACAGCTACTGGCGTTGGAGAGGCAGTGATGAGAACTGTTGGGTCTTTTCTTGTCGTTGAACTTATGCGTAGTGGGATGCATCCTCAAAAGGCTTGTGAGACAGCTGTAAAAAGGATTATGGGAAAGATGGAAACAGGTAATATCCAAGTGGGATATCTGGCCTTGGATAAGAAAGGTAGATATGGAGCTCATGCCATTCACCCTGGATTTAACTACGCTCTGGCAACTCATACAGACAACAAAGAGGGAAAAGTTTCTGAAAAGTTAATAGACTCGACTTATGGATAATAAAAAGGCGCCGTTTACACGGCGCCTTTTGTTTTTAGGTTAAATAAACTTATCGCCTATTCGCATATCAATCCGAAAGAAGATAAGAATTCTAAAAGATCTGAAGTTGAAACTGCACCGTCTCCGTCAAGATCAGCAGGACAGTCGTTTTCAAATTCAGAACAGTCTACAGAGGCTACACCGGCATCAAAAGTAGAATCGACATACGACTGATCGAACAAACAAGATCCGTCATCGATAGTAGCCGACTCGTTGTAGTTTACAGCGTCGCTGTTAGCACATCCAGTACAAGTGCTGTTGTCTCCCCCACATACTCCGCATTCATCAAATACAGAGTCGTCAGAAATGGTAACTGTTTCAGAAGTTGAACAGCCGTCAGTATTTGTAACAGTAACTGTATAATCTCCCGCTTCTAAACCTGATAAAGAAGCGTCAGTACTCGTAAATCCATTGGGGCCTTCCCATGAAACTGAGCAATCCTCATCTTCAACAGTTAATGTTCCACTCACAGTAGCGTAACCACAGCCAAATCCTACAAATTGTTCAGAACCATTTACTAACAATAAAATTTCACCACAGCCTCCCATAATGTCATAAACTCCATCAAATTCCCATGTTCCCGGTGATAACTCTATACTTGGCGCCCAAGTTGCCAAGTAAACAGTCTCATTTGTTTCAACATTATTAAATACAACATCATAGAAATTGGCTGGTAAATCAGTTGTAATAGAAATTGAAGTTGAACCTCCACAGTTTGTGTTAACAGAAGCTGAACCTAGTCCATTACAATTCGCATTAGTCGAAGAAGTCGTGAATTCCGGTGCAGTTGCTGTGCCGCCACAAACTCCCGCGCAGTCAAGGACATTACCGTCACAATCACACGCTCCTTCAGCAATATACGTACATGAACCGTCATTTGTATTTGCATTTGAATTATAGTTACATGCCGCTTCATCAGTACATCCTCCTACAGAATCAACACATGATCCATCATCGAAATCTGCTTCTGGGTCGTAATTGAATGCTGCTTCGTCAGTACATCCACCAGTCCCTACTGTTATTGTTGCAACCATACCCTGTTGGGCATGATTTCCTATTGAACAATCGTAAGTGTAAACGCCAGGAACATTGAACGTGTAGCTACCTATACATGTAGGATTAGCTGAATTCCCTGAAACCGGAGCGATATAAAAACCCTCTGGGTTCCCGTAGCTTGTTCCCGTTAGTGAATTGATATCTCCATTTACGTCATGGTAACCTCCAACGTTGCTCCATGTAACAGTAGCTCCAACTTCTACAAATGCGTTTTCTGGAGTGTAGCTATATGACACTGCTTCAATTTCAAGAACTGCATCAACATTACATGCGTTATCAAAAACGCAGGAACCGTCATCCTGAGTAGCATCGGGGTTATAGTTCGATGCATTAGAATTGGTACAACCATCAACCAAAGCCATTGTCCTTATATCAAAAGCGATACCTCCAGGAACTGCTCCAGCAGTAAATGAGCTTAGTAAATTGCCATTAGAATCTAAAATTTGTACCTGACCAAGAGAACTTGCGCTAAATGAGGTTACTGTAGCGTAAACATCACTATTTAGCGGATTAGTCGCCATTTTGTAATAAACATCACTGGCTGGACCCCAAGTTTCCGAAGAAGGAGAAAGATCTACAGTATTGGCTTTTCTCATCCCAAGTTCTGAATTTATTTGAAATAATAATTCATCACCCAATACTGCTGCTGCGTTACATCCAGCAGATACACCCTCTACAAACAGTGTGTTTACATCAGACGAAGATTGACCTAGTTCTAACCTTGAAAGACTTGTAGCAGACCAATCCGTATTATTTACTGTTAAAACTGCTCCATCAACTACTTTTAAGTGAACTGGGTTCTTTCCTTCCACGCCCAAATCGAACTCTTCATAACTAGCATCTGAAATATTGTATGCTCCAACAAGTCCAACTTCTGCTCCCCACGTAAATCCATTATTTATAGCCATATAAGCTATTCCGTCTACAATCTGTAAACCGTCACAATCGTACTGTACACCCTCTGAAGCTGAAAGCTGAC
This sequence comes from Bacteroidota bacterium, assembly GCA_036152255.1. GTDB lineage: Bacteria > Bacteroidota > Bacteroidia > Flavobacteriales_D > Sanyastnellaceae > UBA974. Next base: position 18,485 of record JAYZNI010000033.1, on the reverse strand, counting down.
CAACTGGCGCTAAAGTTTCAGCATCGAACCATAAGAAATAAGAATCAAAAATTACAGAACCCCATGTAGAAGGATCATAATCTCCCCTAGTACAATAAATCAACCCTTCATATATATCCAAGTACCTTACTCCTTGAACGTCAACCTCAGCTACAATCTCATAGGTGTCTAAATCAACTTTTAATATTTTATTGTCCGCAGCAACGTAAGCAAAGCCGTTTTCTATTAAAATATCAGTAGTAAAATTCGCGTCACTGAATTGTAAAACTTCATTGTATGAACCTGATTCAGGATTGAAAACACCTACAGAAGAAGGCACGACCATTTCTCCTGTCATCCAATCTTGTACTCCTTCGTCTAAGACCCAAACTGAATGAAGATACTCTGATTGAGAAAATAAAATTGAACAAGAAATAAGTGAAAAGAGTGAACTGATTAATTTTCGCATAACTATCATTTTTAAAAGTTATACAAACTTGAAAAAATAAACCTCTACAAACAAAAAATATTTGTTTAAAATAAGTATTGTATAAAAAATAGGGTCAACACTTATGTTGACCCTATACAAACATCGGTTAAGACTCTTGAAATGGAGTATTACCTAATTATTCATAGATAGTACCCCAAGAGATTAGGAAGTCAAGTAAGTCCTCTGCTTGAACAACACCGTCTCCGTTAAAGTCCGGACAAACGTTGTATGAACAAGTCGAATCTTCAATGTTTGCTAGTGGGTTATAGTTCAGAGCTTCTTGATCTGTACAGCCTGGGAACGCACAGTTTCCTGCATCGTACTCAGCTATTGGGTCGTAGTTAGCTGCCTCTACATATGTACATCCTGGCTCGTCAACATCAATCAACTCATCAAGCGGTACAGGAGTTACAGAACAAGCTTCAGCAACCCAATCCATAGACCAATCTGGTCCAGTTTGGCCGTATGCAATCAAGAACTCAAGTAAGTCTTCAAGCTGTACAATTCCATCACCATTAAAGTCTGCGCTAACTGGAGTGTTAGAACATCCTTCATTAGTGTTTGCATACAAGTTGTAGTTGCTATAGTCATCATTTGTACAACCGTTGAACATACACGAACCATCATCATCGGTTGCAGCCGGATCGAAATTCGAAGCCTTGAAGTAAATACAACCTCCTACTTCATCGACATCACAGATACCATCTCCATCTGCATCATCACATAGCTCATCACAGTTACCCTCTGCGTCTGGGTAGATACAAGAACCATCGCTTAATGTTGCATCTGGATCGTAGTTACAAGCAGTCGGAACTATACATCCTGAACATGAAGTGTACTCACATGAACCATCGTCCACCATTGCAGTGAAATCAAAGTTACACGCTGTTTGGTCTGTACATCCTGGATGTGGGTACTGACAAGATCCATTCTCTTCAGTAGCGTCTGGATCGTAGTTGTATGCACCTGGATCTGTACAACCGCTTACTTCGTACATATCACAAACTCCGTCTCCATCTGTATCCATTAGACAGCTGCCATTACAATCATAACCAGCGTCTGGGAACTGACATGAAGCATCTTCATAGATAGCGTTCTCATCATAGTTACATGCATCTTCTGAAGTACAACCGTAGCATGACGACATATCACATGAGCCATCATTATAAGTTGCATCCGGATCGTAGTTGCATGCTGTCAAGATTGTACATCCTCCTTGATCGTACTGACAAGAATTATTATCAATTGTAGCTTCTGGGTCGTAGTTACTCGCCATAGGATCTGTACATCCAAGACAGCTTGAGTATTCACATGTACCATCATTCAGAGTAGCCTCTGGATCGTAGTTACAAGCATTCTCATTTGTACAACCATAAGTTTCACACGATACGTAATCACATGCGCCAGAGATTTGGGCTTCTGGATCATAATTACAAGCTGACTCATCCATACAACCAATAGTTGCACATAACTGGCCAAACTCATCGAAGTAAACACATGGAGATTCCTCTCCGAAATTACAAGCAAGTGGATCTAAACACTCATCCATCATTTGTATACCAAACAGACAAGAGAAATCACAAGAACCTGGTAGGTAGAAATCAGCAGTCGGATCGTAGTTACAAGCGAATGGTAACGTACAGCCACCTACCTGTATAATACAAGAGCCATTATCATCAGTAGCAAATGGGTTGTAGTTGTTTGCAGCTGGATCTGTACAGCCTGGGATTTCCAGTTCATCACAGATTCCATCTCCATCTGTATCGTTTATACAGTTTCCATCACAATCCAAGAACTGGTTTTCTGGGAAAGTACATTCACTTGGAGCACTGATTGTAGCATCTGGGTCATAAGTACATGACTCTGGATCCATACATCCTGCACAAGATTCAAATTCACAGTCTGTAAAGATTAAATAATCAGCATCTGGATCGTAGTTACAAGCAAATGGAAGAGAACAACCTCCAACTAAACAAGATCCGTCATCATCAGTTGCGTTTGGATTATATCCTGGGTTAGTTGGATCTGTACAACCTGCAATCTCGAATTCATCACAGATACCATCTCCATCTGTATCGTTGATACATTCACCATCACAGTTGTATCCGTATTCTGGGAATGTACATGAGTTGTTATTCAGAGTTGCATCTGGATCATAGTTACAAGCATTTTCATCAGTACAACCTGCACAAGATGTGAATTCACAAGAACCTGCTAACTGATAATCCGCTTCTGGATCATAGTTACAAGCGAATGTGATAATACAACCTCCCACAAGACAAGATCCATCATCAACGTTTGCTGCAGGGTTATATCCTGGGTTCGTTGGATCCATACAACCATAGATTTCTAACTCATCACAAATTCCGTTTTCATTTACGTCATTTATACAGTTTCCATCACAATCGTATCCGAATGGTGGGTAAGCACATGTTCCATCGTCTTGGTTTGCATCTGGATCATAGTTACATGCTGTATCATCAATACAACCAAGTATCAATGAATCGTAAACGATAAACTGAACAAATGATGCTGAATTTCCACAATCATCAATCACCATGTAAGTTCTTTCAGTTGTAGTTGTTGATCCATTTTCAGAAATAACTACATCATTATACCACCATGTTGGCTCTATATCACAAGCATCCCAAACCAACACAAATGGATCTGGCATTTCATCACCATCAGCCTCATTCAAGTAAACTTCTGGATCAGGAGTAAATGTGAATTCAGGAGCAGTAGTATCTGTAACAGTAATTGTTTGTGTTGCTGTTGTTGAATTACCCGCATCATCTGTTGCAACGAATGTTCTCACTAATTGATAGCTGTTTGGACAATCGCCTTCAATGATTGATTCATAAGTAACTACTGAAGTAGAACTACAGTTGTCATTTGCAATTGCATCGTCTAATGACATCTCATCTGAACATTCAATTGAGTAATCAGCAGGGATGCTTGTAAACGCTGGTGCGGTAGTATCAACAACTGTAATAGTTTGAGATTCTACAACATAGTTTCCACAATCATCCACAGCAGTAAACTCTCTAATTATCTGATAATTACCTGCAGCATCGCCAGACACAGTCCACTCATTAATTGTTAATGAAACTTCACCACAGTTATCAGAAGCAATTGGCGATTCCATGTCAATAGTATCTGAACATTCTGCAGTAAAATCATCCGGAACAAATGTGAATTCTGGTGATGTCGTATCTACAATCGTTATCGTCTGAGTTGCTGTAGTAGCGTTACCACAGTCGTCTGTAGCTGTGAACGTACGAGTAATCGTGTAGTTTCCAGCACAAACGCCAGGTGTAGTTACCTCTTCTACAGAGATACTTACCTCTCCACAGTTGTCTGTCGCTGATGCTTCATCCATTGGGTATTCGTCAGAACACTCCGCTGTGTAGTCCGCTGGGATAGTGAGTACTGGAGCAGTAGTATCAACAATCGTTATCGTCTGAGTAGCTGTAGATGCATTGCCACAGTCGTCTGTAGCTGTGAACGTACGAGTGATCGTGTAGTCCCCTGCACAAGCGCCAGGTGTAGTTATCTCTTCAACAGAGATACTTACCTCTCCACAGTTGTCTGTCGCTGATGCGTCATCCAATGGGTGCTCGTCAGAACACTCCGCTGTGTAGTCCGCTGGAACAAATGTGAAATCAGGGGCTGTTGTATCAACTACTGTAATTGTTTGGACTAGGCTTGTTACATTACCACAGTTATCTGATGCAAAGTATGACCTTAAGATAGTATAGTTATTTGGGCAATCTCCATCTAGAATAAAATCCGAGAATGTAACTACTGGAGTAGAACATCCTCCTTCTGCTGTGGCAATGCCAAAATCAGTTTCTTCACATTCAACCGTCATATCTTCTGGGATATATAGGTTTGGCGGATTCTCTAAACCATCACAAATTAGATCGCCATCTTGGTCAGAAATACAGGTTCCATCACAATTGTATTCTGGAAGAGCATATATACATGAGTTATCAGCATCAGTTGCTTCATCATCATAGTTACATGCGTTTTGGTCCATACAACCTGCAACCTCGAACATGTCACATATTCCGTCGTTGTCAAAATCTGAAGTACATGATCCGTCACAGTAGTAACCAACTTCTGGATATATACATTCGCCAGGAATTGAAGCTGTTGGATCGAAGTTGCAAGCCGTAACTACCATACAACCTACACAACTTGTGTAGTCACAAGATCCATCATCAATGTTAGCTTGTGAATCAAAGTTACATGCACCAACATCAATACATCCTGGTATTTCGATTATACAAGAGCCATCGTTTTCTGTGGCTTCAGGGTCAAAGTTTGTTGCGTTTTCAAGTGTACAGCCAAAGATTTCAAATTGATCACAAACACCGTCTCCATCTGAGTCGAAGACACAGTTTCCATCACAATCGTATCCAGTATCAGGGTAAGTACATTCGCCAGGGATAGTTGCATCTTCACTGTAGTTACATGCAGATGGTGCCATACAGCCAATACATGATTCATAGTCACAGCTATCATCATCAACGTTAGCATTAGCATTATAGTTACATGCAGTTGAGTTTGTACACCCTTCAACTACAGGCACACAAGAACCGTCATCATCTGTTGCTTCTTCGTCGTAGTTGAAAGCAGTAGGGTCAGTACATCCTTCTATTTCAAAAGGATCACAAATACCATCTCCATCAGTATCGTCAACACAATTTCCATCACAATCATATCCGTATTCTGGGAAATCACAATCATCAGCTATTACTGCGTCTGGGTCATAATTACATCCTTCAGGGTTAATACAACCTGTAGGTAAACAAGAAAAGAAGTCACAACTTCCATCATTTGTATTTGCATCAGGGTTGTAGTTACAAGCACCAGAAAGAGTACATCCTTCAATGATACAGTCTTCACTATCCATAGTAGCATCTGGGTCATAGTTAGATGCTGCTGGATTCATACATCCAACACAAGAAGTAAAGTCTAAACATGTGGCAGGAATAATTGCTTCAGGGTCGTAGTCACAAGCATTTGGGTTCATACAACCAGCACAAGATGTGTATTCACAAGAACCATCAGAGAATTGCGCACTTGGATCATAGTTACATGCTGTGGGGTTAGTACATCCAAAAGATAAACACGAGTAAAAATCACAACTCCCATCATTGACTGTGGCTAGAGGGTTGTAGTTACATGCAAATGGCAGAGTACACCCAAATATGTTACATGAATCAAAATCGCAGGATTCGTCGTTGTCTGTCGCATCAGGGTTATAGTTACAAGCAGAAGACTCTATACAACCAGGGATTTCAAGCTCATCACATACTCCATCGCCGTCCACATCATTTTCACAGTTTCCATCACAATCGAGGTATTGTTCTGGGAATTCACAATCTGCAGGGTAGATAGCATCAGCATCGTAGTTACATGCGTCAGAATTTAAACAACCTGCACATGATTCGAACTCACACGAATCATCGTTAGTGTTGGCATCAGAGTTATAGTTGCAAGCAGTTAAATCAGTACAGCCTTCTACTACATACTCACATGAATCATCATCATCAGTTGCATTTTCATCGTAGTTTAAAGCATCAGAATCTGTACAACCTCCAATTTCAAATTCATCGCATATTAGGTCGCCATCTGCGTCATTAATACAATTACCATCACAATTGTATCCAGATTCTGGGAAAGTACAGTCTCCGGCAATTATTGCTTCCTCATCGTAGTTACATGCTTCGGAATTTAAACAACCAGCACATGATGTGTATTCACAACTATCGTCATCAAAGTTGGCTTGTGGGTTGTAGTTACAAGCAACTGGAATAGTACAACCGCTGTATAAACAGTTTCCGCTGTCTTGGGTTGCTTCTGCGTCGTAGTTATCGGCATCAGGATCCATACATCCTATACATGATGAATAATCCTCACATGATCCAGCGATAGTTGCATTTGGATCGAAGTCACATGCTTGAGGATTCATACATCCCATACAACTCACATATTCACAAGATCCATCAGAGTAATCAGCTTCAGCATCGAAGTTACAAGCTCCAGCATCCATACAACCGAAGTTCAAACACGATATATAATCACAAGATCCGTCATCAATACTAGCAGTAGGATTGTAGTTACAAGCAAAAGGGCTTGTACATCCAGCACATGTTGTGAAGTCACATGATCCGTCATCGTCAGTAGCGTCTGAATCATAGTTGCAGGCTCCCTGATTTGTACATCCATCTATTTCAAATGGGTCACACACTCCGTCACCATCACTATCTGATTCACATGTGCCATCACAGTTGTAGCCAGATTCCGGGAATTCACAATCGCCAGGATAAATGGCATCAGAATCGTAGTTACATGCAACAGGGTTTAGACATCCGGCACAAGATTCAAACTCACAACTATCATCATCTGTATTTGCCTCAGAGTTGTAGTTACAAGCTTGTGGGTCAGTGCATCCTTCTACGATATATTCACAAGTTCCATCATCGTCTGTTGCGTCTTCATTGTAGTTTTCGGCTGAAGAATCTGTACATCCAGCAACCTCAAACTCATCACATATCGAGTCGCCGTCAGAATCGTTTAAACAGTTTCCATCACAATCGTAACCTGCATCGGGGTAAGAACAGTTTCCATTTTGGATTGTTGCTTCAGAATTGAAGTTACAAGCGCCTTCTGTCATACACCCTGCACAAGAATCATATTCACAAGATCCATCGTCATAGTTTGCATTCTCATCGTAATTACAAGCCTCTGAAAAAGTACAACCGTTGTATTGGCAGCTGCCAGATATAGTTGCTTCTGGGTCGTAGTTGTCAGCATCTTCTTCCATACAACCTACACAAGATTCAAAATCATCACATACACCTGCGATTGTTGCTTCTGGATCAAAATCACAAGCAAGCTCATTCATACAACCTAAACAAGTAGTGTATTCACACGAACCGTCATCATAGTCAGCATCTGCATCGTAGTTACATGCAATTTCGTGTGTACAACCAAAGGTTATACAGCTAATGAAATCACATGAACCATCATCAATTGTTGCTTCAGGATTATAGTTACATGCAAATGGATTAGTACATCCTTCAACATCTATAGAATTTGCTGTTGCAAACGTATTCAGTGTAGTAAAAAACAAAAACATCACTAGAGTGATGATGTAAAATGTTGAAGAATGGTGTGATTTTTTATGTGATGAGAAAATCATGTCAATCTAATTGAAGGATAAAACGCCAAATAATTCGACAAAATACGATTTTTACAAGATAAACCCTACTAAAACATCGCCCAAAATTCAACCGCAAAAAACAGCCCTACTCACAATGAGCAGGGCTGTCTAAGAAAAGTAAGTTTTTACTTGGTTTATGCCTTTAATTTCTTGCTAAAATCTAATACGCTTGGAGTAGCGATAAAGATCGAGCTATAAGTACCTACTAAAACACCAACCATAAGGGCGAAAACAAACCCTTTGATGTTATCCCCTCCAAATGAGAAGATAGTTAGAAGTACTACGAAAGTAGATAGTGATGTGTTAATCGTACGGCTAAGAGTGCTGTTTAGCGCCTCATTCACAAGTTGATTATCATCTTTCTTGCCACCATATATTCCAAGGTATTCTCTAATACGGTCGAACACAACAACTGTATCGTTTATCGAGTAACCAATCACAGTTAAGATCGCTGCGATAAAAGCTTGGTCTATTTCCATTGTAAATGGAAGCATACCCCAACAGATGCTAAATACTGAAAGTACAATTAATACATCGTGTGTTGTTGCTAGTAGTGCACCAAGGCCAAACTGCCACTTTCTAAATCTAAATACTATGTATAAGAAAATGATTATTAATGAGAAGATTGTAGCCTTTTTTGCACCAGCTCTGAAATCGTCAGAAATAGTAGAGTCTACTTTGTTCTCCATATCAACAGCATGTGATCCTAGAGCAGCTAAAGCGCCATTACGAGCAGCGATGTAATCCTCATCTACTGTCTCAGCTTGAGAATCGATCAAGTAGTTAGTCATTACACGAAGCTTGTTGTCTGATTCTTTTGTTTGGACTAATGGATTACCTGGCGTGCCATCTTCAGTAAAAGCAACTGAAAGAGCTTCACGAACATCGTCAGGATTTACTGCTTCTACAAATGTCACATCAAAAGTTCTACCTCCAGTGAATTCAACACCGTAGTTAAGGCCTTTAGTCATTAGAGATCCAGCTCCAGCAATAATGATGATCAAGCTAAACACGTACATAATCTTGCGCTTCCCGATGAAATCAATATTTGTGTTAGTGAACCAATTTTTAGTGATGTTTGAAGCAAATGTGATGCTCTTCTTCCTGTCAAGTCTGGAAAAGAAAATCAAACGAGTAATTACAATTGCACTAAATAGTGAAGTGAAAATACCGATGATAAGAGTCGTAGCGAAACCTCTAATCGAACCACTACCAAAACTGTAAAGAACGATAGCTGTAAGAAGAGTAGTTAGGTTAGCATCAATAATCGCTGTATATGCTTTTGAGTAACCATCTTTAAGCGCAAGCGCAAGTCCCTTTCCGTGTCTCATTTCTTCTCGGATACGTTCGTAAATAAGTACGTTCGCATCCACGGCCATACCGATAGTAAGAACGATACCCGCAATTCCTGGTAGAGTTAACGCTGCACCAAGTGCGGCAAGAGCTCCAATAAGGAAAAATAGGTTAGCAAGTAGTGCGATGTTAGAAACAGCACCTGCACCCTTGTAGTAAAATATCATGTAAAGTAGAACTACTAAAAGTGCAATGATGAATGAGCTTAGACCGGCATCGATATTCTCTTGGCCTAGTTGTGGTCCAACACTAACCTCATCTACGATTCGGGCTGGAGCAGGTAGAGAACCTGCCTTTAATAGACCTGCAAGATCTTCAGCTTCAGTAAGTTTGTCTGCAGTAGTCTGATCCGAACCAAAACTAATTTGTGAACGACCGTTAGTAATTGCTGAACGAACGTTTGGAGCAGAGAATACCAAGTTATCAAGAACAACTGCAACTGCTCTGTTATTTTGGCTTACACACTCCTCAGTCATGCGTCCCCAAATCCCAGTACCTTCACCGTCCATAGTCATACTAACAACTACGTCTCCAATTTCGTCGTACGATACTCTTGAATCGACAATGCTCTTTCCAGAAAGAGCGGCTTTACCTTTCTTGCTGTCGTCTCTAATACCGTAAAGAGCGTGGATTGGAGAGGTAGAAGAGATAGGCTTAGCTGCCCACATAAGTTTGAGATCATTCTTTAAATTCTCCTTAGCTGCAGGGTGATTTAAGATTGCGTTTACTTCTGAAGTATCTGTTGCGAGCGCGTATCCAACAACTGCACCTCTACGCCCAAGCTCAGGTTGGAAAATAGAAAGAAGTGGATTCTTTGCTTTGCCTTGATCTGGCGTTAGAGTAGAATCTGCAGGCGCATTTTCTCCAAATAAATCAGGGTGCTGTACCGCTCCAACTGCTGCGTTTGCCTCGTATAGTCTTCCAAGTATTTCGTCGTTGAAGAACGTAGGCCAAAACTCTAAGTTAGCTGTTGACTTTAACTGCTTTCTAGCTCTTTCCCTATCATCAATTCCTGGAAGTTCAACTAAAATACGGCCGTTTTGTAGCTTCTGCACATTTGGTTGCGCAACTCCAAGTTGGTCGATACGCTTTCTGATAATGCTCTCAGTATTGTTAATTGCAGTCTCTGCTTCTGAAGCAAGGATTTCAATAATTTCTTCGTCAGTACTCTTAGCAGGGAAAAGATCCTTTTGCTCCATATTGTGGAAGATTCTCCATAGAGCTGTTGGGTTTTCTTGGCCATTTACTTGAGTATTCCAAGCATCTGCAAAAAGAGAGATGAATCCGTCCGATGAGTTCTTTTGGCCTGCCTTAGCAGCAGCAAGAGCCTCGCGGAAATCACTATTGCTTGAATAATCAGAAAGAGCAATTACAAGATCTGGAAGACTCACCTCCAGAGTAACACTCATACCACCTTTAAGGTCAAGACCCAAGTTTAGTTCTTGTTCCTTTACCTCCTTGTAAGTAGCGCCAAAAACATGTGCTTTTGCATTAACGCTATCTCTCAAGTACTCGCGAGTTGCTTTGATAGAAGCTTCTTCCCAAGTAAGGCCATTTAACGCGCTATCCGCCTCTAGGCTATCCGCAACAAATGCGCCATGTATTGCAGCTTTTGATTCGAAGTTCTTAGAGGCCCAATTAAACGACAATGTGTACAAAGTCGCTAGGGCAAGAGATATCGTGAAAAACTGAATGGCAAACTTATTTTCCATAGTAAATAGGATTCATTTTAGGGCGCCAAAGGTAATGAAAAAAACACTAGGTTTTACGAGGGATTAAAAGGCGTAACTTGCAACGCAAATGACAGGAAAAATAAGCATAGACATGAAGGTGGGTTTGGCCTTTTTTGCCAGCGTTATTTTTCACTTTTTTTCTGTAGCCCAAACCGAGCTTTCATCACCAACTTATGAATTCGCCGTATTGCAATACAGCGGGGGAGGTGATTGGTATTCAAACCCCACGAGTATGCCTAATTTAGTGAGTTTTTGCAACAAAGACTTGGGAATGAATATTGGTGAAAACGTTCCTTATGTCAGTGTTGGAGCTGTTGAGTTGAGCCTTTACCCATTTGTCCATATGACTGGTCATGGAAACATAGTGTTTTCATCGTCAGAAGCTAGGAATCTTAGAGAATATCTTAGTTCAGGTGGCTTCCTTCACATCAGTGACAACTACGGGATGGACAAGTATATAAGACAGGAATTCAAGAAGGTATTTCCAGAACTTGATTGGGTTGAAATTCCGTTTGATCACGAGATCTATCATCAGAAATACGACTTCAATCATGGATTGCCTAAGGTTCACGAACATGACGATAAACCACCTAGGGGGTTTGGGATAATCCACGATGGAAGGTTAGTGTGCTTCTACGATCACGAATGCGATTTAGGTGACGGTTGGGAGGATTACCAAGTCCACAGAGATACCGAGGAAATTCGATTGCTTGCACTTCAAATGGGTGCGAATTTGGTGCAGTACGCCCTAGGCGGAGATTAATTAAAGCTGTTTAAGAGTGGGCACAATTTCGCCTTTTTCGCCAAGAGATTTTGATAGCTTAAGTCCGTTGAAAGCCATTGCTTCCACTAAATCTTCCCACGAATCTTTTACTCCTTCAGCGTAGTTGATCCTAAGGTCGTCAAGTCTCTCGCCGGCTACGTCTGCTAAGACATCCCAGTACTCGTCTGCAGTTAGGCCACGTCTATCCATCCCAAATTTCTCCCACAGCAGTGTCATACCTGTTGAGAGTGATTTTTTATGGCCGGTAACCCTCATGATTCTGCAATCGCATAGGAATGCGAGTACTGCTCCTTCTACGTAGATAGATCCTTTTCTTCCGGATACTCCTGGGCGATAACCGTCAAGCCATGTGTCGTAGCTAGAATCTGCAACCGACATATTTAATCTTCCTGGATTATTTAAGTGACGCGATAAAAGGACTTCCATTTTTAGGCACCAATTATTAAGGTCAATACATCCAGCTTCTAAAAGGAATAGATCCCCCATATAAGTCGTTACGCCTTCGGCTATGTATCCGAGTTTAGAGGGACATGCCTTTGTGAAATCATATGGCGTCCACTCAGATGGCCTTATACGTTTAACGTTCCAAGCATGGTAAAGCTCATGAGACGCTATAGAAACTAATTCGTCGTAGCCGTAATCTGAATTGATCTTTTCCTCCGGGCCCAAAGCAATTACAGTGCTGTCCTCGTGTTCTACTCCGTGCCTTACCTCAATATCGGGGGGTAGGAGATATAGGAAGTGGTAGAAGGGAGCTGGGAAGGACTTGAAGTAAGAGATTTGGGCTTGAGAAAAAGCCTTATGGTCAGCAACAAACTTTTCAGAATTTGGAGGCGCGCATCCGTAAGACCAAATATGAAAATCAACGCCCTCTGCTTCGTACTCAGCATGCCAAAGCTCAGGAGAAGTCATCCATGGACTATCCATGATATGCTGCATATCGCGCGCAGTCATAACGTATGAATCGTTCTCAATTTTGTTGGGCAACGCAGTTGCAAGGTCCCAATTTGTCGGGATATCGCAAAGACAAATTTCGTAGCCATTTGATTCAGCTCCGACTTTGTAGATCATACAATTTACAGGGTTTACATATTGTAAATCATCACGTACAAAGGTTGAGCCAGCATTTAGGATATCTGCGTAAAAAACCCAACGCACAGTATGCACTGATCCGGGAACTTCCCACCTATGAAGATCAATTTTCATTAATGTTACTTCTGTGCCATCATCACATAACCCAACCATTTTTTTTATGTATTGAGCAAAGTTTGCTAGCTCATATCTGCCAGGCCTCCAGCATGGGAGTTGTAGTTGCCAAGTGGAGCCATCGCCTTTGGGAAAAATAGCTTCGAACTCTAATGCAGGTTCTGTTGATGATCTGCTTACGCTAACTTTTATTTCACTCATTTTTTGAGTGCTTGGTGTATAGGAGCACCTGTACAACCGTTTGGATAGGGAACCTCAAGCAAGGTAGAAATTGTAGGTGCGATGTCGCGAATGTAAGTTCTCTCGTAGGTAGATCCTACCTCAATTCCAGCGCCATAAAAGAGACATGGGACATGTGTGTCGTAGGCAAAAGGTGAACCGTGTGTTGTTCCTGTGCGACCGTAGTTCATCCAACCAGGGTTGAGGACAAATACTACGTCTCCGTTTGCTCCTTGTAGGTATCCATTATACATGTTTTTTAGTAAAGGGTCCACTTTAGCTCTAGAGGCCAAATCGTAAGCACCGCATGCCATTAAAATTCCTTCTTCCTCCACGCACAATGCGCTCACATATCTTTGGATTACGTCTTCAAATGTAGAAGAAGATCTTACAGACTTCTTATTAAGGTAGATATTATTGTTGCTTATGTTTTGCACCCAATCTTTTGGGCCAAACTTTATGTCTAGCTCCACTTCAAGTCTATCCTGAAGGTTTCCTGGAGTCCAGTAATCTGATGGCATGTCTAGGGATTGTGCTTGTGATGGGACAGCTGCAGCACCGTGGTCAGATGTGATAAATACTGTCCAGTTTCCATCGCCAACTATGTCGTCTAATTCGTCAAAAAATCTTTCTAATTCTCTATCAAGTCGAACATACATGTCCATTGTCTCTTGAGCGTGGGGCCCGCATCTATGGCCAACGTAATCAGTAGCAGAAAAGCTCATAGTTAGAAGGTCGCAAGCCCCATCTTTACCAAGCTCCTCGCCTTCAATTGCAGCTAAAGCAAAATCTACTAAGATGGTATTTCCTCCAGGTGTTGCTTTTAAAACATCGTACCCCCCATTAGCTGCTCTAAGTGCATTTAGATCGTAAGGGAAAGTGGGTCTTATTTCTCCTCTAAAAGACCCTTCAAATGGGTTGTTGTCAGGAGAGCATTTGCTGTATGCCCTTTCTTTAAGTAACCTATCCCAACCATCATTGCAAAGTTGTTCAGCACGTCCCTCATTATTAAAATCTATAACCCACTGAGGCAGCATTCTAAAGTAATGGGTGCTTGAAATAAAGTGCCCATGGTTTTGGCCGTAGAACCAATACGCTCCATCAGCAGAATGGCCAGCAGGTAAAATGGCACCTCTATCTTTTATACTAATTCCTATGACTTTAGGAGTGTTTTCACCCATAGTTGCGAGTTTCATTTCGTCTCCTATGGTATTTGAAAGTAAATGCGTTGGTGACATTTGGCCTGCTTTATCAAAGACCAAAGGTCTTCCGTCAAGCCCATCAATTCCATCGTTTCCAATTCCTCTAGCACGTGAGTCAGAAGAACAATACACGGTGGTGTTTTTGTCTCTTACGAACCAATCGTTTGCAATAATTCCGTGTACTGAAGGAGTTGTGCCAGTGTAGATTGAGGCGTGACCGGGACCAGTGAAAGTAGGGGCGTATCCATAGTGATGGTCGTAGCAGGTAAAGCCACCGTTCATAATTCTCTTGAACCCTCCATCGGTAAAATGGTCCTCAAATCTAGTAAGGAAATCAGCTCTCATTTGATCGATGGTCATCCCAACGACGAGTTTGGGTGAGGGTGAGTCACTTGCTGGAAGTTTTGGGCTATCAGAAGTAATTAATGATGCGATTAGAAGTAGAGAAAATAGTCCCATATTTTATGATTTACCCCAAACTAAAAAAACAGTCCAGGCTACAGCGAGGCAAGTTAATACGCTTACAAGGATGTTGAGTACACCCCAAATAAAATTGCCATCTTGAATGAGTTTAAATGTGTCTAAACTGAAGGTTGAAAAAGTTGAAAAACCACCACAGAAGCCAATAGCTAGGAGTGGGTAGAGGAAGCTTTCTGAATTGGCTGCGGTGAATTTGCTCCCTTGGGTAAAGAGTAGGAGTGCAAGTATTAAAGTTGCAAGAATGTTGGCTGTTAAAATGCCTATTGGTCCCGCTATTACAGATCCGCTTAATGAAGCTAACTTGCTAATTCCGCCCCCTATAACCCAACGCGCAACGCTACCTAGCCCGCCTCCAATGAATATTGCTATTGCAGATTGAATATTCATATTCTTCTGCTTATAACTTTAAACACGCCTGATCCAACCACGCCGCCAACCAACCAGCCACATATTACGTCACCTGGAAAGTGTACGCCTAAATGCACTCTCGAATAGCCAATTAATAAAGCCCAAACAATAAGCCCCCACATCCATCCTCCTAAAACAAATCCACCACAGAGGACTGATCCTGTAAAAATTGCTACGCCCATGTGATTTGCGGCATGACCACTTACGAAGCTCCATTTGCCACCTTTGTAATAGGTGCCGTCAGATCGTTCGTATAAATGAATGGTGTCTGCAAATTCTTCTCTATGTGAAGGTCGTAGTCTTTCGGATATTGGCTTTAGGATTCTAGAAGACAACACGTCGTTTACACCAATACAAATAACTAAACCTGAAAGAATGAATAATCTCGATGAGGTTTGAGAATATTTTTTGCAAACGGCATAGATTAAAACCAAATATAACGGCGTCCATGTCAATGGCTTACTATTCCACCACATTAAAGTGTCTCCAGCAGGCCATGCTCCGTTTATGGCATGAAACAGTCCCTCGTCTAATCCACAGATAAATTCAATCATGTTTATTCGTAGATGCTATCAATCAATGCACCGTACTTCTTTTTGATTGGGTCTCTTTTAAGCTTTAGTGTAGGAGTGAGTTCGCCACCTTCAACAGAGAATGGTTCGGGGATAATCTTGATAACCTTTACTTGTTCCCATTTTGCAAATGGAGCCATTAGTGAATTTACCTCATCCATGATGCGGTTGAAAATCACTTCGTCAGAAGCTATGTTTTCTTCTCCAGGGTATGGGTGGTTATGTCTATTACACCAATCAGAAACTACTCCAGGCTCAGGAGAGATAAGGGCAGCTGGGTGCTTTCTGTTTTCCCCCACAACCATAACTTGCTCGATAAAGAGCGATGCTTTTAGAGCATTTTCAAGAAGGGTAGGAGCAACGTATTTGCCACCTGAAGTCTTAAAGATTTCTTTCTTCCGACCTGTGATTTTAAGGAATCCTTCATTGTCGAACTCTCCTTTATCACCAGTGTGGAACCATCCGTTTTTAATTACCTCATCAGTTTTTTCCTGGTCCTTGTAGTATCCAATCATAACATTGGGACCCTTTACAAGAATTTCACTTTCCTCAGAAAAGCTGATTTCAACTCCTTCAATTACCTTTCCTACAGTACCAATCTTTAACATGCCTGGGCTGTTAATTGTATTTACTGTAACTACTGGTGATGTTTCAGTGAGCCCATATCCTTCAAGAACTGGAATTCCTGCTCCATTAAAAAAACGAGCTAGTCTAGCTTGGAGTGCTGCAGAACCTGAAGCAACAGCTTTAATGCCGCTTAGCCCTAGGGCTTCTTTCACTTTGCTGAACACAAGTTTACGAGCCATTTTTAGTTTGAATCCGTATAGACCTCGGCCTTCTTTTTCTGGCTCCCATTCTAGAACCACTCCTAATGCCCAGTTAAAAATGGCACTTTTTACTCCACCAGCTGCACGACCCTTTGCTACAATTCCATCGAAGAATTTTTCTAGCAGTCTAGGTACGGCAGTGAACATAATTGGTTGTGCGTGGTTGAGGTCTTCCTTAATTGTCTCTATGCTTTCTCCGAAGTAGATGTTAGCACCCATGTACATGTACAAGTAGTGAAGCATTCTTTCGAAAATGTGACAAACAGGAAGGAAGCTAAGTACTCTAAGATCACCTTCAAGACCTGCGAGAGGAACTCTATCAACTGAAGCTAAAGCATTGCCACAAACGTTGTCATGGGTAAGCATAACTCCCTTTGGAAGACCTGTAGTTCCTGATGTATAAATTATTGTAGCGAGTTCATCGGGCTTAATTGAATCTCTTCGAGAATCTAGTTCTGCTTGATTTTTATCAGATCCAGCATTAAGAACTTTTTGCCAAGAATCTGCTCCTGTTACATCTTCAAAAGTGAAAATTCCTTGGAGTTTTGGGCAGTCAGACTTGACTGCATTCACTTTGTCTAAAAGTTCCTTATTAGAAACGAAGCAAAATTTTGATTCACTGTGATTGAGGATGTATTTGTAATCTGCTTCAGTCATGGTAGGGTAGATTGGAACATCTATTCCGCCTGCCTGCATGATTCCGTGATCAAGCACATTCCACTCGCATCTATTGTTGTGAGAAATAAGGGCAACCTTATCTCCTTTTTCCATACCTAGGGAAATTAATCCTCTCGACGTTCTGTCAATTTCTTCAACAAATGCCTGTGTCGAATAGGTTATTCTGTTCCCAGCATTTGGCATGCTCATCATAACTTCCTGAGGGCAGTTAGCCAACTGATATCTAGGAAAGTCAAATAATCTTGTTGGGTTTTTCATTAGCCCAAAATACACACAATCCCCTTATTTAAAGAGCATCACCACACTTATTGCAGTACTTAGCATCGTCTGGATGCTCATCTTCACTACACGATCTGCAGGCTTTTGTGTTATCAGAAACTTTTTCGCTCGACCCCTTTACCATCTCAGCACTGACAATACCTGTTGGAACAGCGATGATTGCATAACCAATAAGCATGATGAAGCTTGCTAAGGTTTGGCCTATGACAGTGGTAGGTGCAATATCTCCATATCCTACGGTAGTAACCGTTACAATAGCCCAATAAATGCTCCTCGGTATGCTTGTAAATCCCGATTCAGCATCTTCAACAATGTAAACCAGAGTACCCAAAATCGTAACTAGAACTAACACGGTCGACATAAATACCATGATCTTTTTTCGGGCTCCCCAAAGCGCGCCCTTCAGGAAGCTAGCCTCCTTCATAAACCCTACTAGTTTGAGTACTCTGAAGACCCTTAGCAGGCGGAGGATTCTAATGACTCTAATGCTAGCAACTCCAGGAAGTAGCAGCTCTACGAATGTAGGCAAGACGCTAAGTAAGTCAACAAGGCCAAAGAAACTAAACGCATAGCTCAGAGGTTTCTTTACAGAATAAAGTCTAAGAAAATATTCTATTGTGAAAACAGCAGTAAAAAAGTACTCTGCTAACCTGAGTTGATCTCCGTATTGATCTCTAAAACTTGGAACTGATTCTAAGAATACAACTCCCACACTTAGTAGTATTGCCCACATAAGGACAACGTCGAAAAATTTACCCTTCGGGGTGTCAGCTTCGAAAATTATTTCATGTAGTTTTTCTTTCAATTTAGAATTGTTCGAATATTACTTTTTTCTCTACTGACCCATCATCATAGATAAAAAATAGAGGTGTGTTAAATATGATTTGGTCTACTTCTTGGCCTATCATATTTACAACTTTTATAAGCGTTTTTTGCGGTCCATCAATATTCCCAACTGCATTGCTATGGCATTCGCTTATACACCAACCCTCGCTATCGTATTGGCCTGACCCGTCACCTGGGTCAATACAATCTCCACTA
>JAYZNI010000032.1:0-12754 GCA_036152255.1 Bacteroidota bacterium | reverse complement strand
CCGACAGAATTTGGATCTCGTTTAATTGTGATTTGGCCAGCGTTAGTTTTTTCGCTTAAATAAGAGTCCTTAAAATGGTTGAAATAGCTAGATTCAACAACAGGTAAATCGTAAGTACCTGGTGCTCTTGGAATCACAGCGTATTTATATGTTCTTTTCCCAGTTTCACCACCTGCACTAACACTAATTCTATCAACAATTTCTGGGTCAAAGACTTCAAACTCTGAAGGCCAATCCAAAGTTGGTTCCTGGATTAATTTCAAATTACCCTTACCACTATAGGTCAATTCAAAATTGAATGCTTCATTCACATTAACGCTATCAACACTAACATTTGCTTGCACCTTTAATTTCCCAAAAGTACCTATGAAATTCTTTGGCTTACCTTCTGGAAGAGGTAGGACTTTTATAGTGATGGGGTTAGACTGAGTTTGTACTTCCTTTTGATTAAAGAAACTAACCGATATTACACCATAGATATCAAATCCATCAATAGTAAAATCTCCTGTTTGCTGTGGGAAAGCTAAAACTTCCTTTACAATTATTTCAAGGTATTCTACACCATTGATTTGCTTAATTGTTCTATTGTTGCTTCGAGCTGGTAGTGGTTCTTTCCAAAATCCCTCAAGCTCTGGAACCTCTTCTCTAAACTGCAGATTTGAATACCTTGAATAAATCTTGTATTGAATTAAAACTGGCTCCCCAATATGAACTTGGTTGCTACTTACTTCAATTACACTTGAAACATTGCCTAACCCTTGCTTTTTATTATTTGCACCCCTTTCTACCACCTTTAGAATGAACCCCTCTGAGTTTTTAACTCCCTTATTTGTAGCAAGTTTTATTGGTGGAATCTTAACATCTACTTTTGATATTACCTGGTATGTATATGTGTAGCTATGAGTAGATGTTGATTTGAAATTTATGCTTTGAAACTGTTGTGATACTGAAGGGCCACCAAGGTATCTAAGGCCCGGAATCTGAGGCCTGTCGAATGAGTCGCCTTTTGGTTTACAATTTGTAAATGCGACTACTAGGTTTACTCTAGTTCCAGTTGGAACAGGATTCTGGCTTACAGTACAGCTTATTGATGCGTCTTGAGCAAGGACATCATTTAGCCCAATCCCAGCCAACGATATCATCAAAGCAACAAAGCAAGAAATATTTAAGATAGTCCCCTTCATTACCACTCCTTTTCAATTTTGCGCTTTTTACCCTTTGCTTTAGCCCTCATCAGCTTTTCTTGAATCTTTTCCTCTTCGTTTTCTAAGTTCTCTAAGATACGAGCCATCTCTTCCTTCGAAATCTGCTTTTCCTGCTGCTGGGGTTGTTGCTGTTCTTGCTGTTTTTGCTTGTCCTGGTCATCCTGCTGATCCTTCTGATCCTGCTTGTTCTGCTTATCTTGCTGATCCTGATTGTCTTGCTGATCCTGATTGTCTTGCTGATCCTGCTTGTCCTGCTTGTCTTGCTGATCCTGCTTGTCTTGTTTGTCTTGCTGATCCTGGTTTTGATCCTGCTGATCTTGCTGGTCCTTATATTGGTCCTGCTGTTGTTGCTCTTGCTGCTCTTGCTGCTGTTGTAGCATTTTATAAGCTACAGCAAGATTGTGTCTAGCTTCTTCATAAGATGGATCAATTCTCAATGCGCTTTTATATGCTTCAATTGCTGTTTCAGGATCAGGCATTGAATCCATAAGAGCGACATTACCTTTATTATACCATGAACGCGATTTAATCATAGGATTCTCAGTATTTTCAATTGCATTAGAAAATGCTGAATTAGCATCACTAAGGTTTTTGCTTGCTAGTAAACTAAGGCCTCTGTTATAAGTTGCTATGTCCTCATATCCTTCAAGAGATCCACCCGAAGCAAATGACATTGACGCTTCATTGTATTCTTCAGATTTGAAACTATCTACTCCATCTATAAGATGTCCTTTGAGCTTCAGATCATTTTGAGAAAATAATCCCAATGGAATAACCAAGTTCAATATAAGTGTAAAGTGATTCATCATGGCTTACTTGGGTTTGGGATTAGAAATTCAAGCACAAGAAGAAATATACTTATACTTATTAGGATTTGGAACTTGTGGTCATAATCAGTAAATCTGATGTCAGACGACCTGGTTTTCAAGGTCTTGCTAAATGCATCAAGAGTGGGGTTGATATCTACAAATGAATTTACTGCTCTTGTAAATAAACCACCTCCTGCTTGCGCTGTTGCCAACAAAGTGCTTTCATCGAGCTTTGATACTACAGGCTGCCCTGAGGCATCTTCAATAAATCCTATTCTATTACCATTCTTGCTAAGCTTTGGGATAGGTGATCCTTCTAAAGAAGCCAAACCCAAAACATGAACCACAACTCCCTGATTAAATGCTTCAGCTGCAGCAGCTACTGGATCATCTTCGTGATTTTCTCCGTCAGTTAGAATCAATATACTTCGACCAGTTTCAGGAGCATTTTCAAAAGCTTTAAGGCTTACATCAATTGCGTTGCCAATTGCAGTTCCTTGTGTTGATATAAGACCTGTGCTAACTGAATTGAGGAAAATCTTAAGCGAACTATAATCTGAAGTAAGTGGGCATTGAACGTAGGCCTCTCCTGCAAAAACAACAATACCAATCCTGTCACTGCCCATTTTTGAAATCAAACGCTTGATAGTTTGATGAGCAATCTCAAGTCTACTTTGTCCAAGGTCTTCTGCCATCATGCTATTACTCACGTCAATTGCAATCATGATATCTGATCCTTTTGATTCAACTTCAACTAGTTTGCTTCCGACTTTTGGACCTAGCATTGCGAGGATAGCAAATGCAAGAGCGAGCCTCCAAAGCAGGAATCTCCATGTTAGACGACCAGCTGAAAAGCCTGTAATTAAAGTTTGGGCTAAATGAGTGTCTGCGAGTTTACCTACAGCATTTACCTTCCATCTGAGATTGATTAAATATGCTATCGAACTGACTGGTAAAGCTGCAGCTATTAGCCAAAGGTCAAGATTGTGCCATTCTAAATGGGGAGCGAATTCACCAATAATTAAAGCGCAAACTCCTACGATAAGCCAAAACAAAAGCTCAGCAATGCACACTCCTACTATGGAATAACTTATCTTCATGATATACTCCTAATTACGGTGAAACGTAGTGCTTTTTCTAAAAGCAGTGATGCAAGAGCTACAATTAAAAACGGAAGGTACGCTTCAGTTTTTCTTTGATATCTCATGACGTTAAAACGAGTTTTCTCTAACTCGTCAATCTCATCATAAATACTGGCTAGCTTATCTGCATTAGTTGCTCTGAAATACTTTCCTTTAGTTTTTTCGGCAATTGCCATCAAAGCATCCTCGTCGATTTGAACATCTACCCAATCGAATTTGTACTCATTCCCAATAATGGCTACAGGACTATATGCTTTTCCAATAGTCCCTACGCCAATGGTATATATTCTGATATCGTTTAGTTCAGCAAGCTGAGCAGCGTCAATTGGCTCGATTTGGCCTGCGTTATTCATACCGTCTGTAAGAAGGATAATTACCTTGCTTTTTGCCTCTGATTGCCTTAATCTATTCACTGCAGTAGCTAGACCCATGCCAATTGCTGTTCCACCTTCTAGCATACCTGTTTTGAGCCCTTTAATACCATTCTTAACTACAACATGATCTGTAGTAACTGGAACTTGAGTAAATGCTTCGCCTTCGTAGGCAACTATACCAATCCTGTCATACGGCCTTTGGTCTATGAATGATTTTGCTACTTCTTTGGATTGCTCTAGGCGATTTGGCTTAAAATCCTTACTCAGCATACTCACGCTGACATCCATTGCTAAAACCAAATCAATTCCCTCGCTTGTCATATCTTCAACGCTATCTGAGGTTTGTGGTCGGGCAAGAACAATTACTAACATGCCTAAAGCAAGAGTTCTCAAAGCAAATGGAGTCTCGATAATCCAGCTGTTTATGATCTGGGTTTTAGAATTTGAATTGCTTTTTACATTGAGTTTGGTGCTTGTGTTAGCAAAAATTCCCCTAGCAAAAATTCTGTATATAAAGTGGAGTAGGGGAATAGAAAAAAGCCAAACCACATTTGGACTGTAAAGCTCAAATTGTCTCCACACTTTTAGGGCAATTATTGCTGTGCAGGTTAAAGCGATTATATGTGGTGGCGACACCTTAATCCACTTCATCAAACTTTGTTTTTTGTACGAATTCAATACAGTCATTAATCGACTTTAAGTGGATGTCGTTTGCAGCACGATATTTAGCAAACTTTACTTGGTCACCAATAAGCAGCGCGTTTGAAATGCTTTGCTTATACGATTGAGAGATATCAAGTGTTTTGATTATTTTCACTGCCTCTGAAGAGGTTTTGTCCAATGAACTCACACCAAATCTTCTGTCTATATATCTCCTTATGGTTTGACTTAAATCAACTTGAAATGTCTTTTCATCTCCCTTAAGCCAAGATTCCCTCGCCCTTAGATCTTCTAGTTTCTGAAGAGCTTCAATATGTGGCGGAATTACAATCTCTGGCGTAGGCTCTACTATTTTTTCTTTAGCTATAATCTTTCTATAGAAGTAATATAAAATTCCGATTAATGCAGATAGTATTGTAAAGTACAGAATGTATGGAAGAGCTAGCCTTAATCTCTCAGATACAGTCCAATTTACTTCTATGATTTCTGCATGGACTACCAATTCGTTTTTGTCGCCTGTTCTTGTTGGAACCTTTTGGATTTGTAGCCCAGGAAGATCTACAATTCCTGAGTCCCAAGCTGTAGTAACCCATGATTTTTCTATGACATAATCCCAAACTTCAGGATCATCCTTACTTGTAGCAACTGTATCAGGACCGAAAATTTCTATAACCTCTAGACCGCCAGGAATTGAGTCTGTCCATTGAGGAAAGCTATCAAGTGAAACTATCTTCTCAGAAGCATTTACACCCATTCGGGCTTTAATTGTCACCCTTTCTCCCCAACCAATTCTGCCAGTATCTGCGCTAAGTGTGAATTGGGCTTGAGTTTTAGAACTAAAAATCAAATAAGCTGCAAAGGCAATGTATTTTGCCGCTTTGAGTAATATCCCAGCCTTGGTGTATTTCTTTAGCTTCTTATCCACGTCTATCAAATAATTGCATGAGAGGTCGAACAAAATCCGTATCAGTTCTAATCACTGTGTGGTCAACACCAGATTTTGAGAAAATCTTTTCAAGTTTTGATTTTCTCTCTAATTCGTCTGCTTTGTATTTAGCCCTTGCTTTTTTTGACTGAGACATAAACCACATATCTTCTCCTGTTTCAGGGTCATGCATAGGGAGGAAGCCAATGTTTGGCATTTCTAAATCAATAGGATCTTCAATTTGAAGAGCTACAAAATCGTGTTTTTTACCAGCTCTTTTTAGCAGCTTTTCATATCCATCCCCTAGAAAATCACTAAGCATAAATGCTACTGTACGCTTTTTCATTGCAGATAGGAAATGATCCAAAGCGCCAGGAATGTCTGTTCCTTTCCCTTCAGGAGTGATTTCCAGCAACTCCCTTATTATTCTTAAAACGTGTGATTTACCCTTTTTTGGAGGAATGAATCTCTCAATTCTATCTGAAAATAAAATAGCGCCTATCTTATCATTATTTCCAAGAGCACTAAAGCCAAAAACCGCCGCAAGCTCTGTTATTCTATCCCTTTTTGTTGAACCCTTAGTGCCAATATCGATTGAGCCAGAAATGTCAGCAATAATGAATACGGTAAGTTCCCTTTCCTCTTCGAATACTTTCAAATAGGGCGTTCCCATTCTTGCAGTTACATTCCAATTAATTGCTCTAACATCATCACCTGGTTGATATTCTCTGTTTTCGCTAAAAGCCATGCCACGACCCTTGAAGGCACTGTGATATTGACCGGAAAAAATCCGATCGCTAAGGCCGCGAGATTTTATTTCAACCCTGCGAACTCTCTTGAGTAGTTCTGACGTGTCCATTTGGGATATTATGGGACAACTACCATGTCCATAATCTCAGTTACAATTTGTTCCTGAGTAATATTTTCTGCTTCAGCTTCAAATGTTAGACCTATTCTATGTCTTAACACATCCATAGAAACAGCTCTTACATCCTCTGGCACTACATATCCTCTATGATTTAGAAAGGCGTGTGCTTTTGCAGCAATACCCAAGCCTATGCTCGCCCTTGGAGAAGCACCAAAGCCTATAAGCTCTGTTAAATGACCAAGCCCAATATTCTCAGGAGACCTAGTAGCAAATACAAGATCAACAATATATTTCTCAACCTTCTCGTCCATGTAGATTCCTCTTACTAGTTCTCTAGCGGCAAGGATGTCTTTCTTTGAAACTACAGCTTTAGGTTCGTGTAGACCTCCAACTTGAAGATTTGCTTTTAGTATTGCTTGCTCTTCTTCTTTTGTTGGATATCCGATTACAACTTTTAGTAGAAATCTATCAACTTGAGCTTCAGGTAGAGGGTAGGTACCTTCTTGTTCAACTGGGTTTTGGGTTGCAAGTACTAAAAATGGCTTAGGCATGTTAAAAGTGTCATTCCCTATAGTAACCTGTCTTTCTTGCATCGCTTCAAGTAGCGCAGATTGAACTTTTGCAGGTGCTCTGTTGATTTCATCTGCTAGAACGAAGTTTGCAAAAATTGGCCCCTTCTTAACCTTGAAACTTTCCTCTTTAGGATTGTAGATAAGAGTCCCAACAACGTCAGCTGGAAGAAGATCTGGAGTGAATTGAATCCTGCTAAATTCAGCTTTAATAGTCTTGCTTATACTGTTGATAGCTAGTGTTTTAGCTAGTCCAGGCACGCCTTCAAGAAGTATGTGTCCATTGGCTAATAATCCTATCAAAAGTTTGTCTATCATAGACCATTGACCTATGATAGTCTTTCCAATTTCTGCTTTAATCAAATCGGTAGTTCGACTTGCTTGTTCAACCTGCTCATTTAGCAATTGAATGTCTGGTGCTGTTTCAGTCATTTTCATAAATTTCGATGGCTAAAATATCATTTCGTCAGACCAGAAGAAGATTCAATATTTTAAAATCTTGTTAAGAATTGGTGGGAAACATGTGTTCCAGAGTTTTGGGCTTAAGTCTAGCAAGTTAGACTTTAGACCCATGGAAAAGAATTTATCACTTCAAAACGTAATTAACGCAGTTAGAGAATTTCATGATTCTTTTAAAATACCAAACTCAGATAAGCCTAACTCAAATCTGACTGAAGACGATGTTATGCTCAGGTATAGATTGATGGCAGAGGAAAACGATGAATACCTAGAAGCTGCTAAAGCAGGGGATATGGTTGAAATTGCTGATGCATTGGGAGATCAGCTTTATATTCTATGTGGTACAATCCTAAGACACGGAATGCACGATGTGATTGAAGATGTTTTCATGGAAATTCAAGCATCTAACATGTCTAAGCTTGGAGTAGATGGAAACCCTATTTACAGAGAAGACGGAAAGGTGATGAAGGGGCCAAACTATTTCAAGCCAGACATAAAAGGAGCAATGGAAAAATCCCAAATAGAATTAGAAGCATGATAGTAGGAGGTCTGTTTAATTGGTTTATTAGCAAGGCAAAACCAGGAAAACCCTAGTTTTTCCCACGACTCATCAATTAAGTTATTCCATTTAACTGTCTGCATGAAATAAGTTTTTTGAATTAGGCTCCGAAAAGTGTAAAGGTTACCTCCCAAAAAGAGGAAGAATAAAAACCATTTTGAAACAATGCTCGCATGTGCAATATCAACAGCAGCTGAATATGTTACTGGTCTTAATGTTGTGCAGATATTTGATATGGAAAAGCACTGGTTAATTATGAGTAGGATAGAGGTTGACTACATAAGAAGACCAGTAGGATACTGCAACGCAGAAAGTGGAATTTCTTCAAATCAAATGATGCAGATAAACAACTAGTTAGAAGCAGATGGAGTAATTAAATTCAGTTTGGTTTCTAGTGTAATTGATTCAAAAAAAGAAGTAGGCGCAAAAGCAACAATTCATTGGCAGGTAAAGTCATGGCAAAAAGTCCATGTTCAGTAGGTATGCACTGAGCAAAAGAAAAGTTATCTTTGCCCACCATGATTGAAATTACATTACCAGACGGGTCGATTAAATCAGTAGAGGCAGGTACAACTGCCTTAGATATCGCAACAGGTATAAGCGAAGGTTTAGCACGAAATGTGCTCGCTGCCGAAGTGGCTGGGGAGGTTGTAGATCCTCAGCGCCCTATCAATAAATCATCTACTTTAAAACTCATCACTTGGAATGACGAAGATGGGAAGAGCACCATGTGGCATAGTTCTGCTCATTTAATGGCAGAGGCTCTTGAATCTATGTTTGATGGGATCAAATTTTGGGTAGGACCACCTGTAGAGTTTGGTTTTTATTACGACGTAGATTTTGGTGAACACAAGTTTACAGACGCTCATATTCCTGAGCTTGAGAAGAAAATGCTCGAGCTAGCTAAAGAAAAGAACCCATATATCAGAAAGGAAATAAGTAAGGCAGACGCTATTAAGTATTTCACTGAAAAGGGAGATGAGTATAAATTGGATTTACTCGAGCGACTTGAGGACGGTGAGATTTCGCTTTATACTCAAGGAAAATTCACAGATTTATGTCGTGGACCTCATATGCCTCACACAGGATTTGTTAAGGCAGTCAAAGTAACAGCAATTGCTGGTGCTTACTGGAAGGGAGACGAAAACAATAAGCAGCTCACAAGGGTTTATGGAATTACATTCCCTAAAAAGAAAGAATTGGCAGCTTACCTTGAATTAGTAGAGCAAGCTAAGGCTAGAGATCATAGGAAATTAGGTAAAGAACTCGATTTGTTCCACTTCTCTGAACGGGTTGGTCAAGGTTTGCCTTTATGGCTTCCAAAGGGTGCAGATCTTAGAATTCGCCTAGAAAACTTCCTTAAAGAAGCCCAAAGAAAATCTGGATATGAGACAGTGATTACACCTCACATTGGTTCGAAAGATTTATACGTTACTTCAGGACACTATGCCAAGTATGGAGAGGATAGTTTCCAGCCAATTCAGACCCCATCAGATGGAGAGGAATTCCTTTTAAAACCAATGAATTGTCCTCACCACTGTGAGATTTTCAAGTCAAGACCTAGGACATACAAGGATTTGCCTGTAAGGTATGCAGAGTTTGGTACTGTTTACAGATATGAGCAAAGTGGAGAACTTCACGGTTTAACAAGAGCAAGAGGATTTACTCAAGACGATGCTCATATATTCTGTACAAATGATCAGCTTAAAGAAGAGGTTGGAAAAGTTATAGATCTAGTATTGTACATTTTCAAGACTCTGAATTTCGAAGATTTCGTAGCTCAAGTAAGCCTAAGAGATCCAGAAAACCCTGATTAATACATTGGTTCAGACGAGAATTGGGATAAGGCTGAAACGGCGATTAAAGAGGTGGCGGACGAAAAGCAATTAGAAACAGTTGTGGAATATGGAGAGGCTGCATTCTATGGACCAAAGCTTGACTTTATGGTTCGCGATGCAATTGGCAGAACATGGCAGCTTGGTACAGTTCAAATTGACTACAATTTACCTGAGAGATTTGAGTTAGAATACGTTGGTTCTGATAACGCTAAACACAGACCTGTGATGATTCATAGGGCACCTTTTGGCTCAATGGAGCGATTTGTTGCTATTTTAATTGAGCATTGTGCAGGAAAATTCCCGCTCTGGTTAACCCCGGAACAGGCGAGAATACTGGCATTATCGGACAAATACAACGACTACGCTGAAAATGTTTCAAAAGTGCTAGAAAATTCCGATATTCGCGCTCTCGTAGATTCACGCTCTGAAAAAGTGGGAAGAAAAATTCGCGACGCCGAATTAGACAAGATTCCCTACATGCTCATAGTGGGAGAAAACGAGAAATCCGAAGGAACAGTCTCAGTGCGAAAGCAAGGAGAGGGTGATATCGGTACGATGAGTATAGAAGCTTTTGCTGAACACGTTGGTACAGAAATCGCGGAAATGCTTGCCGTAAAATAGTTTATGAACAATTAAAAGATAGAGTTATAGCAATTCGCAGGAAACGTACTCCTTACCGCGGTAGGGTTAGAAAAGAAAACGAGCATAAGATTAATCAGTTTATTACTGCTAATCAAGTGCGAGTTGTAGGTGATAATGTAGAGCCATCAGTAATGTCTATTAAGGCAGCAATGGCATTAGCAAATGAACTAGAACTTGATTTAGTTGAGATTTCACCAAAAGCTGAACCTCCAGTTTGTAAGATTATCGATTACAAGAAATTCCTGTATGCGCAAAAGAAAAAGCAAAAAGAAATTAAGGCAAAGCAAGCTAAAGTTATCGTAAAAGAAATCCGCTTTGGCCCTAACACAGATGATCATGACTTCCAGTTCAAACTAAAGCACGCGCGAAAGTTTCTAGAGGATGGAGCTAAAGTAAAAGCTTATGTGTTCTTTAGAGGCAGGACCATCGTTTTCAAAGAGAGAGGAGAAATCCTTCTACTTCGATTTGCTACTGAGCTTGAAGATATTGGTACTGTAGAGCAGATGCCAAAATTGGAAGGTAAGCGCATGACTATCATGTTCAATCCAAAGAAGAAATAATTATAAACCCATAAAATATCTGAGGCCATGCCAAAGATGAAAACAAAATCAAGCGCAAAGAAGCGCTTCAAGCTAACAGCATCGGGTAAGATTAAGCGTAAGCACGCTTTTAAGAGTCACATTCTAACAAAGAAGGGGACAAAGCAAAAGCGTAACTTGACACATAGCACGTTAGTACACAAGTCTGACGAAGCTAATATCAAGAAACAGCTCTGTATCTAATCTTATTCAATTCTGGTATTATTAACCCGGTTATTGGTTCTCCAAGCAAGCTTCACCAGAAACTTCACCATACACCAAAACAATTTTAAATCATGCCTCGTTCAACGAATGCAGTGGCGTCAAGAGCCCGCCGTAAAAAGGTTCTTAAAATGGCGAAAGGATATTTCGGTGCTCGTAAAAACGTCTACACGGTAGCAAAGAATGCCGTAGAAAAAGGTTTACAATATGCTTACATCGGACGTAAGCTTCGTAAGCGTCAATTCCGTAGCCTATGGATTATGCGTATCAACGCAGCTGCACGCCAGCACGGAATGTCATACTCAAAGTTCATGGGTCAGCTTTCAAGGTCTGGTATCGAGCTTAACCGCAAGGTTCTTGCTGATCTAGCTATGAATCATCCAGAAGCTTTTAAAGCAGTAGTAGACAAGATCAAGTAACAACTGAAGTAACTTCAAAAAAAAGGTCGGCAATTGCCGACCTTTTTTGTTTCCTCAAATAGCTTGGTTCTATAAACTATTTAAAACTCTTCCTTTTGCAATAGCAGCTGAATCAAATGTAGGATTCAACTTTAGTGCTTCATCGTAATCGCTAAGCGCGCCTTCTAAATTATCCATGCTTTCTCTGCAAAGCCCCCTGTTGTAAAATGCTTGGTGGTAATATGGTAATCTGATAATTGCCTCCGTAAACCAGTGCTCACCCATTTTATAATCTTGCTTGTATTCTAAATAGATGTATCCAGAATTGAATGCTGCTGAGGCGTTTGTACTATCAAGTGCCAAAATTTCCTCGTAAAGTCCTAGGGCATCATTTAGATTCGAGTTGTCTTGAAAGTACATGGCTAGATTGTACTTAGCCTCAACAGAATTAGGTCTTATGGAAATAGCGGCTTTGTAAAAATCCTCAGCTATTTCATTTCCCAGTGCTGCATTTGTAATTCCTAGCTTTATATATCCATCAAAGAAGCTGGGATTAACCTCAACTGCAGTGTGATATGAGCTAAGAGCATTATCTACATCACCCATTTCACTAAAAATCTGACCCTTCATCCAATATGCTTCATGAATGTGCTCGTCTATTCTTAAAACATCATTTAGAAGCTCAAATGCTTTTTCAAATTGATCTAGGTGTGTATACATCTCAGCTCTTCTAAGCTTACACGGAATATGGTCAGGAGCATAATCAAGACAAACGTCTAGATGCTCTATACAAGCTTCGTATTCCTTGATTAGATATAGTACATCTGATTTTGCAGACCATGCGGGGCCGTATGTTGAATCAGCATCTAAGGCCATGTCTAAATCATTTAGCCCTTCTTTAATTCTGCCATTCCTCAAATGCCACCCAGCCCTATCGATATATGGGGCAGGAGTTTTTGAATTAGCTATAATGGCATTTTCAAAAAATTCAGTAGAATCAACCTCTGTAGTTATTTCAACTTGCAGTTCATCAGTAGTTACTTCTGATTCGCACCTGAACAGTAAAAATGAAAAAGCTAGTGCATATAGAATGCCTCTATTGGTCATGCTTCAACAGGTTCTTTTTGTCCTTGTTTATCTCCTAGAGAAGCAACAATTGCGCTTTCTAGTTCTTCAAATAACTCTGGGTTATCATTAAGAAGACTTCTAACTGCTTCTCTACCTTGGCCAAGTTTTGTGTCACCATAAGAGAACCAAGAACCGCTTTTCTTAATAAGCCCAGCTTCTACTCCAAGGTCAATGATTTCACCAGTCTTAGAAATACCTTGGCCGTAGAATATGTCAAATTCTGCCTTGCGGAATGGAGGAGCTACCTTGTTCTTAACAACCTTAACTCTAGTTCTGTTACCCATAACCTTGTCGCCGTCCTTTAATTGAGTTGAGCGGCGAATGTCTAGTCTAACAGAAGAATAGAACTTCAATGCATTACCACCAGTCGTAGTCTCT
>JAYZNI010000031.1:0-16849 GCA_036152255.1 Bacteroidota bacterium | reverse complement strand
CTCTCCTAGCCCTATTCAGGAAAAAGCAATTCCCAGAATATCAGCAGGACAGGATGTTATTGGCATAGCCCAAACCGGCACTGGAAAAACTGCTGCATTTGCACTACCAGTTCTTCAAAAAATTAAATATGCTCAAGACTTACCGCCTAGGGCATTAGTCTTAGTTCCTACTAAGGAATTAGTAATTCAAGTTCATGAAGTATTCTGCACGTTAGCAAATTATACCGACTTAAGATGTCTAGCATTATTCGGTGGTGTGGGACCTAAAACACAACTAGAACAATTAGAACAAGGGGCTGATATTTTAATTGCAACACCAGGAAGATTTTTAGATCTTTACCTTAGAGGAGGGATCGATACAAAAAAGCTCAAAACCCTTGTGCTTGACGAATGTGATAGAATGATGGACATGGGATTCATGCCTCAACTTAGGAATATTTTAGAGGTTATTCCAAGTAAAAGGCAAAACCTACTATTTAGCGCTACATTCCCTGATAGAGTTGAGAAATTATCTGAGGAATTTCTTCTATGGCCAACAAAAATTGAAGTCAGCCCTCAAGCAACTCCAGTTGCCACAGTAAAGCAACTTAAGACACCTGTCCCAAACATCAGGACAAAGCTTCACTATGTAGCACATTTGTTAGAAAATGAATATGCAGAAGAAAGGGCGCTAGTTTTTGTTAGAACTAAAGAGCAAGCTGAGCAAATTTCTAAATATTTAGAACGAACTATTTCTGGAGGAGTTAGGGGCCTACACAGCAATAAAGGGCAAAATACTAGGCTTCATTCAATGTCTCTTTTCAGGGATGGTTCTATTAGAGTTTTAGTAAGCACTGATGTTGCAAGCAGAGGAATTGATGTGCCAGAAACTAAATTGGTAATAAATTGTACAGTACCGAGAAATTCTTCAGACTATGTTCATAGAATTGGAAGAACTGGTAGAGCGTTTACTGAGGGTATAGCTCACACCTTATTCGACCCCAGCGAGAAAATGTATTTAGATTCTATCGAAGTACACCTTCCTTCAAATAATGAAATTATAGAGTGCGATATGCCCTCCTCTATTCCAGTCGAGGAAACACCACCTTGGGAGGCCAAACAGATGGCCAAGGATATCGATTTCCAGAAGAGAAAAACCGATCCAAATTACAAAGGAGCATTTCACGAAAAAAAGAAGAAATCATCATCTTCAAAATCAAGAACTAGTAGCAGAAGACTTAGGAAATAATTTTACTCCGTCAGCTTCGAGAACATATCCCTCTCTATAGCACATAATTGCTAATTTACCATCAACAAGTGATTCAATATGTGGGTAATAGTTGAAATCAAATCCATTGTTTCTAAGCCCGGAATAACTCTCTTCAGCGCATTGCGACACAGAATTTTTGTGTCTTAACTTCTTTAAAAGACTACGGTTTTTATTTAAAACTTTACCAACCTTACTCAACTGAGAATTAAACTTAATAGCATTGATTACTTTCATGCCACTAATTACTCAAAACAACTCAGTGAAAATTTGAACCTTTTATAGAAGTGGGGTCTGAGTTTATAGACGTTAATTTGCATTATCAAATCACTACTCTAAGAGATGAAAATTGGAATAATAGGTGCAGGAGCTATGGGGTCGGGAATAGCACAAGTTGCTTCTCAAGCAGGGCATGAAGTAATTCTTACTGATTTAAGCCAAGATGTTCTAAACGCAAGTAAATCAAAACTTGCAAAAATAATGAACAGTCTTTTTGAAAAAGAAAAGATTACTTGCGATGAAGCTCAAAACATCCAAAGCAGAATAATCAGATCAACTAGCCTAAAAGATTTAAAGGACTGCTCTTTAGTTATAGAGGCGGTAGTTGAAAGAATGGATGTGAAAAATGCCGTATTTAGCGAACTAGAAGGAATAGTGTCAGATGAAGCAATTATCGCCTCAAACACTTCTTCACTTTCAATTACATCGATAGCAAAAGAATGTAGAGTAAGTGATAGAATTGTGGGGCTTCATTTCTTCAACCCTGCACCACTAATGCCTTTAGTTGAAATAATTCCTGCACTTCAAACAAAAGAAGAAATTTCTTCTACTCTTTCTAATCTAATGTTAGAATGGGGTAAATCACCTGTGATTGCAAAGGACACTCCAGGATTCATTGTAAATAGGGTTGCTCGACCTTTTTATAGTGAAGGATTGAGAATATTAGAGGAAGGATTAGCAGATGTAGACACTATAGACTCGTCCATGCGAAATAAAGGATTTAGGATGGGGCCATTTGAACTTATGGACCTCATAGGGCACGACGTTAATTACGCAGTTACTGAATCAGTTTTTAAATCATTTTATTTCGACCCCAGATTCAAGCCAAGTATTTCACAACTCAAACTTGTAGAAGCTGGATGGCTTGGAAAAAAATCAGGACATGGGTTTTATAAATATGAAGCTGACGGCTCTAGATCGCATTACAAAATTGACTCTGTAAACGATATTCATGACTCAATTGCTGAAAGAATAATTGCAATGCTAATTAACGAGGCAGCTGATGCTGTCTTTTGGAAAATTGCATCTATCGAAGACATCGACACAGCAATGACAAAAGGTGTAAACTATCCAAAAGGTCTTCTAAAATGGGCAGATGAATGGGGTGCGTCGAAGATCATTAACATTATTGACTCTTTACAACAACACTATGGAGACGGATGCTATAGAGTTAGTCCAATTTTAAGAGAAATGGCAAGGTCTGGAGAGAAGTTTTACAACTAAAACTCCATCCTTCTTATATGGCTAAACTCGTGAGTCTTTTCGCCAGTTTTTGAGTGAATAATTCCCTCATGAGTAATTCCATCTTTTCTTACTTCACCTGACGCGTGAATGATTTGATCATCATTCATCAATATCCCTACGTGAGTGATTTTACTTCCTTTATTCTTAAAAAAGGCCAAATCCCCTACTTCTCTATCTTCCCAATCAACACTCACTCCTTGTTGAGCCTGTTGGGATGCATCCCTTTGAAGATTAACTCCTAGTAATCTTGCGCAAATTTGGGTTAAACCTGAGCAATCGATTCCACTTTTAGTTTTGCCTCCCCAGTGATATGGTGTTCCTAGAAATTCTAAGGCAGAGTCAACAATTGACACATTTGGCCTACCAGCATCAAAGTTGTCAAATTGAAAATCTCCTATAGAATAAAGATCATTTTCTAAATACACGTAGGATCCACAATGTGCAACAGATTTAAAAGCACCCCTATCCCAAACTGTATCAGCATTTACTAGTAATCTATTCTTTTGATTAGAAGTATGAACGTGAAACTGCCTTGGGTCAACATAGCCCTCATACCTATCTTCTTGGGATTGAATTTTAATCCAATTTCCCTCACAAGACTCAGTTTTAGTGACTATTTCGCCACTGAGGATTTGACTTACTTGTTCTGAGCGATCGTTTGGCTCTGCCCTAAGTGGAATACAGGGTAAAACACAAACTAAATTATTTTGATCGCTCATAAAGTTATACTGCTTCGATTACAATTGCAGAGGCTCCACCTCCACCATTACAAATTCCAGCTGCACCAATCTTCTTTCCTCTAGTTTTTAATGCGTGAGCAAGAGTAACTACAATTCTGCTTCCGCTAGATCCAAGAGGGTGACCTAATGAAACAGCTCCACCATTTACGTTTACAATCGATGGATCAAGGCCTAAAATCTGATTGTTTGCTATTCCAACAACAGAGAATGCTTCATTTAATTCCCAAAGATCTACGTCCTCTTTATTTACACCTGCCCTATCCAAAGCAATTGGAAGAGCCTTAGCTGGAGCTGTAGTGAACCATTCTGGGGCTTGGGCTGCGTCTGCTGCACCAGTAATCTTTGCCAATGGAGTAAGTCCATATTTCTTTACTGCTGCCTCAGAAGCAAGAATCACTGCACTAGCACCATCGTTTAAGGTAGAAGCATTTGCAGCAGTTACTGTTCCTTCCTTATCAAATGCAGGTCGCAAGGCCGGAATCTTATCCATTTTCACATTTGAATATTCTTCGTCTTTGCCAAAAATAACAGGCTCCCCTCTTCTTTGTGGAACCTCTACAGGTACAATTTCTGCATCGAAAGCGCCTGCATCCCAAGCAGCAGCAGAACGCTCATAACTTGTTACAGCAAATGCGTCTTGATCTTCTCTGGTGATTCCGTTTTCCTTTGCGCAAAGCTCAGCACAATTTCCCATGTGGACTTTGTTGTAAACATCTGTAAGACCATCTACTAGCATGCCATCTTTCACCTTGATGTCGCCAAATTTACTCCCTCTACGACCTGACATGTAGTGAGGTACTAAAGACATGTTTTCCATGCCGCCTGCTACTACTATATCTGCTTCTCCTAAAGCAATTGCATTTCTTCCGAGATGGATAGCTTTCATTCCAGACGCGCATACTTTATTTACTGTTGTACAAGGAACGTTTACAGAAATACCTGCACCCATAGCTGCTTGTCTTGCTGGAGCTTGGCCTTCGCCAGCTTGCAATACATTGCCCATGAATACTTCATCTACTGAGTCAGGACTTACTCCTGCCTGCTCTAAAGCTCCTTTAATAGCAGTTGAACCCAAAGCTGTTGCAGGCACTGTTGAAAGTGAACCTAGGAAACTCCCCATTGGAGTTCTTTTAGCTGAAACAATGTAAACGTTTGACATGTTATTTCGAATTTCTCTGTTTTAGTGTTCTTTTTCCTTTTGATGACGAGCCAAACTTCACATTTAACCCCCTCCTTTTTGCTGGTTTGGGCGAATCGCCACCTTTCATCAAATTCAAAAACTCTCTTGGAACTCTTGTTTTGATCATAATCGGTTGACCTCTCATTCCTTCTACCTCGAGTGCAAATAAGTGTAATCCTTCTCTATTCAATGGGTCTGGTGCGCTTTTCCCCTTACCAATTATTATACAACCCTCCCTTCTCAACGAAGGCATTACTAAGTGAATTGCCTCAATCGGAGCATCTACCTTAAGTAAAGTATGCTGAGTTGTTGCCCTCATTGTTCTATAAGCAACATCTACTCTTTCTCCATCTTCCTCTCTACATGCTAGCACATCATCTGGGGGTAAATGCCCCTCAACTAAAATGTAAATACCCTGCCTAAAATCATTCCAATTTTCCTGTAAATACTCCCTCCACTTCCTATTTTTTGCGATTAAGCATATACCACTAACATCCTTCTCAATTTTATTAATAAAATGAAGGTCGTTATTTGACTTTGATTGAGCTTCAAGCCATTGCTTCATTCTAGAATAAGCCGTTGCTAATTGTGGTTTTGGTGAAGCTGTTATCCAACCAGAAGGTTTAACATAGGCCAAAAAATTATCATCCTCATACACAACTTCAAAAGGAGGTTGATCAGATTTGGCAGTGAATGCAGGAGCTTTCTTCCTAGCATTTCTATTCCTGTCATGATTTACCATCATTCCGGGCTCTAACTCAGTAGAAGGAATCTTTACGATTTCTCCATTTACTTTAACAGCACCATTTTTAATGGCTTTTCTAGCTTTCGTGCGCGTAGAATAACCACCTTCAGTAGTCAAAGCATCGACAAGTGTACCGGCCTTTTGAACCTCAAATCCTTCCATAGCGCGAAGGTACTATGAAACAATTGCTAGTTGCTAATTATTCACTAGAAGAGGACATTGTATGATACACATTCTGCACATCTTCGTTGTTTTCAAGTTTTTCAATGAGCTTCTCCACTTCAAGAGTTTGTTCCTTATTTAACTCAGAAGTTGTTGTTGGTACTCTATCAAATCCAGATTCTAAAATCTCATGCCCCATTGATTCTAATTGTTTCTGCAACGAGCCAAACGATTCAAAAGAAGCCGTAATTATAATTTGGTCTTCATCTACTTCAATTTCCTCAGCACCAAAATCTATAAGTTCTAATTCTAACTCCTCTGAATCTAGCCCCTCTCCTTTGATATTAAAAAAGCAAACCCTATTAAATAAAAACTCTACATTACCAGTGGTTCCAAGATTCCCACCATTATGAGCAAAATCACTTCTTATACTAGCTACTGTCCTGTTATTGTTGTCTGTTGTCGTCTCAACATAAACAGCAATTCCATGCGGTCCATAACCTTCGAAAGTTACTTCCTTATAATCCGACGTATCCTTATCTGTTGCCTTCTTAATAGCCCTTTGAATATTGTCTTTGGGCATGTTTGCTGCTCTACAATTTTGTAGAACTGCTCTTAATCTTGAATTTGTTTCAGGATCAGCATTACCACCCTCTCTTATTGCAACAATTATATCCTTATTTAGTCGAGAAAATATCTTAGACATCGCCGACCAGCGCTTCATCTTTCTCGCTTTTCTAAACTCAAATGCTCTTCCCATTTTTTCAAATTAATGCTCGCGAATATCGCAATTATTCAGGACACTCCATCCCAAAATTCACCAGAATCAAAAGTAAATCGTTTATATCAGTTTGGCCGCTAGAATCAATATCAGATGCACAAGAATTGTCAATTATGCAATTGCCATTTAATTCATCCCAAACAGTACCCTCACCACATAAGCAACTTAGGTCACATGAGCCATCATCTGTTAAAGCTGTTTCTATGTAATTACAAGCACCAAGATATGTACAGCCAATCTCAACAACTGGCTCCTCTCCACCTTCATCTCCACCTTCAATTAACAGCAAGTGTTGATTTGAGGCAAAAGGGCCTAAAAACTCCTCTTCCTCTCCTCCACTCCAATCTATAGTTATTGATTCTACTTGGGTTATGTCCTTAAGCCCAAAATTCTGCCAATATGAGTTTTGCCCCATGTAATTCTCCCCTGAAATCACTACATCGATAATACTAAATGGGTTGCCATCAGCATCAATGCAATTCAAGGAAATTGTGCTTCCAATGCCAAATGAATTTGAAGTCGTACCCTTTAGCTTGATTTTTATCCAATTGTTGTTTGAGGGTGTGCCTCTTAGCATTTGGGCATGAGTACCTAATTTGTGCGATACTAAATCAGGAAAACCGTCATTGTTAAAATCACCTTGAGCGACAGCAAAAGTGTGGTTTGGCCATTGTGTCAAGTTGTTACCATCATCGTAAAATGAGGCGCCATCATTCTCGTACATGCTGTTTTGAACTTCGGGGAAATTTCCCAGGATTGTTGGGTAATCAGAGTATACATTGATGCCAGAAGCAACAAATAAATCTAGAAGAATATCATTGTCAAAATCTATCCATTCTGCAGCCCAACACAACTCGTATTCACCAACTCCGTTCATAAGCGTTGCGTCAATAAACATAGGAATTCCATTAGGACTTAAAAATTGATTTTCAAAAAGAACATTACCATCAGAGCCATTGGTGACGTAAAGATCCATGTCTCCATCTCTATCAAAGTCCCCAAATGAAGAACTCATGGCATAAATACCGATATCAACTCCCATAAGACTAGCCTTATCAGAAAATGTTCCATCTCCATTATTGATATAAAAGGCATTATACATTTCAACTCTATCATTTATGACGTGTAAATCTTGAAATCCATCATTATTAATGTCTATAAATGTTGACTGAAAACTTTGATGAAAACCATTTCCAACACCAGCATATTCAGTTGTTTCAGTAAATGTACCATCTCCATTATTTAGATATAATTCATTTTCAGTTGCATCAATCCAAGTGTGGTAATTACATATATAGAAATCTACATAGCCATCATTGTTGTAGTCTGCAAATGACATTCCATAACTACGAGTATTATTACTCTGGTCAATTCCACATGTTGCTGAAATATCTGTGAATGTCATGTTATCATTAACCCAAACCTGATTTGGCCCTAATCTATTGGTAATAAAGAAGTCAAGATCAGAATCATTGTCTAAATCAACCCATGCTATACCTTTAGTTTCGTTTACTCCATTATCAATATTGAAGAATACTTCTGTAAACCCTTCACCATTGCCTTGATAGAACCTTATATCACCCTGATGATGCCCTAAAGTAACGTCATCATAACCATCATTATTAAAATCAACAAAGGAAATTCCAGTACCTAAAAAACCACCTAAGTGATTAGACTCCAAGTCCATAGCACTACTTACATCGACCAATTGTGAAAGGCCTTGAATGTGTGTGCAAAAAACTAGTATTGCAAAAACAAAGCCCTGTAAAAAGGCTTTTTCATAGAAAATGGTTTGATCAGGCATTAATCGAAACACCGTCCAAAATACAACTTCTTCTCTATAAATGCATTATCTTTTCACCTACTAATTGAACTATATGAATAGATTCTACTCTTATTTTTCCCTTTTCTGTTTTTTATCTCTGATTGTAAGCCAAACCTTCGCTCAGTGCGATGAATGTTTTCCGGACATCACTTGTTCTTCACCTGATGGTATGCCCACATTCTGTCCAGAAGTATTACCACCCGCAGTAACTGGTGAATTTTATAGCTCTACAGCAACGTTTTCAATTCCGAGTTCAATAGAAGTTGATGGAATTTCTGTAGATTTAATTGAAGTATCACTTGCTAGCTTAACAGGAGTTCCACTAGGTCTAGAAATTCAACCCAATAATTCAAATGGGATTTATTATCCATCTAATGGAGAAGAATTTGGGTGTGTTACTATATGCGGAACAGCTTTAGTTGCTGGCGAATACTCTGTAAATATTAGTGTTGATGTTTTAGCAAATGCATTTGGGTTTGAAACTTCAATAACTGAAAGTTTTATTTTATCATTTACGGTTCTGCAAGGTGAAAATTCAAATTCATCATTTACAACGTCAGAAATATCTGGATGTGCTCCATTAGAAGTTGAACTGACTAATTCCATAACAGGTCCGGGCACATTATATTCATGGAATCTTGATGGAGACGTATACGGTAGTGAATTAATATTTCAATTAATAACAGATAATTATCCTGGAGAAACTACCTGGAATATTGTTGATGAAAACTCAAGTATTGTTGCCCAAGGCGGTCCATATGAAAATCCTTTAACGATGTATGAAAACAACATCTGTATTGGAAATGGATGTTATACATTGAACGTTTATGACAGTTTTGGTGACGGAATGCAATTTGGTGGTGTAGCCGGTGAATATCTTCTTTTCGATTTAGAAGGAAATATATTAGCTGAAATTGTTTCAGATTCAAATTTTGGTTCTCAATCCCAACATGCATTTTGTATCTATTCTGAATCAGCAATTAATTGTATGCCCACAAATGCTAATCCTAATGTGTCATATAATATTCCTGGTGAATATGAAATAACTTTAACTACAACAGTTCAACAACTTACTCTCAACACATTAAACATAACTTCACTAAGTGATGGATGGAG
The DNA here is from genome assembly GCA_036152255.1 of Bacteroidota bacterium. Lineage (GTDB taxonomy): Bacteria > Bacteroidota > Bacteroidia > Flavobacteriales_D > Sanyastnellaceae > UBA974. Next base: position 7,530 of record JAYZNI010000031.1, on the reverse strand, counting down.
TGATTTAGAAGAAGGCTGGGGTATATGGGGAAGTCCTGACACATATTTTAATATATCTGGTGGAGAATTGAATTATACATCTAATTATGTAGATGATAATGACACCCCAAACTTTAATAACCTTAATTTAAATCTAGAATACAATCAAGAATATTCAGTCACATTTTATGATTACGACAGCTTAACTGATGACGATAATCTTGGAACTGCTACGTTTACTGCTTCGTCAGCTGGTCAGTTTACAATTAGCGGTGGAGGAAGCAATGCAATTATTACACTAGAGGAAACAATTGCGGCACAATTTGAAGACACTGAATCAATTATCGTTTACGAAAGCATTGATGCTTATTTAGATATTGATGGAGATGGTTACGGCAATGGAGATTTGCCAGTTGATGGATGTGACCCAAATAATGAATATCCATTCGCATTTAACGGTCAAGATTGCAATGACGAGGATGCAACAATTTACCCTGGAGCAATTGGCACTTGGGCTGGTATTGACAATGATTGCAACACTGTAGTTGAAGAAGACGAAATACTTGCTGTTTATGGATGTATGGAAGAAGGAGCATGCAACTTCAATCCTGAAGCTAATACAGCTGACGAATCTTGCGAATACACGAGCTGCCTAGGATGTACTGATCCTCTTGCAACCAATTACGACCCAAGCGCATTAATTACAGACAACTCATGTATGTATAACGCTTGTTTTGGCGACTTTAACAACGATGGTGTAATTACAGTTTCTGACCTCTTAACAATGCTTGCAAGCTTTGGATGTAATGAAGATTGCGAAACAGACTTAAGTGGTGATAATGTTGTTAGTGTAGCAGACTTACTTGAATTACTTGCAATTTATGGAACTGAATGTGAATAATACTTAAAATGAAATATACAAGCACTTTTCTTTTTGCTCTTATGGCACTAAATATTAGCTATTCTCAATGTGTGTCTGATTTTGATTTCGGCGATACTGAATTTGGCATTAGTCCTGATTTTAGTACTGGAGAAAGCTTAGAAGTTGGATATGTAGGAGAAGATTACTTCGATGTAATTCACATGTTAATTCCACAATTCGCAGCAGATGTTGATTCAACTCTTCCACTCCCAGAAACTCTTGAGCTTGATTCAATTGAATTAGTTAGCATTACTATGGTGGAAATTGCTAACCCTGAAATAATATACACTCCTGAAGAGCTTGGATTAGAAATCATCTGCAATAACAATGGAGATTCAGGTAATTCTTGCTCATTCTTAGGAAGCAGTCAAAACTGCGCATCTGTTGAAGGAGTGCCAACTACAGCTGGCGAATACATGTGTACTATCACAATTTTAGGCTGGGTAGGTTTCCAAGGTTTCCCAGTGTCTCAAGAAGCTGCATTTGACGGAATTACACTAGAAATATTAGAAGCAAATAACGACTACGGATGTACAGACCCTGAGGCGTGTAATTACAGCCAAAATGCAATTTTTGACGACGGATCATGTATTTACGAGTGTCTCGGATGTATGGATCCAAATGCATGTAATTATGACGAAACAGCTGATATAGATGACGGCTCTTGTGATTATAGCTGCTATGGATGTACTGACCCTGAAGCAAATAACTATAATCCTTATGCAACTGTAGAGGATGAAAGCTGTTGTTATCTCCAAATTGAAGTTGAAGTAACCGATGCTCCTTGTAATGGAGATGATGGTTCTATTGAAGTTGAAATCGTAAATGCATATCCTGCAGTTGACGTAATATTCAATATTGATGGCGCTGAATATATATCAGACAATTTGTACGAATCTACTGCTGGGAGCTACTCAGTAAATGCATCTCTTGATATAGATTTATTTGGCTGCACGACTTCGGTTGATGTTGAAATTAATGAACCAGATCCTTTAGTTATTGAAGCTTCAGCTACTGATGCATCTGTTCTTGGTAATGGTATTGGTACTGAATCAGTAACTGGCGGAACTCCTGATTATACAATTGTCTGGATGTATGCAGAAGATAACACTCCCATAGACCAAAACGCACTTCCAGAGGGAAATTATATAGTATGGGTTACTGATGCTAACTATTGCGAAGCAGAAACCACAGTTTCGGTAATTTGGAATAACATAGTGGACATCAATCCAGATGATTTTAATATCTACCCCAACCCTACTAATGGCTATGTTACCATCAATTCTAGCGTATTTCTAAATAATTCAATCATCAAAATTATTGATAATGTTGGAAGAGTTGTAATAAATACTAACGCTCCTAACTTTAATACGGGATTATCATTAGACTTAAACCACCTACATGGCGGAATATATTCAGTAGTAATTGAAACAGAAAACGGGCGCGTTGTTCAGCAGATCCAATTAGTTAAATAGTCTAGTTGAAAGTAAATTGCATCATGAAAACTATGAAAGGACTAATATTAACAATTTTTACTCTAGTATTGTTTTCTATCACAGTTAATGCTCAGTGTAGTACAACTGTAAGTTTTGATGTTTGGCTAAATGCAAGCCAGAGCTCAAGCCAAGATCAAGAATTAAACGGTGCAGTTACTTCTATAACTTTTAACTTAGATTTCTATGGACCTGGCGGTGAATGGCCGGCAGATATGATCGTTGTGATTTACTCACCAAACGGAAATTGTGTCGGAGGTGAAGGCTATAACATTGACCCTCCATCTGCATGTATGGAAATTGATTTCCCCTACAACTGGACAACTACAGCAAATGGCTTTTATACATACACAATGTATTTACCTGACAACTATTTAAGTGGTGATGGCACGTGGTATTTCACTGTCCAAAACGGTTGGACGATCGCAAATAACACAAATTACGATCTAGACATAATATTAAATGGTATTTGTGAGCAAGAGGGAGGTTGCTACAACCCTTGGGCTTGTAATTACGATCCAGATGCACCATACGAAGACAACAGTATTTGTATTTATCCAGAATTTGGATATGATTGCGATGGAAACTGCATTACTGATTCTGATGGAGATGGTATTTGTGATATGTTCGAAGTACCTGGTTGTTCAGATTTTGCAGCATGTAACTACTCATCTTCCGCAACTGATGATGATGGAACGTGCTGGTATGCAAATATTGATGAGGACTGTAGTGGAAATAGCTTACTACCAACATTTAATAATGCTCCAGTAGACATAACTGTTAGCTGCTCAAACATAGGGACTCCAGCAACTGTTTACGCTTCAATTTCTCCTTTTGCATCTGAATTTGAGCAAAACTACAATCCTGATGGTAATTGTTATGCAGCTAATTGGATAGTTGATGTCATAATGACTGAGCAAACCATTCCAGGATCTTGCCCTGGTAATTACTCTATAGTTAGAGAGTACACCGGAACTGACTGCATGGGTAGACAATGCTTTCATTCTCAAACTGTTAGTGTTGTAGACAACACACCTCCAGAATTTACCACAGGATTAGAAACCCAAACAACAACTTGCCCTATTCAAGTTTCATTCCCAAATGCAGGAGCTATAGACGCATGTAGCGAACCACTTGATTTAATTATTGGGATGGAGGAAAGTATCCCTGGAGTTTGTGACGGTGAATACACACTTTACAGAACTGTCACAGCAATTGATGCTTGTGGAAATAGTTCAACTGCTGAACAATCTATTATTATAATAGACGAGACTGCACCTGTATGGACTGAACTGCTTCCATCACCTGTTATCTCTGATGAAATAGAAATTGGAGATTTTGGAACTCCTCAGGCCGAAGATTTATGTAGTAACACTAGTATTAGTGTAACATCAGAAATTGGCCCGGGAGCATGTCCCCTTGCTGTGGAATTAACTAAAACATTTATCGCTACAGATGATTGTGGAAACGAAAGCGAGCCATTTATCCAGGTTATAAATGAAACAACAGATTTAGTTTCATATGTAACTGGTACAGTTGACGCAACATGTTCGTACTCTAGCGATGGTTCTGTTGACATAGAAACATTAGGTGGTGTAGGACCTTATGTGACTGACTTTGGCAATCTTGACCAAGAAGCTCTACCTGCTGGTGATTACGATATAATTGTAAGTGATGACAATTTGTGTTCTACTGTACTTGAGTTTACAATTGGTGCCCCTCCTGCCCTTCAACTGGAATTAGAGTCATTTCTTCCAGAATGTACAGTACCAAATTCAGGTGTTATTTCTGCAAATGCAGCTGGAGGTACTGGTGACCTAACTATAGATTGGGGAGGAATAAATCCAAACTCAGTAATTGCCGGCGATTATTCAATAACAGTTTACGATGAAAATGGCTGTTCAACAAGCAACGACATTACTGTAGAACCTGCAATTATTCCAATTGATGGTGAATTAGAAGGGGATACAGAGGTTATGATAGGCGATTCAAGCTTATACGAGTATGATTTCACAGCAGGTAGCACATATGAGTGGACATTCTATGGAGCCGATTCGCTTGTTGTGTCTGATATTTTTGCAATTTCTCTTCTTTGGTCAACAGAAGGTGAAGGATTGGTTTGTGTTCAAGAAACTAATTCTTCAGGTTGTGTAGGAGAAGAAGTTTGTTTAAACATTAACGTCAGCATGGGGCTAGAAGAGTTATTTGGAGATAATGAAATTATAGTTTTCCCAAATCCAAACAGAGGAGAGTTTTCATGTATATTAACTGAATTTGAGAGATTGCAGGATTGGATTTTATTGGACATAAATGGTTCTGAATTATCAAGAGGTAAAGTTCGTTCAAGCACAAATACGTTTAAGTTCAATTTCAACGAACTAAGTGCAGGTCAATACATATTAGTAATTGATGACAAAGCAATTCCGATTCTAATTGAACACTAAAAAGTCATTTGACCTAGACAGACAACTCTGTTATTATGCTTACACGCACTCTTAATGTGCTCAACTCTCTATAACTTAGTATTAATGATTTTGGGCTGATCAAAATGAAGGAAAAAATATTTGGAGTCCATTCAACTTGTCCTCTAAGAAAAATAGATTAGAAATTAAAAGCCAAAATCATATTAAATGATTCAGATGCTATAGTGCTTGAACCATTAAATAGGTATGCTCGATTCGAATATTCTAAAGGATAATCATCAAATAATTTACTTGATCAATTTGAAGTACAAAGAACAAAACACTTAAAAGTAAATAGAGTAGCTAAATATTTCTGAGGACAATTTTGAAAAAACAGGAATACACCAGCGTTTAAACTGTGAGTATAAAAAAACTTTTATCGACTTAGGTTAATCACGATTTAGACACACTCAAATCTTAAAAAGAATGGGAAATCAGTACACAAATGAAATTGGCCCTTTCAAAAATATATAGGCAGGGTAAATAGTTAGCACCATCAAATCAAAAAGGCCCCGCAAATGCAAGACCTTTTCTTTTTTCCGTTTATCTAGTCAGAAATTACTTTCCTATCACTAGTGTTTCAATAGCTTGATTTCCCTCAGACATCACAACAACTTTGTATGTTCCGTATGCAAGGTTGTCAATATTTATTCTATTAGTGCCTTCGAATACTTTTTCACTAAACTGTACTCTTCCCATTACATCAATAATTTGAACAAATGCGTTATCTGATTCAATCCTCAATGAAATAGCATCTACTGCTGGGTTAGGGAATATTGAGATATTAAGTGCAGATGCTTCTTGAGTTCTTTCAATTGGCTTCACTACCTCACTTCCTACACATCCATTTGAGTTTCTCTCAATTACTGAGATTTGACCTACTACTGAATGCCAAACCACAACAACCTCATGGGCAGATATTGCACGTAGGATTTTACCTCCTACAATATTCCACTCATACTAAGATCCAGCTGTCATTGGATAAGAGTAAACTAGCTCCTCTCCTTTTGCAGGATTAGCATTACCATTAATAGATTTTAAAAGTATAAACTCACAATCTGAAGGATGAGTCGCAGCAGCATTGTAGTTACAAGCTCTTCTACTCATACATCCGTAGCAAGAAGTGAATTCACACGTTCCATTGTCAGTAGTAGCTCTGAAGTCGTAGTTACAAGCCATATCATTTGTACATCCTTGAAAGTGATATTGACAAGTACCATTATTTACAGTCGCATTTGCATCATAATTGATTGCATTAATATCAGTACAACCAACCACTCCAACTGGAATTATAACATACAAGCAGCTACCATCATTGATTGTAGCATTTATGTTGTAGTTAGTAGCATTTGAGTCTGTACAACCTGTAGCGTAACAAGTTGAGAATTCACATTGACCATTGTCCTCATTTGCATTTGAATTATAGTTGCACGCACCAGGGTTTGTACAGCCATGAATTACTTCCACTTGGACATCAGTAATTGTGTATATATCTAACCCAATTGTATTGCATGTTGTGTATTCACAAGAACCATCATTGTACTCTGCATTCTCATCATAGTTACATGCATTTTCTAGAGTACATCCTCCTGGCATACAAACTTCTCCATGTATGTCGAAGTATTCGCAACCTACTTGTGCTCCATAGTTACAAGCATTAGTGTCCTGACAATCTGTTTCAATCATACCAGACGCTTCACCAAATAAACAAGAGAAGTCACAAGATCCAGGTAAGTAGTAATCTGCCTCAGAGTCGTAATTACATGCAAATGGAATTACACATCCACCAGTAAGGATAATACACGATCCGTTATCCTCTGTTGCATATGGGTTGAAATTAACAGCATCTGGGTTTGTACATCCAAGAATCTCTTGTTCGTCACAAACACCATCACCATCAGCATCATTGATACAATCACCGTTACAATCTAAGAAATAGATTATTGGGTACTCACAAAGAGCTGCCGAAGGAAGTGTTGATTCAGGATCGAAGTTACAAGCCTCCTCATCCATACAACCTACACAAGTACTGAAGTCACAAAGATTAATATCAATATAATCTACTGTTGGGTCGTAGTTACAAGCAAATGGAATCAAACATCCTGGAGTTAAACAAGATCCATCTTCTTCTGTTGCATCTGGATTAAAGTTAATCGCGTCATGGTCTGTACATCCATAAACCTCTAACTCATCACAAACACCATCTCCATCTGAATCATTCACACATGAACCATCACAGTTAAGGAATGCATCAGGATACTCACAACCGTTATCATCTAAAGTAGCTGTTTCGTCGTAGTTACAAGCAGCTGAATCCAAACAACCAGCACATGTAATGAATTCACATGCACCAGAAAGTTGATATTCAGCTTCAGGATTATAGTTACAAGCTTCTTCTATCATACATCCACCAATTAAACAAGATCCGTCATCATAAGTAGCTGTAGGGTCGTAAGCTGGGTTACTTGGATCCATACATCCACCAATTCCACAGTTTGTTCCATCTAGGTCAACACAGTCGTCCTCGTCATCACATACTCCGTCTGAGTCCTCGTCAGCAGCACAGTCGCCACCACATACTCCTAGAGCATCAAGCTGGTTACCATCACAGTCACATGCGCCATCAATTATGTATATACAATTTGTACCATCGTCTAAAAGAGCAGTATTATCA
>JAYZNI010000030.1:0-17555 GCA_036152255.1 Bacteroidota bacterium | reverse complement strand
AATGAAATCAAGCACTTCATGGCAACTGGAGAACACCTTCCGTCACCAGGTATGGCAGAAAGGATAGAGGCTGTTACCATGCATTTTGAAAGGTCATTAGACTGGAAAGGGGATAGGCTTGGGATTGTTGAAATGCGCAGGCATTACGCCAACTACTTTAAGGGTATTCCTGATTTCAAAAAGCACAGATTAGATCTTGTGACCTTTGAAACTCCTAACGAGATAAGGGATAAATTAAAGTTTATCGCAGAGTCCTTTTCAGACCACGATTTTTCTAATCAGGAATCTCACCATAGCGGCAGAGCCGAGCCCACCTATTCCAATTACTACGGCTAGAATTCCACCTAAGTCACCCATCTTCAATAAAACAGGATAGGCTGGGACGACAGACCCTTCGAGAGTGATGAGGCCCCATTTGGCCTGAGCCAAAACAAGTGATACACCAATCATTGTTCCCACTAATCCGCCAAACACATTTATTGCAAGCCCTTGAATAGAAAATGTCATTTCTAAATCTCGACTCTTCATTCCCATTGCTTTGAAAATTGTGAGGTCCTCCTTTTTCTCAATGAGCATCATAGTTAGAGAGGCAAGGATGTTAAATGCAGCTACAAGTAAAATGAAGCTAAGTATCACGAATGTGGCCCACTTTTCTGCTCTGTTGGTTTGGGTTATGAATCGATGCTTCTCTGTTACAGTTCGTAAAGTATACTCATCTCCAATTTGTAATTCTTTTAAATCGTCGATTGTTGAACCTTCAGCGAGTTTTATCTCAAACCTACTTACTTGACCAACTCTCCCAAATAATTCAGTTGCAAATTCTAAAGGCACTATGACATACCTCGTATCTAAATCTGCGTTTATTGAAAATACACCACATGCGTTTTGAGGTAATTTTTTAAATGCTGATTCTCTGTGCCTGCTTAGTTTTTTCCCTCTTATCGGAGCGCCAAACACTATTGTCTCTTGCATAAGGGTGTCAGAAGGTAATCTCAAAGCAGTTTTTACTCCATAACCAAGGATAGAGCAATCACTACTCCATGATCCTCCTACTAGAGATTTCTCAATAGAACAAACCTTGTTGTAGTTGCTATCTACTCCTAGGACAGAGCATATCTCTGATGTTCCATTAGCAGAGATTATTGCTTCGCTTTCTATGATGGCAGAGTAATGCGCTATATAAGGGCTTGTTCTTAGAATACTAGAGATTTCAGCTTCTACTACTTCTCCTGAAACTGGCACTAGGGCAAGTTCAGAATCTAGGGTGCCAAACAAGTCTGTAACCAATTTTTCTAATCCATTAAAGGCGCTCAAAATAATTATCATAGCTGCCGTAACGAGGGCTATGATAAACATCGAAATTGCACTGATAATGTGGACTAGTTTCCTAGACCTAGGCTTAAAAACGTATCGTAATGCGAGTTTTACAGATAATCTCAAACTTTAACTTTTCAGGGCTTCTTCTACAGCATCGTAGTAATCTAAACTGTCGTCAATGTAGAATTGTAATTCAGGGATACGCCTAACTTGCTTCCCAATCACTCCAGCCAGAGTTTTCCTTGTCCAAGTCGCCTCTTTCTTTACTTTTCTGAGAGCTTTATCAGTGTCATTTACTGCCATAAAACTTAGGAATACTTTTGCTAAACCCAAATCAGGCGACATCCTCACCAATGTAACAGTGATGAAGATTCCATCATATCTCATTGATGTATTTTGCTGAAAAATTATGCTCAATTCCTGCTTGATGAGGTTGGCTACTTTTTCTTGGCGAATGCTTGACATGAGACTAATATAAGAATTGATTGTATGGATAGCGCTTAGAGTGAAGTTCTTTAACTCTTAGATAAAGTTCATCTCTTAACCTTATAACATGGTCTTTATTGAGTGCGCTCATAAAGAATACGTCGCGACCGTCCTTTTCAAATCTCTCTTGAAGGCTAGTTAGAACGTCTTCTTTCACGATTTGGTCTATTTTGTTAAAAAGCAATAGTGTTGGCTTATCGTCAGATCCAATTTCATTTAGGGTCCTATCTACGACATTTAGCTGATCCTCAAATTGAGGATGGCTAACATCGATGACGTGGATTAAGAAATCGCTTTCCCTCGTCTCATCAAGAGTTGATTTAAAGCTTTCAACAAGCTGAGTGGGAAGCTTTCGGATAAACCCAACAGTATCGCTCAACAAAAATGGAAGATTGCCTACCACCACTTTTCGCACTGTTGTGTCGAGTGTTGCAAATAGCTTGTTTTCGGCAAAGACGTTGCTTTTGGATAAGGCAGTCATCAAGGTGCTTTTTCCAGTATTCGTATATCCCACAAGAGCAACTCTTATTAGAGCGCCTCTATTACTCCTTTGGGTTGCCATTTGTTTATCTATGGCAGATAATTCTTTTTTGAGGAGTGCTATCCTATCGCGGATGATTCTTCTATCAGTCTCAATTTCCTTTTCACCAGGACCTTTCATACCTATACCTCCCTTTTGTTTCTGAAGGTGTGTCCACATATTGGTAAGCCTTGGGAGTATGTATTGGTATTGGGCTAATTCAACCTGTGTTTTTGCGTGTGAAGTTCTAGCTCTTTGAGCAAAAATGTCGAGGATGAGGTTTGGCCTATCGAGAATTTTTACATTTTCAATCTCCTTTTCAATATTTCTAATTTGAGAACCACTCAACTCGTCATCGAAGATTATCATATCGATTTCTTCAGCCTTAACGTATTCTTTAATTTCTTGTAATTTACCTGACCCAACAAATGTTTTTACATCTGGACGAGCAAGCCCTTGAATGAAAACTTTCTTTGTTATTGCATCAGCTGTTGTTGCTAAAAAGGCAAGTTCTTCAAGGTACTCTTCAAGCTGTTCTCTTTTTTGGTGTTGAGTAGCAACTCCTGCGAGAACACAAGTTTCCTTCTCTAAGGCAGTATCTATTAATTTTTTTCTGCGTCTCTTCAAAACTACTCCCTAAAAGATTCTATGTAGGTAGCAATACCTTCGATAGTCTTGCTATCAAGTACATCCTTCTGAGGAGGCATTGTGTTTTTACCGTATTTTATAATAGCAATTCTTTCTGCTTGAGACATGGTTGATTCTGTGAGATTTGGAGCAGTATTAATGACGGATCTTCCATCTTTGCCGTGACAAATTGCACATTTAAATCCATAAACACGTGCAGCTTCAGCCATAGTCATATTGTCTGATTGTATGTTATTGTTTTTTTCTGGATTATTTCCGCATGAATTGAAAACGAAAATGACACATGAGACAATAACAATAAATCGCATTAAAAAAGATAGTTTTTAAGATCTACGAGCATTAATAAAACTCATTATAAACGAATACATCGATATTGATGAAGTCAGAATCATGATAATTACTCTAATTAAACCAAGCCCACCTGATTCAATACTTTTAGGCAGTCTCATTCCAATTAATGCAATAAGTATTATTAATGTCAACAGTACAGCTATATGAGAAACGACTTTATTTTGAGTTTTTAAACCATTATTGCAAAATAGTAGGACACTTCCAAATCCAACAGGTATGAATGCAGTATATGATTGTGTGTCAAAATATCCCCAAAGCCCAAATATTATCAGGACTAATGAATTAATTAAATTTATTTTTTCAGATTTCATTTAGTTTATAATTATACAACTCCTTGGTCAATCATGGCATCCGCAACTTTTACGAAGCCTGCAATATTTGCTCCTTTTACGTAGTCAACATGCCCATTCTCGTCTGCTCCGTACTTAACGCATTGACCGTGTATGTTCTTCATTATGTTTTGAAGCTTTTCATCAACATCTTCTCTAGTCCAAGACATTCTCATGCTATTTTGAGTCATCTCTAAACCAGATGTAGCAACACCACCAGCGTTTGATGCTTTGCCTGGTGAGAAAAGAGCCTCTGCACGGTGGAATACTTCTACCGCTTCTGGTGTACAAGGCATGTTTGCACCTTCAGCGATACACTTACATCCATTGCTTAGTAGAGCTTGTGCTTCGTCACCGTTCAATTCGTTTTGGGTTGCGCATGGAAGAGCAACATCACACGCAGTACTCCAAGGTCTACTTCCCTCAGTGAAGGTAGCATTAGGATATTGAGTAGCATATTCACTGATTCTTCCTCTTCGGTTATTCTTAAGATCCATGATCCATTCTAGCTTTTCAGCATCAATCCCTTCAGGATCGTAGATGAAACCTTTAGAATCTGACATTGTAAGAACCTTAGCTCCTAGTTCGATACACTTTTCAGCAGCAAATTGTGCTACGTTTCCAGAACCAGATATTACAACCTCTTTTCCGCTAAACGAGTCACCTTTGTTTGCTAGCATCTCTTGAGCAAAATATACTGTTCCGTATCCTGTAGCTTCTGGACGAATTAGGGAACCGCCCCAATTCACACCCTTTCCAGTTAGTACTCCAGTGAATTCATTGCGAAGTCTTTTATACTGGCCAAACATGTAGCCAATTTCACGACCACCAACACCTATGTCACCAGCTGGTATATCAGTATCTGCACCAATATGTCTGCTTAGCTCAGTCATAAAGCTTTGGCAGAAGCGCATTACTTCGTTATCGCTCTTTCCTTTCGGATCGAAATCAGAACCACCCTTGCCACCACCTAGTGGAAGTGTAGTTAATGAGTTTTTAAATACTTGTTCAAAGCCGAGGAACTTAAGGATGCTAAGGTTTACCGAAGGGTGGAATCTTAAACCTCCTTTATAAGGTCCAATCGCTGAGTTGAATTCTACTCTGAAACCTCTATTTACTTGAACATTTCCTTCGTCATCCGCCCAAGGCACTCTGAAGATGATTATCCTCTCTGGTTCAATCATTCTTTCAAGAACGCGCGCGTTTGCGTACTTTGGATTTTTATCAATAAAAGGGATTACTGTTTCAGCTACTTCTTGAACAGCTTGAAGGAATTCTGGTTCATTTGCATTGCGCTTGGCCGCTAGTGACATAAAAGCATCAATTCTTTCCTGCATAGTAATATAGTTAAACGTAGTTTTTTAGAACGTTTTGTCTAAGCAAATATAGTTCTAAAGGGAGGCGGTTCTTCCACCATCAACTGGCAAATTAATACCACTGATGTAGTCAGCTGCTGGAGTGCATAGGAAAGCAATTGCAGATCCTATTTCAATTGGCTCTCCAAATCTTCCTGCAGGCACAGCACCTATCATTTCATTTCTCACTTCATCCATTGATTTTCCTGTCTTAGTAGCCTTTGCTTCCAAAATTCCCTGAAGTCTAGATGTGTTAGTTGCTCCAGGTAGTACATTGTTTACTCTTATCCCGTTTTTACCCTCTTCATTTGCTAGAGTTTTTGACCAATTAGCAACAGCGCCTCTGATAGTATTTGAAACTCCCAAATTGTTCAAAGGAGCTTTTACAGACGTACTAATTACATTCACAATTCGTCCGTGCCCTCTACTTCTCATTCCTGGCAATAATGCTTGAACTAATTTGTGATTGCAAAGGAGGTGTTGCTCAAATGTTGCAACAAAAGCATCGGAGTTTGCCTCTGATATTGGCCCTCCGGTAGGTCCGCCAGTATTGTTTATTAAGATGTCAAATTCATGAGTTTTCACAAGATCTGTCGCAACATATGAAACATTGTTTGAATTGCTAAAATCTGCAACTGCATAATCGTGAGATCCAGAACTAACTTCAGGTAATGTAGCTAGAGCTGACTTAAGTGATTCTTCATTTCTAGCAAGAAGCGTAATTCTTGCACCAAGGCTAGCTAGTTCTTGCGCAGCAGCAAGGCCAATGCCCTGTGACGCTCCACAGACTAACGCCCTTCTTCCTTCTAAGGATAGATTCATGTCTGCAAAGTTACGGATTACATACCTTTGAAGCATGAAGAGGATAGAACACTTGGGTATTGCAGTGAAAGATTTAGCCGCTGCTGAGAAAGTATTTACCGATGTATTGGGTTTGGCCCCGTATAAAAGGGAAGAGGTAGAGGATGAAAATGTAATTACTTCTTTCTTCCAAACCGGAGAGTCAAAAGTTGAGCTTCTTCAATCAACATCTGAGGATGGGGCCATTGCAAGGCATATCGCTAAGAGGGGTGAAGGCCTTCATCACATCGCATTTCACGTAGAAGATATAGTTGCAGAAATTTCTAGACTTGAAGATGAAGGGTACAGGTGCATAAGTGGCCCAAAACCTGGAGCTGATGGCAAAACAATTGCCTTTCTACATCCATCAGATACTGCGAAAGTGCTAGTTGAGCTGTGCGCTGACTAATAGATGTCCTTCCTGCGCTTCTTCTTTTTCTTGTTGTTCTTTTTTCCCTTTCTAAAGCCGCGCATTTCACTACCAAATAGCTCTTTTGCCTGCTCTGAGTGGTTGGGGTTTGCACAGTTCTTCTTCCCCTTATCTCTGAGGAATAAATCATAGTTGAAGACTATTCTGTATGATCTGTAATCTTGCATCGTCCACAAGAATGTGCCAGCGCCATTTCTGGAATTTTGATGAGTTTCATCATTTATGAATTGCAGGAGATCGGTTGTAAGATGCAGTCTTAAGAAACGCCCCTTCCACATCATAACCCCAACGCCAATAGTTGCTTCTAGGCTTAAGGTTTGGATTTGGGGTTCCCCTTGGAAAGGATATCCTGCGGAGTCCAAAACTGTTTGAGCGAAGAAGTCTCTTTTATATGAAATTCCAAGACCGCTTTCTATGAATAAATCAGGTGATATATTCAGAGAATTATAAGCTGTTAGTGCAGCTCCTATGTTGATTGCATTCCTCGATATTGCAAGAGTTGTATCAGCATAAAAAGTAGCATTTGTATCAGCGTTTTCTAAGAATGAACCAGAGAAATTTTCTGACATATTTCTTTTGGATCCAATAAAATTAAAGGATAATCTATCAATGAGAATGGGGTCTTCAAAAGCGTATTGACATCCAAGACCTGCCATCCAACCAAGCTTGTTATTTGGAGTCCAAATACCGTCTATTATTGAGGTCTGAGAACCTTGAAAAGTGCCAGCTAAAGGCACATTTATATCCCACGCCTCATTTCCTTTAAAAAATCCATTAACCCCACCAGAAAAAGTTAAAGCCCAGGGCTTATGTGTTTTTAAAGTCGATTCGAAGGAAGGATGTTGGCATTTTACAACTTGTACCACAAAGACAGACGATGTAAATAATGCAATTATATTCCTAATTCTAAACATCTACAGATAGGAGGGGTTCAGGGCGTGCTAAAGTGTTTGGGTTCTTTTCAAACTTATCCAAAGTATTTATTGCAAGTTCTATTATTTTTTCGCTCTCCCATGACATATGAATATCAGATTGCGACATTACAACGTTCATAACTGCTTGTTGCAATTCCCCCCTGTTCCATGCCTCATTATATGGTGTATGGCTAAACGTAACCAATGAATATAGAGGCTTCCACTTATCAGGATAAGCCGCAGCGATTCGAGCTTCAATCTTTTTCTGCAGCTGGAATCTAGGATCTCCAGTCTTATCTCTCATCACTATATAATTGTGTAAGGCCAAATCCAAAATCGCATCTGCTGCTGGCTTTCTCACCCTAGAATATTCGTCCAGCATTTCTATCCAATTTCCATTAGAAGCATCTTCAGGAAGTGAGTCAATTAGCTCTGCAAGGATTGAGCAATCTTCAAATCCACAATTCATACCTTGTCCATAAAAAGGAACTATGGCATGAGCAGAATCACCTAGAAGAGCAACTCTTCCACCATCATTCCAAGGAGAACACTTAACAGTGCACATAGAGCTTACGGGATTTGCATTCCAATCCTCAATAAGGTTTGGTAGCATATTTATTGAATCTGGGAAATGCTTCTGGTAGAATGCCAAAACATCTTTATCAGATCGAATGTTTTCAAATGATTCCTCTCCTTCGAAAGGAGCAAAAAGAGTACAAGTGAAGCTACCTCCAGGATTGGGTAGCGCCATAAACATGAACTGACCCCTAGGCCAAATATGCAACCCGTTTTTTGCTATTCTATAATCCCCTTCATCATTAGGGGGCATAAGGATTTCTTTATATCCATGAGGAATGTATTGCTGAGTATAGTTGAATCTGTCGTTACGAGCCATTGTATTCCTCACAGCACTGTATACTCCATCAGTGCCAAATAGTCTATCATGGGAAATAGTATTCCCATTCTTAAACACTACATTTACCTTATCGCCCTCTAGGGAATATCCAGAACATGGATGGTTAAATTTCACTTCTACAAGAGGGTGCTTTTCTGCTTCCTCAACGAGGAGCATGTTTAACCTACCTCTTGAAACGGAATAGATAAATTGATCGTCATTTCCGTATTGTTGGAAAAACTGCTTGCCTGAATGGTCGTGCATAATACGACCTTGAACTGGTAGTGCAATTTTTTGCACCTCGTTTTCTACCCCAGCTTTTTCCATCGCACGCCAACCTCTATCACTAAGGGCTAGGTTAATAGATCTACCAACATCACCCCCTGCTTTCCTTGGGTCTGGTCTTCTGTCGTAAAGTGTAACCTTAAATCCTCTTTGGGCAAGTAGTAAAGCCCAAAGCCCACCTATTAAGCCAGCTCCAATTACTGCGTGATGTTCTTTGGTATTACTCATTAAACTTTTTCTAATGCTGAACTTAAATCTTCAATTAAATCTTCAACATCTTCTACTCCTAAACTCAAACGGATTAATCCATCTGTAACCCCAACCTTTTCCCTTACTTCCTTGGGTATTGATGCATGTGTCATCGTTGCCGGATGTCCAACAAGAGATTCAACACCGCCAAGAGATTCTGCTAGTGTGAAAATCTCTACAGTTTCTAAAAACTTATATGCGTTTTCAATATTGTCTCCCTTAATGATAAAAGAAATCATACCGCCGAATCCTGTCATTTGCTTTTTTGCAATCTCATGTCCAGGATGAGACTCTAACCCTGGCCAGTACACCTTTTCAACTTTTGGATGACTAGATAAATAATCGACCACAGCTTTTCCATTTTCGCTGTGTCTATGCATTCTTAAGTGAAGAGTCTTAATGCCTCTTAGCACCAAGAAACTATCCATTGGGCCAGCAATTGCTCCACAAGAATTTTGAAGAGTTCTTAGCTTTTCGTCAAGAGCATCATTGTTGAGCATCAAACAACCCATTACTAAATCAGAGTGTCCACCTATGTATTTTGTTGCTGAGTGCATCACAACATCAGCGCCTTCATTAAGTGGTTGCTGAAGCATTGGCGTAGCGAAGGTATTATCTACACAAACTAACACATCGTTGCCAGAAACAGATTCAGATACTGCTTTGATGTCAGTTATTTTCATCATTGGATTAGTTGGGGTTTCAATCCAAACTAATTTGGTATTCTCGTTGAGAACACTTCTTAAAGCATCAGAATCACTTAGGTCTACAAAGTGAAACTTAATGCCAAAATTGGCAAATACAGTAGTAAAAAGTCTATATGACCCTCCGTAAAGATCATCTGTAGAAATAACCTCATCACCAGGCTTCAGGATCTTTATCAAATTATCCATAGCAGCTAAACCTGAGGCGAATGCCAAACCGTATTTAGCGCCTTCTAATTCAGCAAGCGCCTTTTCCAAAGCGTGCCTAGTGGGATTAAGAGTTCTTGAGTATTCGTATCCCTTGTGGTTTCCTACACCATCTTGAACGTATGTTGAGGTTTGGTATATGGGAGTCATAATTGCACCTGTTGCCTCGCAGGGTTCAACACCTGCGTGCACCGCTCTCGTTCCTTTTCCTTTCGCCATGATTATTTTCTTAGGGAGCTAAAGTTAAGCTATGTGCGACTAGTATTCGCCAACCAACCTGGTACTAATATCGAGCCAATAATTAGGTAAATAAAATATGTGAGATTACGCCACACAAGTACAACTCCTCCTAGAGCTGCCATAGAAATTTCTGGGGTTAAAGCTGGTCCAATAAATGTTGGAAAAGCAACTTCTGCAATGCCAGAAGAACCAGGTGTGGGGCTAAGTAACATTACTATCCACATTGCTAATTGTTTTGCTAAAATTTCAGCATGTGGAATGGATTCCATAAATGCTATTAAAATCGCATTGAGAGTTAAAAATCTAGCTGTCCAACTTAATAGTGTTGATCCAAATGCTCCAGCCCAAAACTTTAAAGAACGGCCTTTTAAATTATCCGAAGCTAAAGCCCAATCCTCAGTCCAGTCTTCAGTTTTATAGCTCCACTTATTTAAAAATGGCAACCTAAATAGTAAGCCAATAATTTTTCCTGTTCCTCTTGGGGAGATAAAAAGCGCAGAGACTATAACAAGAGATACTGTGAAAGTGAGGATATAACCGCCAATGAATAGGGTTTTGACTCCTGATTCAAACCAAAGATTAGAGATGTTATGAGGGAAAAAAGAGTCAAGGCTTACAAACAGAAGTACTGTTGGAACTGCCAGGACATAAAATAATTCGTCCATTAGCGCAGTTATTAGAACCGTTGCTACGCTTCGGCCTATGTTTATGCCCTCTCGCTTTAGAATTAAGACTGCAAATGCAGAGCCGCCTATGACAGTTGGTGTAAGGGCAGAGGCAAATTCCCAAAGCATAACCGCGTTAAATGATCCTCTCCAACTCAATTTACCAAGTGAAAGAATTTTAAGACGAACAACATATGCGGCGTCTCGGATAAATACCATGGTCAATGTAGCAACTAGAGCAATAGCAACATTTCCGTTAAATACGACACCTTCAAATTGTGAAAAGTCGTCCTTAAATAAATAGTAGATTACGCCCAAACTCAAAATGGTAGGCAATAGGAGCTTTATTCTGGAAAGCCCTTTCTTTAGATTTTGTTCGTTACCATTTTGTAACATCTCCGCAAATATAATCTGAGCTTAACTTTGCGTACATGATTTTAATAGGGAGTAAACTTCTATCAGAAGAGATATTCGAAAAACAATTTGCATGCGATTTAAATGCGTGTAAAGGAGCGTGTTGTGTTGAGGGAGAAGCAGGAGCTCCGCTTACTGAAGAAGAATGTGCTATACTCGATGAGATTTTTGACGAAGTAAAGCCCTATTTATCTGAAGAAAGTCTAAATGTAATTTCTAAAAAAGGGTTTTTTACTTTTGGAAGTGATGGAGATATAGAGACTCCGTTAATTGATGGAGGTGTCTGTGTTTATGCTACTAAAAGCGAAAACGGCACTCTTCATTGTGGGATTGAACAGGCACATAGGGACGGTAAAACTGAATGGAAAAAACCAATTTCGTGTCATTTGTACCCCATTAGAATTAATAAATTAGTTGACTTTATTGCCCTTAATTATCACAACTGGAGTATATGTGAAGGAGCCCGAATTTGTGGAGCAGCTAAGGAGATAAGTGTGCTAGAATTTTGTAGGGAAGCTCTGGTAAGGAGATTTGGACTAGAGTGGTATGAGGAGGCATTAAAAACCTATGAGGTTTGGCGACAGGAAAAGCAATAGAATACAGTATTTTTGCACCATGTTAATCACAGTAATGCGATCTAAGTTGCATCAGCTAACTATTACAGAAGCTGATCTCAACTATATAGGAAGTATCTCTCTTGATCCTGATTTGATAGATGCCGCTGGAATGGTAGAGGGTGAGAAAGTCCAAATCGTAAACATTAATAACGGTGAGCGTATCGAAACATACATTATTAAGGGTGAAAGAGGGTCGGGCCAAGTCTGCCTAAATGGTCCAGCAGCTAGACGTTGCCAACCTGGAGACGTTGTTATTGTTATTGCTTATGGCCAAATGACAATTGAAGAAGCAAAAAACTTCACACCAACTGTCGTTTTCCCAAATGCTGAAACAAATAAGTTATCTAAATGAACCTTAAGCAGCTTATAACTTATGCTGCTTTTTTGGCCATAGGTGTGTTTCTTCTTACTAAGCTCACTGAATTTGTTGACGATAAGGAAGCTCTTATTGAGAAGATGTCTTCTGCTCCTTTTTGGGCTGTTTCAGTGACACTTACAATGGGCCTCCTAGCTGTTTTTAGTAGAGGCATTAGGTGGAATTTATTGTTGAACCCAATGGGATATAAAGCATCAACGACAAACGCAGTTGCTGCTGTTGCGTTTGGCTATTTAGCAAACATCTTTCTCCCAAGATCTGGAGAAGTTGCAAGATGTGCTGCTTTGAATTCAACTGACGATGTGCCTGTAGACAAGCTCATTGGAACTGTAATTACCGAGAGAGTTGTAGATATTTTGATGCTTTTGATTTTATTAACGATAGCATTTATCACAAACTTCGATGCCGTTTTGGGATTGTTTTCATCAATCCAAATCCCAGGCGGTTCAGCTCTATTTGTGCTAGCATTAGCAATAGGTGTTTTTTCAATTGGTGGCTATGCAATTTTGAAAAGAAAGAATAACAAATCTAAAATATTGAAGTTCATCAGGGGAATAGGTGATGGCGTGAAGAGTGTCCAAAACATGGAGAGAAAAATATGGTTTATTTTGCATACATTATTCATTTGGATTATGTATTACTTGATGGCCTTTGTCATTTTCATCTCTATGGATGGTCTCGAGGATTTGGGAGTTTTTCAGGGATTGTGGGTGATGGTGAGTGGAGGATTTGGGATGTTATTCCCTTCGCCTGGTGGAATTGGGTCTTACCAAGGTGCCGTTATGCTTGGGTTTGAGTCTATAGGTTATGACAAGGTTATAGGTCTCGCTGTAGGTCATGTTGTGTGGTTAACCCAAACCGCTATGCTCATTCTTGCAGGAGCTGTCGGATATTTCCATATTATTATCGCTAGATTGAATAAGTCAAAAGCTTAATCATGTCCTCATTAGATACAATTCAAAGCTGGCGTAACGACGGTCATAAGATTGTTTTTACGAATGGTGTATTTGACATTCTTCACGTTGGCCATATCCATTGCTTAGAATCAGCAGCTGAGTTTGGGTCAAAACTAGTAGTTGCGATAAATGACGACGATAGTGTTAGAAGGTTGAACAAAGGTCCTGAAAGGCCTATTAATTCAGAATCAAATAGAGCGGATTTACTTTCTGGATTGTCTTGTGTAGACTTAGTAATAATATTCAGTGAGGACACACCGTTAGAGGCTATTTCTGCAGTCAATCCAGATGTTCTTGTAAAGGGAGATGATTATGACTCAGAATGCTCAGACCCATCTAATCCCAAGTACATAATTGGGTCAAATGAGGTCAAAAAAAATGGAGGAGAAGTACGTACAATACACCTTCTCCCGGGTCATAGCACGACCAATATTGTAAAATCTAGATAGTTTCCTCTTCTAAGAACTTAGTCGTGAAGTTTCCTGAACGGAATCTCTCATGTTTCATAAGTTTCTTGTGGAAAGGAATAGTAGTCTTTACGCCTTCTATGATGTATTCGTCTAGTGCGCGTTCCATTTTAGTAATGGCTTCCTCTCTGGTTTGGGCTACAACAATAAGCTTACTAATCATACTGTCGTAGTATGGAGGGATGCGGTAACCAGCATAAGCATGAGTGTCTAGACGAACACCATGACCTCCAGGCTGGTGGTAATTTGTAATATCACCAGGGCAAGGAGCAAAGTTCCTATCTGGGTCCTCTGCATTAATTCTACATTGAATCGCATGCATAGTAGGGAAGTGATTTCTTCCCTTAATCTTTTCTCCCGCAGCAAGTTTGATTTGCTCCTTGATAAGATCGTAGTTAATAACCTCTTCAGTAATAGTGTGCTCTACTTGGATACGTGTATTCATCTCCATGAAATAGAAATCTCGATTCGCATCAACTAAGAATTCCACAGTACCAACACCTTCATACTTTACTGCTTCAGCTGCTCTTATTGCTGCTTCACCCATTTTCTCTCTGAGCTTATCAGTCATGTATGGAGAAGGAACTTCTTCAACCAGCTTTTGGTGACGTCTCTGGATAGAGCAGTCTCTTTCGCTTAAGTGACATGCCTTACCTCTGTAATCTGAAGCAATTTGAATTTCGATATGGCGAGGTTCTACAACGAACTTCTCCATGTACATTCCGTCATTGCCAAATGCAGCTGCAGCCTCTCTTCTTGTGCTTTCCCAACCTTCTGCTAAGCTCTCGTCATCGTGGCATACTTGCATTCCTTTACCACCACCACCGGCAGTTGCTTTAAGCATAACAGGGTATCCAATTTCCTTAGCACAAGCTTTTGCTTCGTCAAAAGAATCAAGTATTCCTTCACTACCAGGAATTGTTGGAACACCTGCAGCTTTCATAGTTGCTTTTGCAGATGCCTTATCACCCATTGCATCAATCATCTCAGGGCTAGCACCAATAAACTTAATGTCATTTTCTTGGCACACTCTTGAGAAAGCTGCGTTTTCACTTAAGAATCCGTATCCAGGATGGATAGCGTCAGCATTAGTAATTTCTGCTGCAGCAATAATATTGGGAATATTTAGATAGCTCTCACTACTCGGTGCAGGGCCTATGCAAACTGCTTCATCAGCAAATCTTACTGGAAGACTGTCTTTGTCAGCAGTTGAATAAACAGCAACTGTTTTTATGCCCATTTCACGGCAGGTGCGTATAACGCGTAGTGCGATTTCACCCCTATTTGCTATGAGGATTTTCTTAAACATGATTTATCAGATTGATCAAGAAGGATCAACAAGGAAAAGTGGTTGATCGTATTCTACTGGAGAGTTGTCCTCAACTAGGAATTTCACAATCTTACCGCTTACCTCTGATTCAATTTCGTTAAAGAGCTTCATTGCTTCAATTACGCAAACAATGTCGCCTTCCTTAATGCTGTCGCCAACATCTTTAAACGGATCCTTGTCTGGACTAGGGCGTCTGTAGAAAGTTCCAATCATTGGTGACTTCACTTCAATAAAGTTAGAAGTGTCGTCTGTTGCTAGAGCTGCCGGGGCTTCTGCTGCTGGAGCTGGGGGAACCGGTGCTGGCGCTGGTGCAGGAGCCGGTGCTGCAGCTACAGGCGGAGCCTGTATAACAGGGGTAGCAACTGGAACTTGTATTTGTTGGATAATTGGTTCGTCAGAACCCTTCTTCCCTTTCTTTGGCATCTCTGACTTTATTGTGATTTTAAAGTCTTTATGCTCTATTTCTACCTCAGTAACGCCAGCTTTTGCGACGAATTTAATGAGGTCGTGTATTTCAGTTTGTTTCATGATCGCTTGCGATTCAGAAGACCAATTTAGTAATGTATAGTTAAGATTTAGCTTCATAAGCCCACTTTAGGTAAATGCTACCCCAAGTAAACCCTCCGCCAAATGCTGCGAGAATTAAATTATCTCCTTTCTTTAATTGTGATTCCCAATCTCTTAGACACAGAGGAATAGTTGCTGCTGTTGTGTTTCCGTAGTTCTGAATATTTATCATAACTTTTTCAGGATCCACACCCATTCTTCTTTGGGTTGCATCAATAATTCTGAGATTGGCTTGGTGAGGAACTAGCCATGCTATGTCTTTTCCTTCAAGGTTGTTTCTTACCATAATTTCATAGCTCACGTCAGCCATTCCTGTAACGGCAGACTTAAATACTGTTTTTCCTTCTTGAAATACATAGTGCTGTTTTGCATCGACAGTTTCATGTGATGCGGGATTTAATGATCCTCCTGCCTTCATACATAGAAATTCAGCACCAGTTCCGTCGCAATTGTGAATATGGTCGATTATGCCATTATCATCTTCCGAGGCTTCAAGAAGTACAGCACCAGCACCATCACCAAATAAAACACATGTAGTTCTATCTGTATAATCTATGATTGAGCTCATTTTATCTGCTCCTACTATTACAACCTTCTTATAAGTTCCATTTTCGATGAACTGTGCTCCAGTTGTTAATGCAAATAAAAATCCTGAACATGCCGCACTTAGGTCAAAACCCCAAGCATTAGTTGCACCTGCTTTTACTGCAATAAGATTAGAAGTAGATGGAAACAACATATCTGGTGTTACAGTTGCTGTAATCAAGACATCAATTTCTGTAGGTTCAATTCCTCTTTTTTTGCAAAGAGTTTTCACAGCTTCAGCTCCCATGTCAGAGGTTGCCTTGTTTGGTTCCTTCAGTATGTGTCTTTGAGAAATACCTGTACGAGTCTTAATCCATTCATCATTGGTATCGACCATTTTGCTTAGATCGTCGTTTGTTAGTATGTCCTCGGGAACATACCCTGCGACACTTGTGATTGCTGCTTTCATAAATTATTGATTCAGTTCGTCTTAAATGCGAATAGTAGCGCAAGTTATATGCTTAAAATGGATTGGCCTAGACTTGTGAGTTTAGTCTTAAAAACTTAAACGTGAATAACTATCGTATATATAAAAAGGGGAGCGGAAGCTCCCCTTGAATTGAATATCATTCGATAGAGTACAGGTTACTTGTTATGCCTCTTCTCTTTCCATAACCACTTTACCCTTGTAGTAAAGCTTACCCTCGTGCCAGTGTGCACGGTGGAACATATGCGGTTGTCCAGTAGTTGGACAAGTACTTACGTTAGGCGCAGTAGCCTTGTAGTGTGTGCGACGTTTACGAGTACGAGTTTTACTCTGTCTGTGTTTAGGATGTGCCATTACGATATTTTTACAAATTCTTTAAAGCGTCCCAACGAGGGTCAATAGGTCTTTCACTTTCTCCATCATCTGATTTGAAATACTCTAACATTTTAGGATCACAATCTTCTTCAGTTTCGTGAACCTGGTGTATTGGACGTGATATGTGGGCTAATTCTAGAATGGTTTGGGCTAGGTCTAACTCAATCTCATTCTTGCCTAAAATCCATAAATCTTCGTTGATTACTGTTTCTTCTCCGTATTGGATAGCAATTCTATCTTCTTGATGAAGGTCGTAGTTAAGCTCCTCGAGACAACGTCCACATGGAACTTTCCAATTCAGATTCATGTTCAGATGCAGCACCATATTGGTTTCAGAATATTCAAGTACAACATCTACAACGCCCTTAGCGTCTTCGATTTCTGATTCAGGGAAATGTGTAAAGAACTTTTGATCCACATCCATTTGGAATTCATGTTTCCCTGTCTTTAAGCCCGTAAAGGGGATTTTGTAAAGCGCTAGAGGATCCATTCCTTCCAAATTTCGGGAGGGCAAAGATAGTGAATACTCTTCATTAATAGCTAATTAGCGCTTAGAATCTCGATATTCACGTTTTGGTGGCGAAATTTTAAGTGGATTGCTAGATATTTCGCGGTAATTCAAGCGATTCTTTCTTACATCAGTTGCAAGGAAGATGGCAGATCGAATTGAATCTGCAGTTGCTTCATTTTTCCCAGCAATATCAAAGCCTGTACCGTGGTCTGGGCTTGTTCTTACGATTTGGATTCCAGCAGTAAAGTTTACTCCTCTACCAAAACTTAGAGCCTTAAATGGGGCCAAACCTTGGTCGTGATACATCGCTAGCACTCCATCAAATTTTTTATATGCACCCGACCCAAAAAAACCGTCAGCTGCATATGGGCCAAATGCCTTTATTCCTTTTGTATTGGCTTCTTTTATAGCTGGGGAAATAATATTCTTCTCTTCATCCCCCATTAACCCGTTATCTCCTGCGTGTGGATTTAGTCCTAGTACAGCAATTTTGGG
>JAYZNI010000029.1:0-23016 GCA_036152255.1 Bacteroidota bacterium | reverse complement strand
ACGAAGGCTAAACCTTCCTTACAACAAACACCCACCTCTCCTCTCCAAGACAATACTTTCGGTAGGTCTCAAGTCCAAGAAGCTTTTCCATATCTACAATCTCCACCTCAAAACCAGCACCTCTAAGTCTATCTGGATAATTTACGAATCCGTACAATCTTAGGTGGTCTCTTTGCCAATAAAGCCTCTCTCTTTCTGCAGGTTCTGTAACAGTATTATCTTCTTCGGTTTGAGGGTTATTCCAATCAATTGGAACTTGTAAGATCCCCCAACCACCAGGCTTTAAAACTCTATAAAACTCACTAAGGACTTTATAATCATCATCCACATGTTCCAGTAGATGGTTTGCCATTAGAACGTCAAAACTATCGTCATCAAATGGAATTGCATGTACATCAAAATGATGGTCAGCCCAAGGTGAATTCAAATCACCCGTTACATAATCTAAATTATTTAGCGATTTAAATCTCTTGATATAACAGTACTCTGGAGCCAAATGAAGTATCCTGCATGGGGCTTTAAAAAAATCTGTACATTCCTTCAAATAAACCCAAAGCGCCCTATGTCTCTCCAAGGACAAAGTACTGGGGGAAAGAGCATTCTTCCTTATTCTTACTCTACCATATGGCAGTAATTTTCTGTACCCTTTTCCGTCAATTGGGTCCTCAAATCTACTTCCAGCATAAATCCAGCTAATAGTCCTTAAACCAAGATGTGCTCCACGTTGGAGCACAGTTCTTGGGATAAATCTAGTAAGCAGAGAGATTAATTTTTTAATCAACTCTTTTGGTTATTGAACTATAAGTTTAGTTGTACCAACAACCATATTGTTCTCGTCGTTTAATATATTAACGAAGAAAGTTCCAGAACTAACTCCGTTAAGCGAAATAATATTTTTATTAGATGTTGCGATAATTCTTCCCTGAATATCCATTAACTGAAAAGTACATGGGAAGTTTGGCATATTAGAAATTCTTAGCTCACTTCCAATTAATGCAGGATTTGGAAATAATTCAGGCGCTAGGAATTCTACATTTTCTACACCAGTGATTGAAGCTGTTGCAGAAGCTCTTTCAGATTCACAATGAATTGGAAGAGGTTCAATTTTCCACTCGTAGAAAAAGTAGTAATAATTATACTGAGGCCCAGCAGTGGAATTTGTGATAGTAGCAAGACCATCTAAATCATATGGGTAATTAAGTTCAGAATCTGTTCCCTCTCGCCATAAAAGTGGTTCTTCAGAAATACACCTTAATCCATAATTTGATCCAGGAGCAATTTCATAGTTAAGTTCAAGCTCATACCCGCCCTCAGTTACATAGAAAGTGTTTTCCTCTAGTACATTTTCATTAGAATCAATAAGCTGGAAAGTTCTTTCGTATTCACCTTGAGCGTAAACAGTTACAGACTGGAGAACGATTTCTTCATGTACATCAAATTCTAACCATCTCTGGCTATTTGTATGGAATTGGCCTCCTTCTTGGGTATCAAGCTCACCCCCAACAGCTAAATCGCCTGTTGTAGAAATTGTTTGTGAAGCCCAAACCGTTAATTCACTTGTTAATTCTAAAGCCGTGTATGAAGGACCATCACCAATCTGATTTCCTTCGAACTCACTATCGTACCAACGGATATTATCACCTACTGCATTAAAAATTGCATCATTACCTAAATCAACTGTTATATCTGTCATTGTTGGTGGAACACCAGGAGCTTCGTAAAGCTCGACAACAACTACCTCTGAAGTCCCCGTATTACCACAAACATCTGTTGTACTCACATTATATGTTCCACCAGAAGTTACTTCAATAGTTTGGGTAGTTAATCCATTACTCCACTCCCATGAATCAGCATTTGATGCTGTCATAACAATGGTATTTCCATCACAAAGTGCAAGAGAACCATTTACTTCAATTGTAGGAGTATCTGGCTGAATTTCTATAACAGAAATCACGTTTGAAGAACCCGCACAACCATCAGCATCGTAAATAAGCAAACTGTAATTTCCTGATTCCGTAACTGTAATTTCATTTACGCCTTCGGTTCCATTTGACCAGAAGTAGCTAGTAAATCCTTCAGGAGCACTTACTGTTAGACTTTCTCCTGGACAGAAGCCAACTGCTGTAGATGTTATCTCTAAATCAACGAAACAAGGAGCCTCACTTACTGAGTGGTATTGATCAATTTCAGGATTTTCAATAATAGTTTCTAATCCTGAAGGCCATTGAATCATAGCTGTTTCTACGCTTTCATTGCTACCTAGACCAAAATGACAAGTAGCTGCGCAAGTAATTCCATAGCTTTCGCCTGCTCTAACTTCTCTAATTTGAGTACCAAAGTTTCCAGTGATAATAACCTTAGCACCTACAGCGTCAATATTTGACTGAATTCCTTCTAACTCAAATGTAATCCAGTGATTATCATTTCCTTCGTTTAACCATAGTACGTCTGGATTGTTCATATCTGGATTTACATATCCACCACCGTAGCTAGCGTATAAGTCAACCTGTCCGTCTCTATTTACATCTCCAGTACAAAGGCTGTGCATAGTGTCATCACCAGGGAATGTGTTTGCTACATATGTAAACGTCTTATCACCGTTATTGTGATAATATCTGTGAGCACCACCAGAATATACTAGATCAACATATCCATCGTTGTCAAAGTCTTCCATTTTTGCTTGAAGAAAAAATCCTTCTACGTCTAAACCTGCATCGACAGTGATGTTCGTGAAGTACCCTTCGCCATCATTTTCTAGGATATATAAGCTTGTGCTGTGATTTGTTACAAGACAATCGAAATCGCCGTCATTGTCAATATCGGCAAAATCAGCTGTCCAGCTCTGCTCGTAAAAAACAAGACCTCTTTCCAATGCTTCTTCAGTAAAGTTTCCGTTTCCGTCATTTACCCAAAGTTGATTAATTCTTCTTGGGTCGTTAGGGTCATTTACGAACTGACGACATTTTGCAATGTATAAGTCAATGTCTCCATCAGTATCAAAGTCACAGAAAACACTACCGTAATTTCCGCTATGGTCAGTATTTGGGTAATCTGAATAATCATAGTCTTCTAATGGCATCAAGCCTGGAGCTGGTGTTAAAGTACCTTCAGGTCCACCCATCCACAATCTGCTCAATGCATCATCATGACAAGCAAAAACATCTAAGTACCCATCATTATTAATATCAGCCCAGTTACAAGCTTGCATAAACATTGAGCCAGGTTCTAGAGAAAATGAATCGCTTAATCCTGATGCTGTTATGTGTTGAACGTGTACTCCGTCATACGAACCACCAGAGAATACGTCTTTATGACCGTCATTGTCGAAATCTGCCACACACATCCCCCACTGATTTGAGCTACTTACTTGACCAAAGTCATTATCAATGAAAGAACCGTTCGCACCTTGATAAAGAACGTGTAAGTCTTCACTTTGGTCTAGGATAACTAAATCGTCAAACCCATCACCATCCATGTCAGTGAATCCGACACATCCTCCACTGTTGTATGTATCAGGAAGAAGAGTGTTTCCGTTAATAAAAGATTGGGCTGTAGAAGAAGTCAAAACAAATATTGTCGACATCAAAAGGGATAGCGTTTTGCGCATTTTCAAAATTTTCGTTATGTAAACAGGTTCTGCAATATAATACAATTAACTGAATTAAATTTGCATAATGATTTCTGGTGGCACTGTTGCATTTCACACACTTGGTTGTAAGCTAAACTTTAGCGAGACCTCTACCATAGCAAAACAGCTGGAAGATGCCGGTTTTGCTAAGGTAAAAATTGATGAAAAGCCTGACGTAGTTGTCATTAACACTTGCAGTGTAACTGATCACG
This sequence comes from Bacteroidota bacterium, assembly GCA_036152255.1. Lineage (GTDB taxonomy): Bacteria > Bacteroidota > Bacteroidia > Flavobacteriales_D > Sanyastnellaceae > UBA974. Next base: position 19,176 of record JAYZNI010000029.1, on the reverse strand, counting down.
CAGATGCAAAATGTAGAAATATTGTTAGGAGATCTCTGAATTCTAATCCTTTGGCCTACATAGTTGTAATAGGGTGTTATGCGCAGCTAAAACCTCAAGAAATTTCGGCAATTAAGGGTGTGGATTTAGTTTTGGGAGCGAATGAAAAATTTAATTTACCAAATCTTCTTGAAAACCTTACAAAACGTCAAAATGCTGAGATAAGAGCATGTGAAATAAAAGAAGTTAGAGAATTTGTCCCAGGTTTTTCAAGTGGCGACAGAACAAGGACCTTTTTAAAAGTGCAGGATGGGTGTGATTATTTTTGTTCTTTTTGCACAATTCCTCTTGCGAGAGGTAGGTCTAGATCTGCTTCTGTATATGATACAGTTAAGCAAGCTGAATCAGCAGTAAAAGAAGGAGCTAAAGAGATAGTTTTAACCGGTGTTAATATTGGTGATTTCGGAAAGGGAAACGGTGAGACACTTTTGGGCTTAATTAAAGAATTAGATAAAGTAGAAGGAGTTTTGAGATACAGAATCTCGTCAATCGAGCCAAACCTTCTATCTGAGGAGATTATTGACTTCGTTGCAAAAAGTGAAAAATTTCAACCTCATTTCCACATACCGCTTCAATCTGGATCTGATAATATTCTTTCTTTAATGAGAAGACGATACAGGACTAATTTATATAAAAGCAGAATAGAATACATTAAAAAGAAAATGCCAAACGCAAGCATTGGAGTCGATGTTATTGTTGGGTTTCCAGGCGAATGTAATTCGAGATTTCAAGAAACATACGAATTTATTAACTCATTAGATATAAGTTATTTACACGTTTTCACTTATAGCGAACGTCCAAAGACAACTGCGCTTAGAATTGAAGACGTAATACCCGTTCCCGTTAGACAGGAAAGGAATAAAATGCTACGAATTTTATCCCTGAAAAAACAAAGAGCTCATTACGAAAAATTTATTGGCTTAAAAAGACCAGTGCTAGTTGAATCTTCAGATGGTGACAGCGTGCTATATGGATATACTCCCGAATATGTTCGAGTTGCAGTTAAGTCAACTGATGTTAGTTCTAACTCCTCTGAAAACATATATCTTGACAGCATTAATCCTGATGGATTTGTAAACGGAAAAGCAACAAACATTTAATATGTATCCAAATTTATATTTCGCTGTAAAAGATCTGTTTGGGATAGAGATTCCATTTTTTAAGCTAATAAATAGCTTTGGTTTTTTTGTAGCAATGGCTTTTCTAGTTGCAGGTTATTTTCTCAAGAAAGAAGTAATAAGACGAACTGAAATAGGGACCTTCACCCCTACATATGCCAAAGAATTAACTGGTGCAACAGCTTCTATTTCTGGAATTTTAGGGCAAGCTGGAATTGGGTTTTTATTTGGATGGAAATTCCTATATCTGGCAATTAACGCAGAATCTTTATTTCAAGGTGGCATTCAACCCCAAAGTTTGTTGTTCTCGTTAGACGGCAGTATTATTTTGGGCTTCATTGCAGCAATTGGAACTGGGTTTTGGCATTGGTGGGAATTCAAGAAAAACGAGCTTCCACAACCTGTGTATAAACAAATTGAAATTCACCCTAAGGAGCATATTGGCTCACTTATGACAGTTGCAGCTGTCGGCGGAATACTTGGGGCTAAACTATTTCACTACATTGAGTACCCGGATCAATTTATTGCCTTTATAAAAGCTCCAAACTTAAATTCTCTATTAGGTGGACTAACTATTTATGGCGGTCTTATTTGCGGTGGAGTTAGCGTTTGGCTTTATGCAAGAAAGTACAATTTCAGCTTCTTAAACTTAGCAGACGCTGTTGCGCCAAGTTTAATGATAGCATATGGAGTTGGTAGAATTGGATGCCAAGTTAGCGGTGATGGAGATTGGGGTATTGACAACCCAAACCCTCAACCAGATTGGCTCTCATGGCTTCCAGAATGGACTTGGAGCTACAACTTCCCTAATAACGTAAATCAAGTTGGCAGATACATCACAGAATCTGATCCATGGGAAATTTTTGAAGGATATGGAACTTGCTTAGATGTACCAGTATTTCCAACCTCTCTATATGAAACCATAATGGCTGTAGTGATATTCAGCATATTGTGGTCAATTAGAACTAAGCTCAATACTCAAGGAATTCTTTTCTCAATCTATCTAATATTTAATGGCTTTGAACGCTTTTGGATTGAAAAAATAAGAGTCAATACAACTTTCGAAATGTTTGGCCTAGAAATAACACAAGCAGAACTGATATCAGTACTGCTCATGTTAAGTGGTATTAGCTTGCTAGTTTATCTTTCTAAAAGAAAACCACAGTTAAACTAGCTCATAATTTATTCTACAACCCAAATAGGAATTCCACCTATCAGGCGTAAATATGCATCGCCAGAAGGCGGAGCTGGTACAGGAACCCAAGAGCTACCGTTCCAGTAGTTCATTTGGCCAATAGAAGTGCCATCCATAGCATCTATAGCATCAGTATTTGCATCAATTTGCGCTGCATACACGTTTATTAATGTAGCAAGTGTATTTACCGCATTTTGTAAATCATCTGTAGTAGCAATTAGATCAACAATTTCAGCTGCATTATTTGTTATGCCTGAAGCGTTAGTTGAAACACCAGCAGTATTTGCATTAGCTTGATTCTGAGTTGAAGAAATAGCTGACGCATTATTAGCAATATTCACTACGTTAGTAGAAACATCAGAAGTATTCGAAGAGATTGACATAGTGTTTGATGCGATTGTACTTACGTTAGTTGAAATATCAGTTGTGTTCGTTGCAATATCTACAGAGTTTACACTTATTTGATCCTGTAAGCTTGAATCAACATTATCTCCAGCTGTCGACTCACTTTCATCGGCAATTCCATTTTGGATTAAATCAGCTTGGACAGTAGAAATATTTTGATTTAAAGAAGCAATTTGGCTATTTACAAATGCAAGAATATTTGCATCTGCGCTGGCACCTTCTATACTTTCTTGCGAATCAGCGATTGTATTTGCTGTGATTAGAGCTTGAAGATCAGAATAAGCTAATTCGTATTCTGATTGATTTTGATTTAACAAATCAAGTATTGCTTGATCAGCAACATCTCCAGCTTCAGACTCCGCTTGGTCAGCAGCGGCATTTGCATCCAATGCAGCTTGAAGTTCAAGATCAGCATCATCACCTGCAGTGGATTCAGCAGCATCAGCTGCAGTGTTAGCATCAATTGCAGCTTGAAGTGCAATTGCAACGGCTGCATCAGCTGAAGAATTAGCATCTAAAGCAGTTTGTAAATTAGCGTCGGCTTCTAAAGAAGCAGCTTCATTTGCATCAATTGCAGCTTGAAGTATTAAAGCATTAGTAGCATCTGATGCTGAGTTTGCATCAATGGCATTTTGTAGAGCTTGATCAGCAGCTGCACCTGCATTAGATTCTTCTATATCAGCAGACGCATTTGCATTAATTGCTGCAGTATTAGCATCAATTGAGTTTTGTAAAGCAATTGCAACTGCTGCATCCGATGCAGAGTTAGCATCAATTGCAGTTTGTAAATCTGCATCAGCAGCATCTCCTGCTTCACTTTCTTCTTGGTCTGCTAGGTAATTAGCTTCAATGGAATTTGAAAGATCAATGTCAGCACTTTCTGATGATACTTGAAGAGCGTCAATACTAGCTTGAAGATCTGCGTCAGTAGCAGCACCTGCAAGAGATTCAGCAAGATCAGCAGCAGTATTTGCGTCGATTTCTAATTGTAGGTCTGCATCGGCAGCATCGCCTGCATCAGATTCAGCTTGGTCTGCATTTGCATTAGCGTCAATTGCAGCTTGTAAGTCAGCATCGACTGCAGCACCGGCATCAGATTCAGCTTGGTCATCAGCAGCATTGGCGTCAATAGCGGCTTGTAAGCCAGCATCAGCGGCTGTTCCAGCTTCTGATTCGGCCTGGTCTGCAGAAGCATTAGCATCAATTGCAGCTTGAAGATTTGCATCGGCTGCAGCACCTGCTTCAGATTCAGCTAAATCAGCAGCTGCATTTTCTTCAATAGCTATTCCTAACAAAAAATCAGCTTGCACACTTGAAACAAGGTCTAAAGAATCCTGCAAAGCATTAGCATCAATTGCTAATTGAAGAACCATGTCAGTTGAATCAGAATCAGCTTCGTTTTGGTCTATATCTGCCTGCATTTCCTCTAAGAGATCATAAATTTGTGGAGGCATGGGGTGAGGTAAATAAGACAGTCCTTGAGATGAAAGTACTTCAAATTCGCCATCAAGATTTATATCAATCCAAACTTCAAGAGTTTTTGATGTACCATCCCAAACCACATTATCAATTGTAGTCCCATCCATTGATTCACCTGATCCAATTAACAAGTTAATCATCCCAAACTCATCTGTAGTTGTATAATGAATTTCTGAGAATTCAACTAGTGAGTCAGAGTTGTTTATATAAAATCGTACATCAACATCAGTTAAAACAAGAGGTGTATTCTCTGCATTAAGCCCTGGCAACTCTACATCTTGTGGATTAAGAATAATCGCTTGATAATTAATTCCTAAAGTTTGTGCTGAGGCACTAAAGCCTAAAACACACAAAAGAGTAAGTGTAAGATAATTTTTCATGATTATTCTAGAATTAAGTCTATTACAAGTCCAATAGAAACACTACCTCCGATGATTCTCAAAGTTTCTTGACCACTAGAAGCAAATGGCATAGGATTGCAAACGCCACCTAAAGCATTAATATACAAATCTGCATTGTCTGTAATTGGTGTACTGGCACTAACACCAAGATTAAAACTCAACATTGCATCTCCAAATTCATTATCATCAGCGGGTAAATCGGTTAATGATGAAATTGCACCATCTAAGTTTTGAGTACCATAAAGCATACCTCCTATTCCAAGCTGAGTAACAGTAGAAATTTTATAATCACCATAACTGTATATTAAATACTCACCTCCTATCCTAATATGCATGTATCTTGTAGTGTAATCAACATTGATAGATGCTAATGAGCTATCATGAAGTGCAATACTAGCTGATGAACCATAACCTGTATACGCTAGTCCTGCAGTAATAGTTAATTTCTCATCGTATTTGTGCCTATATCCAAGATTGATTAAATCGTAGGTTTTAGGAACAAACCCATCAACTACTTCACCACTTGAGTTAGTGAAATTGAAATTTGAAGTGCTAGCCCCTACATCCATATAGATCTCTTGACCTATGACTAAAGAGTTGAAAAGGATAGCAATAATTAAAGCGGTTAAATTCTTCATTATTTAATTTTTAAAATTTTCTCTACTCGTTGCGTGCTGTCGCATTCAACTTTCAAAAAGTAATATCCGTAACTAAGATTATTTGGTCCAACAACTATGTAGTCTGTTGACGAATATGAGTTCGACCAAACCACATTGCCCATAATATCAAAAACACTAACATAAATATCAGTTTCTGGCAAAAAGTCAAATTCAATAAAAATCTGTTCTACAAATGGGTTCGGGTAAAGATTAGCCTCAAGAACTTGAGGAACATCTGGAGTCAGGATTTTATCAAGAAAATTTGGCTGAATGAATCCCTGGAAAGCTAAGGCTTCGGAAGAATACGCGGAACCTATAATAGAGGATTGACCTATTGATTGTTGGACAATGACGTTTTCACCATCAACATTTCCATAGGCTGTTGAACCGGCGGAAGAGGTAGTCCCCCTAAGGAAATATTTAGATTTTTCGACTTGAGAAAAAACAGATGATGAAAGCAATAGCACTGAAAGTGTGAGAATTAATCTCATGATAATTGTATTTGAACAACCTAAATATCTAAAAAAAGACAATATGTCTGACAAATCAATTATCGCTTTTTTCCATACTGCCTATTTAGTTTCTTTTTACCCTGCTTAAACTTTCTAACCCCTCTTTTTTTTGAGTATTTATTATGTTTTCCACGGTTTGGATTATAAGTAGGAGCATCTCCCAAACCTTCTGGAATATTTAATTTATCAACGCTTTTCTCAATTAATTTTTCTATTTTACCAAAGCGTTGCATGTCATCCGGAACGATTAAGGTGAAAGCTTCACCTTTTCTTTGGGCTCGTGCCGTTCGACCTATTCTATGGACATAATCCTCTTCATTAGGCGGCACATCATAATTGATGACTATTTCAATACTGTCTATATCAATTCCCCTAGAAACAACATCAGTAGCAACTAATAAAGGGATTTTCTTTTGGCGGAATCCTAACATCACTTCCTCCCTTTCTTCCTGTTTTAAATCAGAAGAAATTTTACCGCACTTAAAACCTGCTTTCTTCAAAGCTCTTACAACTTGATTTACAGTCTTTTTTCTTGAGGTAAAAATTATTCCGCTTTCAACACTTTTCTTTTTTAGAATATCTACTAAAACAGCATCCTTTTGATGATCAAACAATACATAAGCGCTTTGCTTAACATTTGCGGCAGGCTTGCTTAATGCTAGCTGAACAGTCACTGGACTATTAAGTAGATCGTGCGCTAACCTCCTAATTTTCTCTGGCATTGTAGCGCTAAACAATAGCGTTTGTTTGTCATTTTTACAATGAGATGCGATTCTCATAATGTCTTGATGAAAACCCATATCTAGCATTCGGTCTGCTTCATCAAGAATCAAAAATTCCAATTCACTTAAGTCTACATAGCCCAAATTCAAATGAGACAACATTCTTCCAGGTGTAACGATTACAATATCAGCCCCTTCTTCAAGAGCTTTCTTTTCTCTTGAAAACTCCTTACCAGTTCCTCCACCATAAATTGCTAAGGACGACACTCCACTGTAATATCCAAATCCTTCTGTAGCTTGATCAATTTGCATTGCAAGCTCTCTGGTCGGAACCACAACCATGGCCTTCACTTTTCCATTATCAGGAGTGTCTAAAATCCTATCCATAGTTGGAAGCAAGAAAGCAGCTGTTTTTCCCGTTCCTGTTTGGGCTATTCCTAAAACATCTCGTTTGTCAAGAATATGAGGTATTGCTTCGGCTTGTATAGGTGTGGGCGATTTAAATCCCATAGCTTCTAGACCATCCTCTATATCAGGATGCAACTCTAAGTCGAAAAACGACGTCTGAGTTTCGGGATTTAACTCTTTTTCCACAGCGTGAATATAACCTACCTTTAACTCGTGAGACTTTTTTCTCAAACATTTATATCACTTTGTTTGTTGGTAAGCTGCTTGTTTTCATCTATCGATGTGCATGCAACTCACCTAATAGGTAGTGATATGTACTATGTTGATTTAGGTAATGGTTCTTATGAAATTATTTTAAAGGTTTACAGGGAGTGTGGTCCAGCTAATACTCAAGGAACTGATTTTGATGACATTATTACACTTGGAGTTTTTAGTACTGCATCTAATCAATTAATTAATGATTACGATGTCTTTTTAAATATCAACACAGTACAAAATGTACCTGTCATAATGACTAACCCTTGTGGTATACCGCCTTCTGACCTTTGCATTGAAGAAGCAACATATTCCCTGAATGTAAATCTTCCAGAAAATACTGGTGGATATACTGTATGTTGGCAAAGGTGCTGTAGGAATCCAACAATAAGCAATTTAGATAATGTCTTTGGTGATTTCCCTGGAATGACCTCTACTGTTACAATTCCTGGAACAAATCAGATTTCTCCTGTTATAAACAATTCTCCAATTTTTCAAGAATTTCCACCAGTAGCAATTTGCGCAAACTTTGAATTCTTCTTTGACCACAGTGCAACTGATGACGATGGAGATGAGTTAATTTATTCTTTTTGTGCTCCATTCGATGGTGCAGATGGAAATAACCCCGCCCCAAACCCTCCATCTAACCCTCCATATAATCCAGTGCCATATGCAAATGGATTTTCTGCAGATTATCCTATCACTTCTGATCCAGCATTCCAAATTGACCCCGTTACTGGAATGATAACCGGAACACCAACAATGCCTGGACAATATGCCATGGGTATTTGTTGTGAGGAATTCCGAGACGGTGTTTATTTGGGCAGAGTCCTAAGAGATTTTCAGTTTAATGTAGTTATGTGCGATGCAAACATTGTATCTGCAGTAACTCCACAACAACCAGAGCAGCTTTGTATTGGTGAAACTTTAACATTCGAAAACAACTCTATTAATGCTGAAGATTACGAATGGGACTTTGGCGTTGATGGCACTGATTCAGATGTTAGTACAGAATACGAACCTGAATTTACATTTCCCGACACAGGAACATATGTTGTCACATTAATTGCAAATCCAACTTGGCCTTGTGCAGACACATCGTCCCAAATTTTTGATGTTTTTGAACCTTTAGACCCAATTATTAACATTGAAGATTTTGCTTGTGTAAACAACACAGAAACATTCAATTTTGAAGTAAGTGGTAACTTGAATAATGAGGCAACTTACTTTTGGAATTTTAACGGAGGAATCCCTTCAACTAGTAATACGTCAAATCCACAAGGCATTAGTTTTTCTAACGCTGAAAATTGGTCAGCTGATTTAACTGTAAATAACCACGGATGTATTGCAGAAAATTCTTTTGAGTACGAAGCGCCACCTGACCCTATAGCTATAATAGAAGACCAAACTGGATTTTGCGAAGGACTTACTTTTACATTTGAAAACAACTCAGAGAATGCCGAAACATATTTGTGGGATTTTGGAACACCACTTCTCGATGACTTTTCATATGATTTTGAGCCAGAGTACACATTTTCTGATTCTGGAACATATACTGTTACTCTAACAGCATTTGCTCCATTTACTTGCCCACACACAACAATAGGAGAGGTTGAAATTCACTACCTTCTTCAACCTCAATTTACTCCACCAGAACCTGACTGTTTTTCTACACACAATTTCTCAATGACTGGCAATGCTTCAATTGATGAAAACACTGTTTACTCTTGGGATTTTGGAGGACCTATTTTTAACGCAGATGTAGATGGAACTCAAGTAACTAACCTTATTTACTCTGAGCCTGGTGAGTATGAAGTAACTCTCACTGCCGAAGTTCCAGGGTTAAACGGTTGCATTGAAACTTATACGCAATTAGTAGAAGCAATAGAAGATCCTACAATAGATTTTTCTGCTGGTCCATTAGAAGGATGTCCGCCTCATCAGGTATCATTCACAAACAATAGCACTACAAGTACTGGAACTACATATGAATGGCATTTTGGAGATGGTACAACTGCCACAACTACTAACGCTCTTCATCAATACCTATACCCAGGCAATTATGATATTACACTTGAAATGAGTACTGGAGGTTATTGTGTGCAAGAGCTTGCAATAACCCAAGAAAACATGGTAAACATCTACCCTGTTCCTTTTGCTGCTTTCAATGTTGATCCAAACCAAGTAGATATCCTAACTCCACTTGTTAACGTTACAAACTTAGGGGACTCAAATGTGGATTGTTATTATAACTTTGGAGATGGGGGATCTATTCAAGATTGCAATGGCCAATACCTATATACAGATGGCGGCTATTTTACCATAACCCAAACCTTAATTAACGAGTACGGATGTGTAAATACAGCTATTGGTGAAGTAAGTATTTCTGGGTCTGTATTTTATGCGCCAACCTCCTTCACTCCAAATAACGACGGAATTAATGATGCCTGGATGCCAATAATTCTAGGTGCTAATTCATATAGATTAACCATCTACAATAGATGGGGTGAAAAGGTTTGGGAAACACTTGAAAACGACACCCCTTGGTTAGGCCAAAAAGGTACAAATGGAGAACATTACTGCTCAGACGGAGCCTACGTCTGGGATGCAGTTTGGGTAGACCAAGTTGGATATCCAAGAGCTAAAAGAGGCTTAGTGTTTTTAACCAGATAATTTTTGATTAACTTAGACGATTCAAAAGTACAAGAAGATGTCAGATTACGAAAACGATAACAGAGAGGAGTTGTACTCAGTTCGTGTAAGAGCCGGAAAACGCACTTATTTTTTCGATGTAAAGGAGACTAGAGGAAAGGATCTTTACATGACAATTACAGAGTCAAAGAGAAACTTTGATAATGACGGAAATGTCCACTACCAAAAACACAAGCTTTTCCTTTACAGAGAAGATTTTGAAAAGTTTGAAGATGGTTTTATTGATGCTACTGATAAAATCAAAGAACTTATGGCTACTGGAGAATACCGCGATCCAATAGCAGAACGTAACGCTTCAGAAAAATCTATTGCAGCAAATTCAGAGAAATCTTCTAATGCCTCTACAGAGGACGAAGTTGAATTCGACGACCTCTAGACTTTATCCACAAGTTTCACACCCAAAAGATGCTCAATAGCTTATTCTATTAGGCTTGAGTGTGTAAAACTTTGCGAGCAAATCCGTATTCCAAATTCTATCTTAGCAAAAGACCAAACTATGCCTTAAGACTAATAAGAATATGGGAAAAATAATTGCTGTAGCAAATCAAAAAGGTGGAGTAGGAAAAACTACCACTGCCATTAACCTGAGCGCGTGCTTAGGAGTTCTTGAATATAAAACTCTTCTTGTGGATTCAGATCCTCAAGCTAATGCAACAAGTGGTGTTGGTGTAGACCCATATTCAAGTGAAAAAGGAACCTATGAAGTTCTAAATGGAACTGTTCATATTAAAGACGCCATTACTTCAACTACTTCACCAAATCTAGATCTTTTACCCTCAAGCCTTGATTTAATTGGTTCAGAGATAGAATTGGTTGATGCTGAAAGTAGAGAACACAGACTTTCATTGGCGCTAAATTCAATAAAAGAGGAATACGACTTTATAGTTGTTGATTGTGCTCCAAGTTTAGGTTTGGTTACTCTGAATGCATTAACTGCATCAGACTCTGTCATGATTCCTGTTCAATGTGAATACTTCGCTTTAGAAGGTTTGGGCAAGCTCTTAAATACTATTAAAATTGTACAAGGCGGCTTGAATGAGAAGCTCAGTGTTGAAGGTATTCTTCTCACCATGTATGACACAAGATTGCGACTAGCCAACCAAGTTGTTGAAGAGGTTAGAGTTCATTTCCAGGATTTAGTTCTCAACACCGTGATTCATAGAAATACAAGACTTGGCGAAGCTCCTAGTCACGGAGAGTCAATCATTATACACGACGCTACTTGCAAAGGATCAATTAACTACTTGAACCTTGCAAGAGAGGTGCTTCAAAAAAATAAGTACACTCAACTTTCAGATGAAGAGAAGTTCTTGAATGACATTTTGGGTTAGAAAATGTCAAAATCTAAAACTTCAAAAGGATTAGGTAGAGGATTAACAGATATACCTCATTACCAGGACCACTATAGTTCTGGAGCTAAACAAATTCACCCGCTTTTCAGAAGTCCAGATGAATTAGAGGGTAATAATTTATCCAAATCATCTCCAAGAATAATTGGAAAGATGGCTGGTAACATTGCCTTAATTCCCATAGGTCAAATTCAGCCAAACCTTGACCAGCCAAGAACAGAATTCAATAAAAAAGCTCTTCAAAAACTTGCTGCTAGCATTGAAGAATTAGGAATCATACAACCAATAACTGTAAGAAAGCTAAGTGCTTTAAAATATCAAATAATAAGTGGTGAAAGAAGATTTAGGGCTAGTCAAATAGCTGGGTTAGATGAATTGCCTGCTTACATCAGAGAAGCTGACGACCAAAAGCTTTTAGAAATGGCTCTCGTTGAAAATATTCAAAGAGAGGACCTCCACCCTATTGAAGTTGCAACCTCATATCAAAGACTGATTGCAGAATGTAATTTGAGTCACGTGGAATTAGGAAATCTAGTTGGGAAATCAAGGTCTTCAATTAGTAACCAACTAAGATTACTAGAATTGCCTGAAGAAATTCAGATTGCTCTTGTAACAAAAGATATTAGTCAAGGACATGCTAAAGCATTATTAGCAATTGCAGATAATCCTGAACAACAAATGATACTTTTCAGCCTGATTAAGGATGAAAACATCAGCGTTAGGCTTACTGAAGAGATGAGCAGAAAAGGAAAGGTGAAAAAGAAAAGGACAAAAACTACTTACTCTTTATCTGACGATCATGCCCAAGCATTAGATTCAATTAAACTCAAATTCGCTCAAAAAGTTAAACTAATTAAAACGAGCAACAGTACAGGCAAAATTGAGATTAGATTTAACTCAAACGAAGAATTAGGATCATTCTTAGACAAATTGTCAAGCTAATGCGAACTCTGCTTTTGATAGCAATCATTACATTTCCCTTATTTAGCCTATCACAAGAAATCGATGGCAAAAAAGAAAGGAATAAAAAATCAGAACTTACTGAGAGTCAAATCAGAGTAAGAAAAACTACAAAATGGGCAGCGATCATGCCTAGTTCAGGCCAAATCATAAATCGAAAGTATTGGAAAGCGCCTCTTGTTCACATTGCTTTAGGAAGTAGTGTCTATATGATAAAATACAACACAGATTTAATGAATGAATTTAAAGACAATTGGGCAAAAGAGGTTGACGACGACCCAAATACTTCTAGTGATATGGCAGATCCAAACGGAGCACTTTATTCTGTTTCAGATTTAGAAAATGGAGCCTATTTGTTTAGAAGAAATAGAGATTTGTCTTACCTATCATTGGTTGGCATTTACTTATTGCAGATAATTGATGCAAACGTTGATGCCCATATGAGATTCTTTGATTCTAGGGATGATTTAAGCCTCAAGTTTATTCCTCCATATTCTGGCTACACTCCAACTCATTCTTGGCAAGTTGGCCTTAAATTAAATCTGTAATGAAGCTAGCAATAATTGGATATGGAAGACTCGGAAAAGCTGTTGGAGAAGCTTGGGAAAATGCTGGTGGGCAAGTGACTCACAGAATTACAAGTAAAGACAGTTGGAGTGCAGATAGCTTAGACTGTGATTTTGTTGTAGAGAGTTCTACTCCTAGAAGCGCATCAAAAAATATTATCTCATGTGTTGAGGCTGGGTTGCCTGTAATTGTTGGATCGACAGGTTGGCATTCAGAACTGGCCTTAATTGAAAACTTGGTGAAGGAGAAAAATGGAATTGTGTTTCATGCTACTAATTTTAGTATTGGAGTCCACCTCCTTAATTTTTTCGCCTCAATTATGTCTAATACTATGGCCGCATTCAATAATTACACGCCATCGATTGAGGAGAGTCATCACGTTCACAAATTGGACAAACCCAGTGGTACTGCAATTACTTTGGCAAATAAAGTTGAAATTGCTGGTGGTTATTCTGATTTAGTAGTAGAATCAGTGCGTGAGGGTGAAATTATTGGGATTCACGAATTGAAGTGGGATTCTGATATTGACAGTATTTCTATAAAACATGAGGCAAAAAATAGATTGGGTTTTGCTTTAGGAGCAGTTAGAGCTGCAAATTGGACACTTGAACAAAAGTCTAAAGGAGTGAGCGGAGTGTTCACGATGGACAACATGATTAGAGAATTGATATGAGTATGATACCTTGGATACTTTTGGGCTTAATATGCCTTGAACACTTACTATTTGTCCCATCACTAATTAAAAAATACGGTGGCACAGTTTGGCATGGTTACATTCCAGGACTCAACGCTTTAGCCATTTTAAAAATGAATGGTAGGCCTTGGTATTGGGCATTATTCCTTTTAGTTCCAGGCGTGAACTTGATAATGCTCACTATAATGCACGTTGAGCTCGGGATAGTCTTTGGAAAAAGATCAACCAAAGAACAATGGGTTTTTGGGGCTTTTCCATGGGTGGCATTACCAAAGCTGGCAAAAAGCAATTCAGAATACATTGGACCAAGGAATTGGAAAAAGGTGAAAAAGTCATCCGTAAGAGAATGGGGAGAAGCGATACTTTGGGCTGTAATAGTAGCAAGCGTATTTAGAACGTATTCATTTGAAACATTCACAATACCTACTGGTTCGATGGAAGGTAGTATGCTTGTAGGGGATTACTTAATTGTAAATAAAATGACTTATGGCCCCAAACTACCTGAAACACCATTTTCAGCTCCATTAATTCACAACAGTTTACCATATTCTATGATTCCAAGCTACACCACATGGTTTACCCTTCCTTACACTAGACTACCTGGTTTTAGAGATGTAGAAAGAGGTGATGCTGTTGTATTTAACTTCCCTCCTGGCGACACAATCTATGTAGATAAACAATTAGCAGGTCACGACTATTATGGCATTCTTAGAAACCAAGCTATTAAGTATGCTGGTGGCGATGTAAAAAGATTCAGTGAGAATTCCGATGAGTTCTTAGATAAAGCAAGAAAAGCTGGGAAGAGAAGTACTGGCTTAATGAGCAGACCTGTTGATAAGAAAGAAAACTACGTGAAGCGATGCATAGGGCTTCCAGGTGAGACAGTGGAAATCGTTAATCGACAAGTAATGATTGACGGGTTTTCTATTGAAAATCCTGAAAATCTACAATACGAATACAGAGTTGGATTTAGTAGCAGGACTAAAGCAGAAAGGGCAATTAAGTCACTTGAGCTAACCAATCAAGATTTAGGAAGTGTAACAAACACAAAAGATGGAATTGATATAATTATTGCTCTAACAAACTCTGAAGCTGAGAACCTTAGTAATTCAGATTTGGCATACAGTGTGGAAATAATGAGCACTGTAAACAGAAAAGGTACTCTTCAAATTTTCCCAAATGCATATACAGAAGAGTTTAATGAATGGACTTTAGATGACTTTGGTCCAGTTACAATTCCTAAAAAAGGCCAAAGTGTAGAATTAACACCCCGCAACCTACATATATATAGAAGGGTGATATCAGTTTATGATGGTCATGATCTTCAGGAAAGTGACGGTATTGTTTATATAGATGGTGAAATTGCAACTAGCTACACATTTGAACAAGACTACTATTGGATGATGGGTGATAACAGACACAGATCAGCAGACTCTAGAATGTGGGGCTTTGTTCCGAATGATCACATTGTTGGTTGCGCATCATTCACTTGGTTTAGCAAGCAGAATAAAACTCAACATGGCGAATCTAAGATCCGTTGGGATAGAGTATTTACAACAGTAAAATAGTGATACTTCCCTCCTGCCCGTTCCCACCTATCAGCTGGTATCATCTTGCTTATCGAAAAGATTCTAACCCAATAATAGAGGTCCATGAGAACTATGTAAAGCAGAGCATTAGAAATAGGATATTACTAGCAAATTCACAGGGGATTTGGGATTTAACTTTACCAGTACACAGGAGAAACGCAGAATCACGACTAATAGAAGATGTATTTTTCACAGACCAAATGGATCCAGTACTCCTAATGAAGAATATTAAATCCGCTTATGGCTCAGCTCCATTTTACGAGCATTTTGAATCTTCACTACTTGAACTTTTTAATTCTAAGGGTAACCCTGGTCAAAGCCTACTTAATTTCAATTTGGCAACAATTAAGTGGGTCGAAGCAGAGCTCCGCATACAACATGTTGAAAGAAATAAATCATACTCTATAGATAGAGAAAATGATTATAGAAAGAAGGGTCTTTTAGTAAGCGATAAATGGGGATACAAGCCGTACCCTCAAGTTTTTGAAGACAGAAATGGTTTTATAGCTGGTAGATCAATTTTAGATGCAATTTTTCATGGTGGTCCAGAAGCCAAAAGATGGTGGACCAACGTATCTTTGCGCACCTAAACAAAAAGACTTTCTAAGTGTCTGATTTAATCAAAACTGCCTTTTACCAAAATCATTTAGCCCTAGGCGCTAAAATGGTTCCTTACTCTGGATTTGAAATGCCTGTTTCTTATTCAGGATTAAAAGAAGAGCATAATGCTGTCAGAAACCACGTGGGCATGTTCGACGTTAGTCATATGGGTGAGTTTATAGTCAAAGGCCCAAACGCTTTGTGTTTCTTACAATATATAACATCAAATGATGTAGCAGCTCTGTTCGATGGCAAAATACAATACAGCTGTATGCCAAATGGCAAAGGTGGCATAGTTGACGACCTACTTGTCTACAGAAAGTCTGAAAAAGAATATCTATTAGTAGTAAATGCAAGTAATATTGAAAAGGATTGGAATTGGATAAATCAAATCGCATCTGAAAAAGGGTACGATGTAGAGCTGACAAACGATTCGGACTCTTGGTCACTGATTGCACTTCAGGGGCCTAATGCAATTTCTAAAATTGTCCCTCTGATTGACTCTGGCTCTCCTAATCTTGGTGAGTTGAAATACTACACATTTACTGAGACAAAGGTTATGGGATTCGACTGCATCGTTTCTGCTACAGGATACACTGGAGCAGGAGGATTTGAAATTTATATGCCAAACGATGCTGCCTCTAAAATTTGGACAGCCCTTTTAGAAGAGGGAGTTCAGCCATGTGGCTTAGGTGCTAGAGATACTTTAAGAATGGAAATGGGCTACTGTCTTTATGGAAACGATATTGACGATGAGACTAATCCAATTGAAGCTGGACTTGGATGGATTACAAAATTCAATAAAGACTTTATTGACAAAGACAGACTTGAAGCTATTAAATCAGATGGACCAACTAGAAAGTTGGTTGGGCTTAAAATTATTGACAGAGGAATTCCAAGAAATGGATATGAAGTTGTAAATCCCGATGGCCAAATTATTGGCGAGGTCACAAGCGGCACTATGAGCCCCACGTTAGGAATAGGAATTGGTATGGCTTATATTGAAAGAAATTTCACAAAAAAAGGAACGCCTGTATATGTTCAGATTCGCAATAAGCAAATTCAAGCTGAGGTTGTTGATTTTCCTTTTTTGGATTTAGCCTAATTAATTAATTAATGTTCTCTGAGCAAAAGCTAAAACGGGTAGAGGTGTGTTTTGCACCTTGTGATTTCCATCAGTATGAAGATGGATTTGACTTAATTGTAGTTATCGATGTTCTCAGAGCTACTTCAGCAATATGCACAGCTATTGAACACGGTGTTAAGGGAATAATTCCTGTAGCAACTTTAGAAGAGGCAAAAGAATACCAAAAGCAAGGTTACACAGTAGCTGCTGAAAGAAATGGAGAAGTAGTTGATGGATTTGATATTGGAAACTCTCCTTACACTTATATGAAGCCTGAGCTAAAAGGAAAGACTATAGCTCTAACAACAACAAATGGAACAAAGGCGATTAGAATTGCAGAACAAAAAAAAACTGTAGTTATTGGTTCTCTAAACAACCTTGAAAGTCTTTGTGAATGGCTTGTAAAACAAAAGCGCGACGTGCTTATACTTGCCTCTGGTTGGAAAGACAAGTTTAATTTAGAAGATACAATTTGCGGAGGTGCAATAACCGACATTTTGCTAGAAAGCGGCCAGTTCACATCTTATGAAGACAGTTCCGTTGCAGCCAAGTTTATTTATCGTTCAGCAAAAGAAAATATGTTTGCTTACTTGAAGGCAAGCTCTCACAGAAGAAGGCTAAGAGCTTTAGATTTAAATGCAGATGTGAGTTATTGCCTAACGCCTAACAACGTTAAAGCAATACCTATTCTTAAAGATGGTATGTTAGTGCCACTAGAAGATGTGGCAGAAGAATTGGGCTTATGAATTATTGCCTTTTTTATTACTCACTCAATGAAGCTGGGGCTATACAGCTAACAGAGATATTCTTTCAGCTGCTATAACATGGTTACCAAATTTAGCAAGAGTTATTCGTGAATCAACGAGTGAGACTTCAAGCTTTGGACCAAAGCTGCAGGAGCTCTTGTTGGCTTTGAAGATGAAGCGTTAACAAACGCAAGACAAACTTGAGCAGTAACTAATAAGGTGTTTTCGTGAAAAATTGAAAAGGAAAATTTTAATCTAGATGTTGGGCTTTCTAAAACGTGAGTTTCTATCCTGAGTATTTGATCGTATCGAGCAGGCACAAAATATTTTACTTGAAGGTCAACTACTGGCAGTAATATACCCACCTTCTCCATCTCGTCATATACCCATCCAATTGCTCTTAAAGTGCCTACTCTTGCAGATTCCAACATTGGGATATATGAACCGTGATAGACCATATCCATTTTGTCTGTGTCTGCATATCTCACACGATGATGGATAAAAAACACTTTTTCACCGTCATTTTCTTTCCAACCATAGGTATAATTTTTCTCCATTTAATGAAATTAATGTTGAGACCAAGTTAAAATTCCATCATATTTTCTAATTATCACAAATAATTTTTTGATTGAAAAGTGTGTTATAGAGGTGAATCAAAAATTCAAATCCGCATTCCAATATGGGTCTATTATTTCTTAACTCACTGAAACTCACCAAAAGGAATTTACTTAGCTCAAGGATTGGAAAAAACAAATAAATTAAATTTCCATTTTTAATAGGTTTATTTAAATCAAACTTTCTGAAAAAACAATACCCAAAACATTTTTTTTTACAGATGTTTTGTAAAAAATTAGCACTCCTCTAATCACGACGATAATCAAATCGAATTTATGGAACAAAACCACAATCAAGTTTGGGCTCGCTGCCTAGAAGTCATAAGCGATAACATCAGCTCTCAAGCCTACAAAACGTGGTTTGCACCCATTAAACCGGTGAAGCTAGAAGAAAGCGTACTAACAATTCAAGTTCCATCTCAATTCTTTTACGAGTGGCTCGAAGAACACTATGTGTCTCTTCTTAGAAAAACTGTTCGAAAGGAATTGGGCGCGGATGCCAAATTGGAATACAGCATTATTATGGAACACAGCTTGGAAGGAAACCAAGCTAATCCATACACAGTAAAAGTTCCTACAACTAATCAAGCAGCAACAAAAAATCCTGCTGTTAATATGCCAGTAGTTGGAGAACCTGCACCAATCAAAAATCCTTTCGTAATCCCAGGGTTACGTAAGCTTAAGATTGATTCCAACTTAAACCCAAATTACGCGTTTGATAGCTTCGTAGAAGGTGAATGTAACCGTCTTGCTCGCTCAGCTGGTTTTGCTGTAGCGAACAAACCTGGCGGAACAGCCTTTAACCCTCTTCTTATTTATGGAGGAGTTGGTTTAGGTAAAACTCACCTTGCTCACGCAATTGGTTTGGAGATAAAGAATCAATATCCTGAAAAGACAGTACTATATGTTACTTCTGAAAAATTCACTCATCAGTTTATTGACTCAGTAAGAAACAACACTGTTAATGACTTTAGTCACTTCTACCAAATGATTGACGTCCTAATAATCGACGACGTACAATTCTTT
>JAYZNI010000028.1:0-21834 GCA_036152255.1 Bacteroidota bacterium | reverse complement strand
CCTGCTGCTGAGGAGGTTGTTGCTGAGGAAGCACCAGCTGAAGAGCCTGCTGCTGAGGAAGCTAAGGCCGAAAAATAATAGAAAACACACTTCATATTTTATAGATCATGAGCATTACTGCTGCTGAAGTAAACAAGCTCCGTAAGCAAACAGGAGCCGGCATGATGGACTGCAAGAAAGCACTCCAAGAAGCCGAAGGAGACATGGAAAAGGCAATCGAGATTCTTCGTCTTAAAGGCCAAAAAGTTGCTGCAAAGCGTAGCGACCGCGAGGCAAGCGAAGGAGCTATTCTTTCTGGCGTTAGCGCGGACGGAAAGATGGGCGTTGTTCTTTCATTAAACTGTGAAACTGATTTCGTTGCTAAGAACGAGGACTTTATTGGAGTTGCAAAAACTCTTCTTGACCTTGCTCTAGCAGAAGGATGTGAAAACAAGGATAGCATCCTTGCACTTGATTACCCTGGTTCTGGAATCACCGTTGCTGATAAAATTGTTGAAGAGACAGGAAAGATTGGAGAACGCATCGAGATTGGTGACCTTCAAACTGCATCTGGAGATTCTGTAGCAGCTTACATCCACCCAGGTAACCGTCTGGCTACAGTAGTTGGATTCTCTGGAGATGTAAACGAAGGAGTAGGACGTGATGTGGCTATGCAAGCTGCGGCAATGGCACCTGTTGCTGTTGATGAGGCAAGCATTCCTGCAGATCTTATCGAAAAAGAAAAGGCGATTGGTAAAGACCTTGCTATTCAGGAAGGAAAGCCAGCTGATCTTGCTGAAAAGATTGCCGTAGGTCGTTTAAACAAGTGGTACAAAGAAGTAACTCTTGTTAACCAGCCATTTATTAAGGACAACAAGCAAACAGTATCTCAATACGTAGCTGCTGAATGCCCAGGCGCTGCTGTTTCTAGCTTTAGTCGTGTGGCATTAGGATAATATCCAAAGACACATTTTTGAAAAGAAGACTGCCATTGGCGGTCTTCTTTCGTTTGGCCCTTTAATGTTTGTCTCGTTTATCGGATATTTACACTTTAGATGAAGTATAAAAGAATTCTACTTAAGTTGAGCGGTGAGGCCCTGATGGGCGACAAACAGTTTGGCATTGATAATGACAGACTTGCTCAATACGCTAAAGAGATAAAAACCATAGTTGATAAAGGGGTTGAGTGTGCAATTGTAATTGGAGGTGGAAACATCTTTAGGGGCGTGCAGGCTGAGGAAGGAGGCATGGAAAGAACCCAAGGAGATTACATGGGAATGCTTGCAACTGTAATCAATGCAATGGCCCTTCAGAGTTCGCTTGAATCAATTGGCATTGTCACAAGGCTTCAGTCTGCAATTGAACTAAAACAAATAGCAGAGTCTTTTATTAGAAGAAGGGCAATGCGCCATCTAGAAAAAGGACGAGTTGTAATTTTTGGCGGCGGAACGGGATCTCCATTTTTCACAACGGATTCAGCAGCTGCCCTAAGAGCAGTTGAGATTGAGGCTGACGTAATTTTAAAAGGAACAAGGGTAGACGGCATTTACACTTCTGATCCAGAAAAGGACCCTTCTGCTATTCGTTACGACGACATTAGTTTCAACGAGGTCTTCGAAAAAGACCTAAAGGTTATGGACATGACAGCCTTTACACTTTGTAATGAAAACGACCTTCCAATTGTAGTGTTCGACATGAATAAAGAGGGAAATCTCCAGAGAATAATAGACGGAGACAAGGTTGGCACAACGGTAAAATCACTATAAGAAAACGACATGCACGAAGCGATTGACATGGCTCTTGAAGAGGCAAAAGACCAAATGGAAAAAGCCCTTGAGCGTCTTTCTGGAGAATTAAGAAAAGTAAGAGCTGGTAAAGCGCACCCTTCAATGCTAGAGGGTGTAAAGCTAGACTACTACGGGACGCTTACTCCGATTAGCCAGGTTGCTAACGTAAACACAACAGACGCAAGGACTATCATCGTTCAGCCTTGGGAGAAGACAATGTTAGACGACATTGCAGCGGGAATTATTAATGCAAACCTGGGTCTTAACCCAATGAATAATGGAGAGGTGCTAATTATTAATGTGCCACCACTTACTGAGGAAAGAAGGATTGAATTGAGCAAAAGAGCAAGAGGCGAAGGTGAAAGCGCTAGGGTTTCAATTAGGAACGCAAGAAAGGATGCAAATGATCTACTAAAGTCTGCAAAAGACGAAGGTATGAGTGAGGATATGCAGAAAACGGGAGAAGGGCAGGTTCAAGACCTAACCAATAAATACATTGCCAAAGTAGAAGAGATGTTGAGTGCCAAAGAGGCGGACATCATGACTATTTAAGAAAACTCTGAAGCTAAACGTCTAGCTTCTAAATCAGAATTAATAAGAGCATCAAGGTTGGTGCTCTTTTCGTATCTAACATTATTTAATGCGTGCTCAACGACATCAGGGAGTTGCTCAAACTTGATTTCATCATCGAGGAAGCGAGCAACGGCAACTTCATTTGCCGCATTTAAGATTGCAGGTGAGTTTCCTCCTTTTTCAAGACTATTATATGCAAGCTGTAAATTTCTGAAAGCGCTGAAATCGGGCTTTTCAAAAGTCAGTTGAGGATAGTCAAGGAAATCAAATCTTGGGAATTGATTTTTAAGTCTATGAGGATAAGTCAAAGCGTATTGAATGGGGAGTTTCATGTCGGGAAGTCCCATTTGCGCCTTCATGCTGCCGTCTTCAAACTGAACTACACTATGTATTATAGACTGAGGGTGTACAATGATTTCAATTTGATCTGGTCGAAGATTAAACAACCATTTTGCTTCAATTACTTCAAGTCCCTTATTCATCATAGAAGCTGAATCGATTGTAATCTTGGCGCCCATATCCCAATTTGGATGCTTTAAAGCCTGGGCTTTTGTCACCTCAGCAAGCTGTTGCCTTGTGTAGCCTCTGAATGGGCCTCCAGACGCGGTCAAAACAATTTTTTCTATTGGATTGTGGAATTCGCCTGCGAGGCATTGATAGATAGCACTGTGTTCTGAATCTACGGGATGAATCATCACTCCGTATTTTTCTGCTTCTGCGGTAACAAGCTCGCCCGCCACAACCATTGTCTCTTTGTTTGCTAAAGCGATATGTTTGCCTGCTCGTATAGCATTTAGGGTGGGCTGTAAGCCTGCTGCCCCTACAAGAGCAGTAAGTACCATTTGAATGCCTTCCATCTCAACAACTTGCTCAAGGGCTTCTGCTCCAGAATAGACTTTTATGCCCTCGTCGAAAAGAGCATCAAAAACTTTTTCTCGTTGTGAGCCGTCGGCAATGACAACGGCGTTTGGCCTGAATTCAAGAGCCTGTTTGATAAGTAGATCTGAATTTCTGCCAGCAGTAAGAACTTCGACATGGAGCACGTCGCTCTGTTCTCGAATAACATCGAGGGCTTGGGTTCCGATAGATCCGGTTGACCCTAGTATTGCTATTCCGCGAGTTTCTTCGCTCATAGGAATCCACACTCAAGTTTTGCTGCCTCACTCATCATGTCCTGAGTCCAAGGTGGATCGAAAACGATTTGGACTTTTGCACTTTCTACTCCCTCCATCTCAGCAACTTTATCTTCTACTTCTTTTGGGAGGCTCTCGGCAACAGGACAGTTTGGCGACGTGAGAGTCATGTCGATATCAACGTCACCCTCAGCCGAAATTTTGACTTCATAAATAAGCCCAAGCTCGTAGATGTCCACAGGAATCTCTGGATCGAAAATAGTCTTAAGTACTTCTATGACTTGGTCTTGATTTGGGATAGCCATCTTACTTTGATTCGGGTCTCATTTGTGGGAAGAACAGAACTTCTTGGATAGAGGTTTGGTCTGTGAGCATCATAACCAGACGGTCAATCCCAATACCTACACCAGAGGTTGGAGGCATGCCAAACTCTAATGCCCTCAAGAAGTCTTGGTCTATAAACATAGCCTCGTCGTCGCCTCTTTCAGCAAGTGCAAGCTGAGCTTCGAAACGCTCTCTTTGATCAATAGGATCGTTTAGCTCTGAATAAGCGTTTGCCACCTCATTCCCATTGATCATAAGCTCAAACCTCTCTGTATAACCAGGCTTGTCTCTGTGGGCTTTGGTCAGTGGCGACATGTCTACAGGGTAATCTGTAATGAAGGTTGGCTGAACGTAGTTGTGTTCGCATTTTTCGCCAAAAAGCTCGTCTATCAACTTGCCTCGGCCCATGCTTGAATCTGTGTCAACCCCAAGCCTTTTGCACTCTTTACGAAGCCCGTCCTCGTCGTGTTCATCAATATCAACACCTGTGTGTTCTAGTATTGCGTCGCGCATCGTAACTCTAGCAAAAGGAGGAGTAAAGTCTATTTCTGTTCCGGCTAAAGTTGCCTTGGTAGTCCCATGAACGGCCTTGCAAACGTCCCCAATGAGGTTTTCCATTGCCCCCATCATCCAATGGTAATCCTTGTAAGCAACATAGAGTTCAAGTACTGTGAATTCTGGGTTGTGGGTTCTGTCCATTCCTTCATTTCTGAAGTTTCGGCTGAATTCATACACCCCCTCAAATCCGCCTACAATTAACCTCTTTAGATATAACTCGTTTGCAATTCTCAAATAAAGAGGAATGTCCAATGCGTTGTGGTGGGTGATGAACGGGCGCGCAGCTGCACCGCCTGGAATGTTTTGCAATACAGGAGTGTCTACTTCTAACCAACCCTGAGCGTCAAAGTTGTCCCTGATTGCTTTGATAATTTTGCTACGCGCGATGAATGTGTCTTTAACATGGTCATTCACGACAAGGTCAACATAGCGCATTCTGTAGCGAAGCTCTGGATCTACAAATGCGTCGTGCACATTTCCATCCTCATCTGTTTTTACAGCGGGAAGCGGGCGAATAGTTTTGGCCAAAATAGTCAGCTCACTAACCTTCACAGAAGGCTCGCCAACCTTAGTCAAGAAAGTCTTCCCCTTAATGCCAATAAAATCACCACGATCAAGAAGCTTTTTAAAAACAGTGTTGTAGAGGGTTTTATCTTCATCAGGGCAAATCTCATCTCTATTTATGTAGAGCTGAAATGTTCCTTCTGAATCCTTGAGCTCCGCAAATGAGGCCTTACCCATAATGCGACGACTCATAAGCCTTCCAGCCATAGTCACCTCCACGTCAACCTCAAAGTTGTTCGAAAGCTCGTTGCTTCTGTGAGAAACGATAAACTCCTCAGCAGGGAACGGGTTAATTCCCAAATCTCTTATCTGCTGAAGGGACCCTAACCTTATGGTTTCCTGTTCACTCCTTATCATAATCACAAAGGTACGTTGCAAGGCATAGTAAAACGGCCTATTATGGCGTAACTTGCAACCCGTATGCGCGAATTAATTGAAAACTTTCCGAATCAGATAAAAGAAGCTGGCGAAGCTTTGAAAAATCAGGATTCAAATCTGCATGATTCTGAGGCTAAAGACTTTGCCCCAGACGGTGTTCTCATTTTGGGCATGGGAGGGTCAGGAATAGGAGGAGCGTTCATTTCTTCTATTCTAAGTAAAACCTCTTCGATTCCCATTCAAACTAACCCTGATTACTGTATTCCGGGTTGGGTTAGTGAAAACACATTGGTAGTAGCTTGTTCTAATTCTGGGAATACTGAAGAAACTATTGAGGCTGCTTTTGAAGCCCAAAAGCGAAACGCAACGATCACGTGCGTAACTTCTGGTGGAAAGCTTGAAGAATATGCGCTTGAGAAGAATTGGCCCTTGGTTAAAGTGCCTGCAGGACTTCCTCCAAGATCACAATTTGGGCATAGTTTATTGAGTCTTGCTTGGACATTGGTGAGGTTTGGGATTTTCCCAGAGAATTTATACTCAGACTTAGAGGCGACACACAAAAGCACAAAGGAATTCGCAGATCATGTGGTTGAGAGGGCAGAGGCAATAGCAGATTTGGTTGAAGGCAAATCCATTCACATTTATTCAGACACGCACGCTGAATGCATTACGACTAGATGGAGGCAGCAACTAAATGAAAACAGCAAAATCTTAGTTAATTCAATGGCTTTCCCTGAGCTAAACCACAATGAGCTTGTAGGTTGGGCTGATGGTGGAGAGAATGATGTGGTTATTATTCTTCGTACACCAGAGGACTACACAAGAACACAAACGAGGATGATTATAAGCGCGGAGATTTTCCAGGAAATGGGATCTGATGTCATTTTTATTGACCCCGATGGAGAAAACCAAATGCAGCGTTTAATGTATCTCGTTTTCCTTGGAGATCATTTATCATTGATTCTTGCTGAGAGGGCAGGAGTAGACCCAGTTGAGATTGATAATATCATTAGATTAAAAAACAGACTATCTGAAATCTAGCCCAAATGAAACTGCTTCAGTTGGAGGATTTGGGCTCAATGAGGTATAAACCCTGTTGGGATTATCAAGAAGAAATTTTTAATACAATTATTCGTCGCAAAATTGATAGGAGGGACGCTACCGATTTAGAAAAATTGGCCTCTTTACCCTTGCCAACGAGCAGATTGCTTTTTGTGGAGCATCCACATGTTTTAACTTTGGGCAAAAGTGGAGATGCAAACAACGTGCTTGTAAACCCAGCGAGATTAGCAGAATTAGGGGTCGATTATTTTTCCATAAACAGGGGAGGCGATATTACTTATCACGGTCCGGGGCAGCTGGTTGCTTACCCCATTCTAGACCTTGACCAATTCTTTACTGACATACACAAATACCTCAGAACCTTGGAGGAAGCTGTAATCAGGACTTGTGCAGAATTTGGTATTGAGGCAGGAAGAATAAAAGGCTTGACTGGAGTTTGGGTTGATGTTGAAGCGGGAATGGCCGCTCGAAAAATTTGCGCTTTTGGTGTTAAGTGTTCAAGATGGGTGACTATGCACGGACTAGCATTAAATGTAGACTCCGACCTTCAATTCTTTGATTTAATAGTACCGTGCGGGATAATGGACAGGGGTGTTACTTCTATTTCAAAGGAGGTAGGAAGAAAGGTAGAGTTGGACGAGGTGAAGCCCAAGCTCAAAGCTCATCTTCAGCAATTATTAGGCTATGAGTACACTTCAGGGCTAGAATCTCCAGACATTTGCTAACTTGGAAGTATTAATTGGATTAAAAGAGTTCTCCGTTATAAGTTAATTATTGGTTCTACAATTGTCGCAGTTGCTCTATTGACTGGCCATGGTTATATGTATAAAGGGATTAAGGAGGTTTGAGCTTGGGTTTCAACTTGTAACACTGGGTAACAGACAAGACCCCCCTAGATTTCAGAAAAAGAGAGCAACCAAGAACTCAAATGCAGCAATTGATAGCTAGCTAGAGTTATTTTTGCATTATGCTAGTTGATATCCGTGGATTATCAAGTGTTGCACTCAAAGAGGCAATTATCGATTTGGGCGAAAAACCATTTAGAGCAAAACAGCTTGAAGAGTGGATTTGGACTAAATCTGCATCGTCATTCGACGAAATGACCAGCCTCTCATTACAGTTTAGAGAGGCGCTCAAAGAAAAATTTTATTTAAAAAGAATAAGCCTTTCAGAAAGGCAAAAAAGTTCTGACGGAACAGTTAAATGCGCTTTTGAGGTTGAAAAGAAAAGTCCAAACGACTTAAGCGTCGTCGAAGGAGTTCTCATCCCTACAAAGAGCAGGATGACAGCTTGTATTTCATCACAAGTTGGATGTAGCCTAGCGTGTAAGTTTTGTGCTACAGGCAGGCTGAAGCTAATGAAAAATCTTTCGGCTGCTGAGATGTACGATCAAGTAGAAAACATAGCGTCAATTGCTCGAGAGGAATACGACACCAACCTTACAAACATCGTGTATATGGGGATGGGAGAGCCTCTTCTCAACTACTCAAATATGATTGATAGCGTTGAGAAAATATGTGGAACTCCTGGTTTGGGAATATCGCCAAAAAGAATTACTGTTAGTACAGCTGGAATTGCAAAGGCAATTAAGAGACTAGGAGATGACGAGGTGAAGTTTAACCTTGCGCTAAGCCTTCACGCTGCAAATGACGAAAAGCGCAGCGAAATTATGGCTATAAATGACACCAATAATCTCATTGTTTTATCGGATGCTCTTAAGTATTTCCACGAAAAAACGGGAACAAGAATCACCTTTGAATATATCATTTTTAGAGACTTCAACGACTCAACCCAAGATGCTTGGGAACTAGCTGAATTCAGTAAAAACGTTCCGTGTAAAATTAATATCATCGAGTACAATCCAATTGATGATGGAGAATTTGAGCAAGCAGATTCAGCTAAAGTCGATAGGTTTGTTAAGTTTTTAGAGAGCAAAAACCTAATCGTTAACTTCCGTAGATCAAGAGGGAAGGACATTGACGCTGCTTGCGGACAGCTGGCAAATAAAAATGAAATTGGCAAGAACGCTTTGAAAAAAAGCTAGTCCAGCTTTAGCACTGCTAAGAAAGCAGATTGCGGAACCTCTACCGATCCAACTTGGCGCATTCTCTTCTTGCCCTTTTTCTGCTTTTCTAAAAGCTTGCGTTTACGAGTAATATCACCACCATAGCACCTGGCCGTCACATCTTTTCTAACTGCACTAATTGTTTCACGCGCGATAATTTTTGCACCAATTGCAGCTTGAATTGCAACCATGTATTGTTGTCTTGGGATAAGCTCTTTTAGTTTTAGACATACCTTTTTTCCGAACTCATATGCGTGATCTCTGTGTATTAAAGCAGACAGAGCGTCAACCTGGTCTCCATTCAGTAGGATGTCGAGCTTAACAAGACTAGACTCATTGTAACCGTCGGGGAAGTAGTCGAATGAGGCATATCCTCTAGAGATGCTCTTAAGCTTGTCGTAAAAATCAAAAACGATTTCTCCCAAAGGCATTTTAAAAGTGAGCTCAACTCTTTCTGACGATAAATAAATTTGGCTTACAAGCTCGCCTCTCTTTTCAATGCACAAGCTCATGATAGGGCCTATGTAATCTGACTTTGTTATGATTTGGGCTTTGATATAAGGTTCCTCAACAAAATTCAGATGATTGCTAGCAGGAAGGTCTGACGGATTGTTGATAGTAAACGACTCTCCGTCCTTTACGTGTGCTATATAACTTACATTTGGAACGGTAGTAATTACAGTCATATTGAACTCCCTTTCTAGGCGCTCTTGGACTATTTCCATATGGAGCATGCCCAGGAATCCACACCTAAAGCCAAATCCAAGTGCAGCAGAGCTTTCCGGTTCAAAAACAAGAGATGCATCATTGAGCTGAAGCTTCTCCATTGAAAATCTAAGCTCTTCGTAATCTTCAGTGTCTACAGGATAAATACCGGCGAAAACCATGGGCTTAACATCCTCAAATCCCCTTACTGCTTCAGTACAAGGCCTACTACTTACAGTTAAAGTATCTCCAACTTTTACCTCTTTAGCATCCTTTATTCCAGAAATGATATAACCTACGTCTCCTGCTGAAAGTGAATCTTGAGGCATTAAGTCAAGACCTAGAGTGCCAATTTCATCTGCAATGTATTCCTTGTTAGTTGAAATAAACTTTACTCTTTCTCGGCGATTAATTTTTCCGTTAAGGACTCTGAAGTATGCGATAATTCCTCTGAAACTATTGAAAACAGAGTCAAAAACCATTGCTTGGAATGGCGCTTCTGGATCTCCTTTTGGAGGAGGCACTCTATCAATAACTGCTGCTAGAATATCTTCTACACCTAAGCCAGATTTTCCACTAGCTTGGATTATTTCAGACTCGTCACAACCAATGAGATCAGTGATCTGGTCTCCAACAACTTCAGGGTCGGCAGAGTCTAAATCCATTTTGTTCAAAATGGGAATTATCTCCAAATCATGCTCAAGTGCAAGGTAAAGATTAGAGATGGTTTGGGCTTCAATTCCTTGGGTGGCATCAACGATTAAAAGAGCGCCTTCACAGGCAGCAATTGATCGGCTAACTTCGTAGGAAAAATCAACGTGACCAGGAGTATCAATTAGATTGAGGATGTATTCATTGCCATCAGCGTGAGTGTGGCGCATTTGAATAGCGTGCGATTTAATCGTAATTCCTCTCTCTCTCTCAAGCTCCATGTTGTCAAGAGTTTGCTCTTGCAACTCCCTGTCAGAGATGGTCTTAGTCTCCTGTAAAAGCCGATCAGCCAAGGTGCTCTTCCCATGATCAATATGGGCGATAATACAGAAGTTTCGAATACGTTCCATGGGTAAATTCCCTATTTATGAGATGTAAAAATACACTTGTTGAAGCCCAAAGCGACAAACCTTGTAATCTGCACTAAAGTTAGTCGTATATTTACCTTAGCTAAATCACCGATTTATAATGATTCGATTCCTGCAGAACAGCTTCATTTTAGCCTCGATTTTATTGTCGACTAGTTCGTTGGTACTTGCTCAAAATGAATTTCAAGAAAACACAGGTTCACGCACACCCCAAGAAATTTTAGATTCTTATGGAGGCTTGAAACACGCAGTCCTTCACATGACTCGACCAGAATGGGAAGTTGTAAAAGAATGGGAAGGTTTTGACCATACTGCATACGTAGAAGCACTTAAAGAATTTAAGAGCTCATTCGATGGAGAGCGTTCTAAGAGAAAAGAGCAAAGGCTTAAGATGATTCAGCAAAATGATGATTGCGGATGTTGGGTAGAGCCAGATGACACATATATAACTTTAATACCTCCTGGAGGACTTGGAGGCCCAGGGCCAAACGAGTTAGAGTGGGCAACTCAAGGTGGTGCTGGGTGGGATGTAGATTGCGCATCCCCCCCAATTACTTTCCCAGGTTGGACCTTTGAATTATATGGAAGTGTATACGATGAGTTTTACGTTAACTCTAAGGGAATGATTTCGTTTGGTGGTGATGTAATTGACTGGACACCTACAGGGTTCCCTAATGCCGAATATAATCAAATCGCTGGTTACTGGCAGGACACAGATAACAGATCTGTTGGCGAGATTAAGTACAAGGTTACACAGGATGCTGTGTATGTAAACTATGTTGACGTAGGTTACTACAACAACCACAATGATTTAACAAATAACTTCCAAATCATTATTACTCCTAACGATGGAATCATTGGTGACGGAAACAACGCTCAGGTCTGTTACTTAGACATGGACTGGGCCCACGGAGATATTGGTGGTGGTGGCGCTTGCTGTGGACCTGACCCTGGAGTAACAGGAGCAGACCAAAGCACAACAGGAGACGATGGTCCACACGTACAATTCGGAAGATTCAATCTTCTTGACGACACATACAATGGTCCTTATGGTGTAGGCGAAGGGTATGACGACGGTATCGATTGGCTTGATTTCAAGTATTTTGATATCAACACAGCCCTATCGAGCAACAACCTTCCACCAGTAGCAACCGAAAACTTAGGGTGTGACACAATTACGATTTGTTTGAACCAAACAGCTTCTGTAGACGTTAACTTCCTTGGGCCTGAACCAGGGCAATCTGTAACGCTTGACGTAGTCCAAACTCTAATACCAGGAAATATAATTGATGGATACAGTCAAACAGATGGGCCAAACGCGGGCATTACAGGAACATTTATAGCTAATGCACCTGGCATGAATACAATTGAGATTACTGCAATTGATGACGGATCACCTTCTTCATCTACGTCAGTAACTATGTATATTGAAGTGTTAGACATTCTTCCTCCAGAACTAACAGTTGAAGGGACTATGTCTATATGTGCGGGGTCTGAAACCCAAATCACGGCTACTGGTGATTTCGATGAATTTACGTGGAACATTAATAGCCAATTCACGGACGGAAATATTGCTAATATTCCATTTGGAGGAACATTTGTAGTTACTGGAATTCTAGACGATGGATGTCAAGTCCAAACCTCGTTCTTCATCGATCAAAGCCCATACTATCTGCCAGACGTAGAATATACGCCAAACCCACCTAACATTTGCTCTGGCGATTCAGCATTTGTTCAGGTTATACCTGATGTGGACGAAGTGTTTGTGGGATATACATGGGAAGCTGATTGGAATGGATTAGGAGGTGAAGTATATAACGTTACCGCTGACGAGAGTGGAGCTTGGGTTTCTGCAGGAATGTATCGATTGCTTGTAGAGGATGAGAGCGGATGTTTTGGCCAACGCGTATTCCAGATTTTCAGTGTTGATGCAGATATCCCTGACATTACGATTCCACCAATGTGTGATGGATTAGATACGGTTGTGTTTGAAGGAGGATATGCAAGTACAAATGAAGGTGACTTCAATATTTACTTGATAACGTCAAATAATGCTGGCTGGGAAGGTAGCTTTGCTAACATTATTGTAAACGGAGAAGTAGTTTCTACAATTACACTTGTAAACAGCACTTTTGATACGTTCTCTGTGCCAATTGCTTTTGGAGATTTAATTGAAGTAGAATACATATCGGCTAACCCTGATAACGACGCGTTTAACCAAATGCAAGTGTTCAATTGCTCCAATAGCCAAAACAACACAAATATTACAGACCTAAATTCTGGAATAATTTATTCTTCTGAAGCGATGTGCTCAGTTGAGGAGGCAAATGGTTACTGGGAAGAAGAAAGTGGGCCTGGAACGTCTTGGTTCGAAAATACTGACCAGTACAACACTCTTTGGGCCCCAACTGAATACGGCATGTATGAAGTTTGCTTCTACGAGGAGAACTGTAACATTCCTTATTGTTACGATATTGAGGTTACTCTAGCCCCAACTATTGAATTAAACGAAAGTTCTGTAATTCTTTGTGATGGTGAATCAGTGAGCTTAGTCGCTGATACTACTGACGTAGGGGGTACGGCAGACATTAATTGGCCATACCCAGGTACAGACAATGTTCTTGAAAACGATTTCAGTTACACTCAGTATACGAACACTACAATTACTGTAGAGATTGAAAACGGATGTGGTAATGACGAGGCTTCAGTTGATATTGAAGCATTTTTCCCTCCATTAATAGACAGTATGTTCCTTTGTGAGGAAGGAGATGAAATTGAAATTGACCCTATCTCTGGTGACCAAAACGACGAAGTTTCAACTTACGAGTGGACATATAACGGTGAGATTATTCCAGGAGAAAATGGTCAAGAGTACACAGTTTCTGAAACTGGATCATATTGTGTTATCGTAACTAATGCATGTTACCCAGATGGTGAGATTAATTGTGGATTCGTTGATATTGTTAGCCAAATCGAAGACATATTTGACGATGAAGCCGGTGGCGCAATCGTAGATTGTGATGGAGAAGGGATTGATGAAGATGGCACAACAACTATAACGATTACTCTGCCAAACGACGATTATATTGCTACTTGGCCAGATGGGACAGAAGGATTAGAATGGATAATACCAGAAGACCTTCAACAAACAGACAATGATGGAAATCCAGTGTTCGACGAAGATGGAAACCCAGTTTGGGAATATAATGGAGGAGATATTTGTGTTGAAGTAGAAGATCCATATGGATGTGGAGTAACTGAACACTGCGTTTACCTATACATAGGAGCTGCACCATCAGTTGAACCGACTGTTGCCGTAATTGGAGATATTGCGCTTGAATATCCATATGTTGATGACAATGGTAGCCAAATAAGCAATCAGAACGTTTATGTGTGCGATCATGTCTCATACGTGTTCGACCTTAACGAAATCCAACCAGGGCCTCCATATGCGGATTTCACATGGACTATTGAATGTGAAGACAATGACGGCTACTATCTAGATCTAAACACAGATTATGATGGTTTCGTAGAAATTATGAATACAATCATCAGCGAGGATTCAGAATGTGATTTGAACTACGTTTTAACCGGTGTAGCTGATACTCCTTGTGGAACAGCTAGTCAAGAATTCGAGTTGTTTACTGACCCAGGCGAAGGAGATGTTTGTGGTATTGAAATGCCCAATATTATCACACCAAGAGATGGTAATTCAATAAATGGAGCTCTTGTGTTTAATGGATTAGAAAACATTACAGATGCGGGAGGTATAGCTATTTTAAGGGTGTTTGATAGATGGGGTAATTTGGTATTTGAAGATTTAGACTTTGAGAATAGCAGCCCTTGGGCAGGGGAAAGTAGTAGAGGCATAAATTTAGCTGAAGGAACCTACTACTACACTCTTAGCTACACACTCGGCGAGACAGAGTTTGAAAGGCAAAAACCGATAACAATCTATAGAGACAACGACTAAAATTGGTTAAGCAACGCTCGCAATACGTCTGTTCGCATTGTGGCACTACTGTAGCCCAATGGGTAGGAAAATGTCCTGGTTGTAATAGTTGGAATTCCTTAGTTGAAGAAGTTATTTCAAAGTCAAGCAAGAGACAACACAGAGAAAGTGGCTCAAGGAACTCAGCATTACCTAAGCCTTTAAAAGATGTAGCTTTAAACACTTCATCAAGGCTTACTACTGAAGAAGTAGAATTAGACAGAGTTCTTGGAGGAGGTGTTGTTGAAGGTTCATTAATGCTTTTAGGAGGAGAGCCAGGGATAGGCAAGTCAACTTTAATGCTTCAAGTAGCAATTAAAGCAAGTGAAGCAGGCCAAAAAATTCTCTACGTTAGTGGAGAAGAAAGCCCTGAGCAGGTAAGAATGAGAGCAGTTAGAATAGGTGAGGTACCTGAGTCTTTAATGATATTTTCAGAGACTAAGGTCCCGATAATTTTAAACGCATTAAGAAAGGATGATTATTCACTACTAGTTGTTGACTCAGTCCAAACTTTGGACCAACCAGAAATTGATGGGGTGCCAGGATCTGTTTCTCAAATACGGGAATCCGTAGCATCGATTACTTCATATGCAAAAACAAGGAACCTGCCAGTTTTTTTAATTGGTCACATTACAAAGGAGGGTTCAATTGCAGGGCCAAAAGTTCTCGAACATATGGTAGATGTTGTGCTACAATTCGAAGGCGATAGAAACCATGCATATCGGATGCTAAGAGCATCAAAAAATAGGTTTGGCACCACGTCTGAATTAGGCATTTACGAAATGCTTGGAGAGGGGCTTAAAAGGGTCGAAAACCCCAGTGACATCTTACTGACAGAAGTCGGAGACCCAACAAGCGGTTCTGCAATATCTGTTTCTTTAGAAGGCTTAAGACCAATACTGGTAGAGGTACAAGCACTGGTAAGTACTGCTGTATACGGAACACCTCAGAGGTCAGGCACTGCTTTTGATCTAAGACGTCTCAACATGCTTCTTGCGGTATTAGAAAAGAGGTGTGGATTTAAGCTAGCTTCCTTCGACGTCTTTTTAAATATGGCAGGTGGATTGAAAATTGTAGATCCTGCAAATGATTTAGCTGTTGTTGCTGCGATTCTTTCATCTAGTTTAGACCTGCCATTAGACAGAGATATTTGTTTTGCTGGAGAAGTAGGATTAAGCGGAGAGATTAGACCAGTGCCTCGGTTAGAAGCGAGAATGGCTGAGGCAGCAAGATTAGGTATGAAAAAAATTCTTGTTAGTGGCCACGCAAAAACGCCCATAGCGCCCAAAGGACTAGTTGTCGTTCCTGTAAAAAGAGTGGGTGAAGTACATGCAAATATTTTCTAAGAAGCGCCTTCTAGTACCACCACGAATTCACCCTTTGGTGATTTGCTAGAAAAGTGCACAAGAGCTTCATTAACTGTACCTCTTATTATTTCCTCATGAAGTTTAGTTAGTTCCCTACAAACGGCAATATTGCGATCACCACAATCATAACTAATGAGCTCCCTAAGTAACTTTATAATTCTATGTGGGCTTTCGTAGAGGACGATAGTTTTATCCTCTTCTAAAAGTGCTTGAAGTTTTTTCTGCCTTCCCTTTTTATGTGGAAGAAACCCTTCAAAAGAGAACCTTTCACAAGGGATGCCACTAATTACAAGTGCAGGCACAAATGCAGTTGGCCCTGGAAGGCAGCTAACTTCTACTCCTGCCTCTACACAAGCGCGAACGAGTAAAAATCCGGGGTCAGATATTCCGGGAGTACCTGCGTCAGAACAAAGCGCATAATGCATGCCTGTTGTAAGAGCTTCAACAATAGGTGCAACCACCTTGTGCTCATTATGTAAGTGGAACGATTTAAGCTGCTTGACAATACCCAAATGCCTTAACAAGTTTCCAGTTGTCCGAGTGTCCTCAGCCAGGATTAAATCACAAGATTCGAGGACCTCAATTGATCTCTTAGAAATATCTCCCAGATTCCCAATCGGAGTTGGTATGATGTCTAATTTGCCGGACTCCATTTTAAAAAAATTCTGGGGATTCGTTCTTCAAAAGAAGTTTTAGCAGATTCTATATCTTCCTTCCTACCTGATGGGTTTAGAGTTTCCCTGAATAATTCCATCGCTTCTTCAACTGTGCCACAATCGTCAACAGCGTCTAACATGTCGTTAAACTTTTTGTCGTCGTTTGAGTAAAGTGCTGAGGTGTAGTTTGCACGCTCTAAAATGGTTAGGCCTTCTCCAACTGAAGAAAGTGGTTTACGCTGATGTTTTTCTGCGAGGCTGACCTCTTCAATTGAATCAATTAAATCTATTTGGGCTTCGGAAATCACATCATCCTTTAACTGTGAATCTTCAGAATTAGCAGTAGCCTCAAATGCTTTAAACCTTAACACAGTTAATCTTTCGTGCAACTCTCTTGATAGAGCTAGCATTTGATGAACCTCTTCCTTTGAAGCGTCCCCAGAATTAAGCGCATTAACCCCTTCACTTAGACTTTTTATTAAGTCAGAAAGCGGTATGTGGTTTTCGCTGTCCATTTACTCTGTAAAGATAGTGTTAAACTAAAAGTCGTCATCGTCTGGATCGTCTAGTTTGTCAGTGTTTTGCCGCCAAGAGGGTTTTGGCTTTTGCTCTTTTTCCTCCACATCTTCCTCTTCTGTTTTGTCTTTTGATAACGCGTCTTTGATGCGTTGTGCTTCATTGCTAATAGACTTTCGTCTGTGAGCTTTACGAGCCTTCCTATCGTAACTGTAGACGGGCTCATCTAAAGTACCGTCCATCCCTAAAAAGAACATATTTCCAAGGCCGTCATCTTCAATGTCACCAAACTCTCCTTGCTTGTTGTCTCTTAGATCTCTTAGGGCAAAGCCCAAAGTATAGTCAATACCGCCCTCAAAAGTTTGGCTTCCCTCAAGACTTACATTCATAGCAGAAGATTGAATGTTTGTATTAGGTATACTAACTGTAGACATAGAAACTGAGACAGGAGTTTCGACAAAATCAAATTCAACATCAGCTAACCTCCTTCTCAGATCTTCAGGATCAACAAGCGGCGCAATTAAACGGTTTTCTTTTAGATAGTCAGCGACGTCATCAAAAACTTCGAGCCCCTTTAAGCGCCCGTTGGAAATACTAGCTTGGAGCTCCGAATCAAATGAATTTGATAGCCACTTTCCGTCTTTATCCCAAACCATGTTTGCGCTACCTGCTACTTCGCCCCTTCCTTGAATGTGCTCAGCTCTTAGCACGGTTTGGCCAAAGTTGTCATACGTTCGGAAAAGCTCAGAATATGAGAACCCTTCTGCAGCACCTGTTAGCCCTAGAGATATTTTATTTAGCGTTGTTTTTAGCTGACCTTGAACTGTTGCCTCGCCACCAAGTAAATCAGCTTTAACAAACGAGATCCTCAATTTCTTCGAAGTAATCTCTCCCTTGCTAGATGCGTTTTGGCACTCGAGCCCATCCCAAATTAACACATCAGCATTTACAGAATAAGTTAGTGCAGAACCTAGGGGCAAGAGTTTTAGTGAGCCATTTTCACTAGAGTCTGAAGTGCGATTTTCCCACCAATTAAAAATGGGGTCAACGATAATGCTTTCTGCAGAGACTTGTACTGACCCTTGGATTTGGCCTCCCTTTGAAGCGTCGTCAAACGAAACTATCCTACTGCTAACTTCACCAATATTTCCAGCCCAATTATAGTCCAAATCAGAGATCTCAAACACTCCATTTGAAAGGCTGCAAATCACATTTGAAAGAGTGTATGGGTTTGAATTTAGCGAGCCCTTTATAGATGAAGATTCGATTTGAATTTGAGAAGTTTTAAGCTCGCCAGAGGGCATCCAGCTTACTTGAGTAGAAAATTTTATGTTGCCTTCGTTGGGCATATAGCTTTGGACTTGGCTAGTAGAATTTGGAATCCACGATAGATAAGATGAGCTTAAATCTAAACTCGCGTCGACATCAAATTCTACTGGCTTTTTGTTCCACGCTTTTGTATAACCCGAAACCACGGCTTTAAGCCCATTTGAGTTTATTGAAAAATCTTCAAGAGTAAAAGCTACAATGTCTTTTTTGTAATTGAGATCAATCCAGCCTTTGCCTGAGATTTGGCCTTTATTATTCAAAGCCAAACCAGTCAACGAGGGTGATACTGCAAAGTCAGCTTCAGGCAGCTGAAAGTCTACTCTTCCTATTTCACGACTGGAGTTAAAAAACAGGTTTGTTGTTTCAGAGTAACTCCAGCCATCAAACGCTTCCTTTTCGACAAATACAGCTTCCAAGTCATCTTTAGTCACATTAGAAAAATGTCCTTTTGCTTCGATGTCGTTTTTAGGAGACCAGCTAAGATCACAAGTAGTGCTAAGATTGTTTAGAACGCCATTTTTTATTGTTGCACGATACAACCCGTCTTTACTAATTGAATAGTTTGCATCTAACTCGCCAAAAAGGGGCACAAAGACGTCGCTAACGCCATCGTATTTAAAGTCCTGAAACGAAATGGAGATTAATCCATCAGAATGAGATGCGCTATTAATTATACAAGAAGATTTCTCTTTTCCTTTTTCCTTATAAAGGAAGTCTATGCTACTTAAATGTATCGATGATATTTGAAGATTAGTACTATCAGACCCTCCATTTGAGATTTCATAATTCCACCGGCCTCTTGCAAATTCCTCAATTAGTAATTCGCCATCTTCTATATATATTGACCTAATCACGGGATCACCAAAGAGTACTTCCCAAAGCGAGAATGCTATTCCAAGTTTTGACACGTTTAATAATGTATCTGCTTCAGCTCCATTTCTAGAAGGAGCCCCGGCAATTCTAACGTCCTTTATGTCTACGCTAACTTGAGGAAAAGTTGAAAAGAAACTAACGGCGACATCTCCCACGACCATTTCTGATTGGATATTATCGCCAATAGAATTGAGGGCAAATTCTTTCCAAGTGTTCCCTTTTACAAACACGACAGATGCTACTCCTATTATTGCGACGAATAGGACAATAAAGATGTAAGCAACTGTTTTTTTAAGGGTCATCTTACATAATCTCCAAGGTGAGTAACACCACCTTCATTTAACAGCTTTCTGAAGGTTGAATTGTTTTCTGGTTTTAGAATTATTTCTTCAGTTTCTAATGACCCACCGCCTTTATTAATCACGTCAACAGAGTCAGTCCCCAGTATCTCTTCCCATATTTTGATTTTTGCCTCATCTGACCCGTCAAACTTATATACCCCAAGTACAGCACCATTTTTTTTAGCGAGTATTAGACTATATCTACCTTTGTCTTCTACTAATGAATTTAAAATGTAGAAACCATTAAATTTTCTCAATAGGTTTTGATCATTGATGACGATGTTCTCATCTCCCATGTCTACGAATTGAGATGAAATGGTGATTTTTTCTGCAAGCTCATCGTTATCGCCCTTATAAAACCATTCCCCTTGAAGGCTCTTTGGGAATGTGGTTTTGTTTGGCCTATTGAAAGGCATTGGCTCAGTAAAAGTTACCTGAACACATCCTACCAACAGAAAAGTGAGAGCACCAATTAAATGAGAAATTGATTTCTTCATGTTATTTAAATTATGATTGCGATTACACCAACAACTGCACAGTAAACGGCAAACCATAGAAGGTTAGTACCCTTTACAAGTTTGATCATCAGCTTGCATGCGAGTAATCCAGATATAAATGCTGCGATTACCCCTACTAGATATCCAAGCAATGGACCTGAAGCTGTTACTCCTTGTTCAACCATGTCTTTACACTCTAAAAGAGTTGCTCCGAGTATTACCGGAAGCGCCATTAGGAAGCTAAATCGAGCGGCTTCGCTTCGTGAAATTCCTAAAAGTAAAGCAGTGCTTATTGTAGATCCAGATCTGCTTATTCCAGGGAGTATTGCAAACGCTTGGGATACGCCAATCAACATTGCACTTTTTGAATTAACACCCTTTTCTAAATCTGAATTTAGCTTTTGAGAAATAACTAGGATTAAAGCTGTAACCAAAAGCATGTATCCGACAAAATGTGGGCTATCTAATGACTCGATTTGGTCTTTTAAAGTAAATCCAACAGCTGCGGCAGGGATGCAACTAAGAGCTAAAAACCCAATGTATTTTCTTGATTTATCAGATGAAGAACTAAAAAAGCCAATTGCTAATTCTATAATATCCTTTCTAAAAACAATGATGGTGCTCAGTGCTGTCGCAAAATGAACTAAAATTTTGAAGGTGATGTCATCACTCTGTATGCCCATTAGTTTAGAACAAAGGGTCAGGTGGCCAGAGCTAGATACGGGGAGGAATTCTGTAAGGCCTTGAACAAGACCTAAAATCAAATAGCTTATGATTTCCTCGATCACGATTTTTTAAGAATTGCGTATAAAATGGTTCCGTATCCAGCGAGTACGGTAATGGGCGCAAGAGTGATCCTACGTGCGCTAAAGATTTGGTCTGCGTGAAACTCGTTTGGGTTATCAGAGCCTCCTCCACTCATTAATAGGTAGCCTATGATTAAAAGAGCGATGCCGGCGCCTAGCCAGAGATAATTCTCTTTTGAAAATGCAAAATTTGAGTTACTCATAATGCGAAATTAAATTAATGAAGCTTGCCTAAATCAAGCCTAAGATATCTGTTTACAGCTAGAGTTGTTGATACAATTCCCAGCAGTCCGCCAGTTAAAGTTAAGCCTGCTGTCATAACGCCTATAAACTCAGTTGTTAGAGAAATAGATGCTTCTGGAGAATACGACTTAAGAAGCGTAAGCCCTCCCATAATTAATGCAAGCGAAAGGAAGCCAGAAGTAACACCGAGTAGAACGCCTTGTTTGATAAATGGCTTACGAATGAAGCTTGGCTTAGCGCCAACAAGCTGCATGTTTCTAATTAGAAACCTCCTTGCATATACAGTTAATCTTACAGTATTATTCATAAGAGCGAGGGCAATAAGAAAGCAAATTCCTGCAAAACTTACTAGCGGGTAAAAGAGCTTCAGTATGGTTTTTTCAATTTTTGCAAGAAGGTTGTTTTGCCAAACCACTTCGCTAACTCCAGGAATGTCATTAATTCTATCTGCAAGTGCAGGGAGTTTGTCCGAAGTTCCCCATTCCCCTCTAACCTTCACATCCATTGCGGGAGGCAAGGGCACATATCCAAGAAAATCGATAAATTCTTCACCTAGAGTTTCTTCGAGTTTCTCTGCTTCTGATTTTGGGTCGAGATATTTAGCCTCTTCAACAGCGACATCTGATTCAACAGAAGCGAGTGCTGTTTTTAAAATGGCATTATCAAGATCTCTTTGAAAATACACTTGAATTCTAACCTCTTGCCTTAATTGTTTTTCCCACCTAGAGCCCAACATTGCAACAACTGCCAACATCCCCACAAGCACTAAAGTTAAAGTCATTCCTACAATTGTAGTTAAAGTTGTTGTGGCTTGAGACGCAGGCATTTTCTCCATACTTCAAAGATGCGATTTCATTTGTTTATATCTGAGCGACAGATGTAAAGAAAAAATAACTACCCCCTATTTATATCAATTCTAAATAACATTATGTTGCATCCCCTTTTTATGGTATTTTTGTAATATGATTACAGTTAGTGAATCAGCAGCAACACAAGTGCAAAAACTCA
>JAYZNI010000027.1:0-13214 GCA_036152255.1 Bacteroidota bacterium | reverse complement strand
TCATCTTTAACACCAATTACCACATTTTCCATACTCTCATATTTTTAGTTATTATATTTATCATTTAAATAATATGATGTTTTTTATTTTGTACACGACTCAGAAGAGTTGTTTTTAGAATCTACCTCTTTTGACAATTCTGAGTTATGTACTTCATTAGATTCTGAAGATGTGTTATCTGACAAGTCAATAGATGCAGCAGTTTCTTCAGTTGGAATTTGAGCTTCGTCCTCAATAACAACTTCAGTTGTAAAATCTTCTGAAATATCCCCCTCAAGTTCAATGAAGTTTTGGGCTATCCACATTGAAGCTGCTCCAATAACAACAGCTGCTCCAATAGACAACTGAGTTGCAATTTTAGAACCAGCAGCATCAACTCCCATTGCACCAATGGCAGCTGCAGCAGCAATTCTATCCCTCATCTTTTCCCAGTTTGGACTAGTCTCAGGTTCATGCCCCTCTAGGGTCTCTCTTATTTTATCATCAAACTTAGAATCAGACATTGTCTGGTTTTTTTCTATTTAAAATTTTCCGAAGATTTCTTCTTGCTTTTGCAAGATTCGACTTCGAGGTTCCAACAGTAATACCAAGTTTTGAGGCAATTTCTTGGTGTGTCATGTTATCGAAAACATACAGATTGAACACTGCTCGGTACATTGGAGTCAATTGAGACATCGCGTCTTGCACATCCTTAACCGTAAAAGTGTATTCGTCGTTATCAAATTCTTCTTCAACACCATCATCAACAACATCTTCAAAGCTTTTATCCTCGCCTAATACTAGGCCTGCAGCTTTTCGACGTCTAATGGCGTCGATGGAAGTATTTACAATTATTCGACGTATCCAGCCTTCAAAAGAACCTTTGGAAGTATACCCCTCGATATTGGTGAATATCTTGAGAAATCCCTCCTGTACAACATCTTGTACAGCGTCCTTATCCGAAACATATCTCATGCACACACCAAACATCAAACGGTAGTACCGTTCAAAAATCCAACGCTGGGATTTTGATTCCCCTCGTCGGCATCCTTCGATGTGGGCGAGCAATTCTTTGTTTTGCATAGGGTCGCCGGTTGAATGACGCAGTTAAAATTATTTGGTTGCCTCAAAAAAAGTTAAGACCGGTCATGCAATTTCGTGTATATCCTCTACCAACACAAACGTACATTTGCATATGCGCATAGTTGTAGGTTTATCTGGTGGAGTTGACTCAAGTGTTGCTGCTCTAAAACTCGTAGAGCAAGGACATGAAGTAATTGGCATGTTCATGCGCAACTGGTATGACGAAAGTGTGACTATTAGTGATGAGTGTCCTTGGATTGATGATTCCAACGATGCAATGTTGGTTGCAGACCAACTTGGAATTCCCTTTCAAGTAATTGATCTAAGCGCAGAGTACAAAGAGAGAATTGTAGAATACATGTTCTCTGAGTACAAGGCTGGCAGAACCCCAAACCTAGATGTACTGTGTAATAGAGAAATTAAATTTGATCTATTTCTTAAAGCTGCAATAAAGCTTGGCGCTGAGGCAGTTGCAACTGGCCACTATTGCAGAAAAGATGAGGTAAATGGAGAGTTTAGGCTACTTGCTGGAACTGATTCGAACAAAGATCAAAGCTATTTCCTATGCCAACTGACCCAAAAACAATTACAGCACTCACTATTCCCAATAGGCAACTTAAAAAAGCCTGATTTGAGGAAAATTGCAAAGGATGCTGGGCTTCCAACTGCAGACAAAAAGGACAGCCAAGGACTTTGTTTTATTGGGAAAGTGAGACTGCCTGACTTTTTGCAACAACAGCTTAAGGTTAAAAAGGGTAACATTGTTGAGATATCTGCTGACCATGCAACCTTCAATAGTGACAAAACTTCTCTGAAAGGAAGGGCTAAACCTCACACCCTTTCCCCAGAGATGGGACAAATAGTAGGTGAGCATCAAGGCGCTCATTTTTACACTATAGGCCAAAGAAAAGGACTCAACGTAGGCGGCAAACCTAAGCCATTATTCGTGATAGGAACTGACACAACATCAAATACTATTTATGTTGGCTGTGGAGAAAATCACCCTGGATTACTAAGAGATGCTTTGTTGATTAACAATGACGACATCCACTGGATTCAGCCATCACACAAACTAGAAGTAGGTGAATCAAAAAAATCCCAGCTAAGATTCAGGTACAGACAAAATCTTCAAAATGGAGAAATACAAATGACCAAGGAAGGTTTGTATTTGCTTTTTGACGAACCACAAAAGGGAATCGCATCAGGACAATTCGCAACGTGGTACGATGGTGATGCTCTTGTAGGATCAGGGCCTATAGCTTAAATTTCTTCAGACACTCCGTACTCTTTTCTATAAGGATCAGTTCTAGAAATCATCTCTGCTAAAAAGCCTGTGAGGAATAATTGAGAACCTAAAATCATTCCAGCTAAGGCAACGTAAAACGCGCTAATCTCTGTGATGTTTTTGGCCTCTATACCCTGATTCATCGCATAGAGTTTATACCCACCTATGTAGCAAAAAATTCCTGCGCTAATTAAGAAAGTTAAAATGCCTAATAGGCCAAACAAATGCATGGGCTTCCTTGCGAAACGCTGCATAAAAACTATAGTCAGTAGATCTAACATACCATTAGTAAATCGTTCAAGTCCAAATTTAGTCACACCGTATTTCCTCGCCTGATGCTGCACAACATGCTCCCCTATTTTATTATATCCAGCAGCTTTAGCAAGAAGAGGAATGTACCTATGCATTTCGCCCTGAACCTCTATTGATTTTACAACTTCTAGGCGATAGCATTTTAAACCACAATTAAAATCGTGAAGAGTGATTCCACTCATCCGTCTTGTCATCCAATTATAAAGCTTCGTAGGAACCGTTTTGGTGATTGGATCATGCCTTTTCTTCTTCCAGCCACTAACAAGATCAAACCCTTCAATAAGGAGCTTTTTTTCCATGGGGAGTATCTCATCTGGACTGTCTTGTAAATCGGCATCCATTGTAAATACAACCTTTCCTTTTGCGGCTTCAAAACCCTTTTGAAGTCCTGCGCTTTTGCCGTAGTTACGAGAGAGTTTAATGCCCCTCACTTTGGCCCCAAATTGAGATGATAAATCCTGAACAACAGCCCAGGAATTATCCTTAGAACCATC
The DNA here is from genome assembly GCA_036152255.1 of Bacteroidota bacterium. GTDB lineage: Bacteria > Bacteroidota > Bacteroidia > Flavobacteriales_D > Sanyastnellaceae > UBA974. The sequence goes on along the minus strand of JAYZNI010000027.1, from coordinate 10,061 downwards.
GTCAACGAAAACAACTTCATAATTGCGACCTTCGAGCACCCTATCAATCCAAGACATAAGCTCTGGCAGGCTTTCCTCCTCATTGTATAGTGGTACAATTATGCTTAAGTCCATGTGGTTTGGGTTACTCGAATAAAGCTCTAAATATAGTTCTGAAATGTTTGTTACAACCTATATTTGCAGTCGGGGCAAGTCTCTTACGACCAGCTCCCTCTGAATCCCCCAGGGTCGGAAGACAGCAAGGGTATGAGGTTGAGCGGTGCGATAAGAATCGCTTGCCCCTTTCTTTTCAATACTTTACAAGCTCGAGGAATGAAATCAATTAAGAAAGTACTGATTGCAAATAGAGGAGAAATTGCCCTTAGAATTATTAGGACATGTAGAGAAATGGGGATTAGCACTGTTTCTATATATTCTGAAGCTGATGCTAAAGCACCATTTGTTCTTGCAGCTGATGAAAGTGTATGTGTTGGGCCTTCTCCTTCTTCAGAATCGTACTTATTGATTGATAAAGTAATTGCTGCAGCAAAGAATACTGGTGTTGATGCTATCCACCCAGGTTATGGATTTTTATCTGAAAATGCTGACTTTTCCGAAGCAGTTGAATCAGCTGGTATAATATTTATTGGTCCCAAAGCTCATGCGATTAGAATAATGGGAGACAAACTTTCAGCAAAGGAAGCTGTGTCAGGCAGAAATATTCCATTAGTTCCTGGTTCAGAGGAAGCTATTTCAGACCCTGAAGAAGCTTTGATAGAGGCTGAGAGAATTGGCCTGCCTTTAATTTTAAAAGCAAGTGCAGGAGGTGGAGGTAAAGGAATGCGTGCAGTACACGACGCAAATTCTGTAAAAGACGAACTAGCTAGAGCAATTTCTGAAGCTGAAAGGTCATTTGGCAATCGAGCTGTCTTTATGGAAAGACTTGTCCTTAAGCCCAGACATATTGAAGTTCAAGTTCTTGCTGATTCTCATGGAAATGTAGTTCATCTGTTCGAAAGAGAATGTTCTATCCAACGTCGTCACCAAAAAGTAGTTGAAGAAGCACCTTCTGCATTACTAGACGACGACCTAAGAGAAGAAATGGGACAGTGTGCTATCGAAGTTGCAAAATCATGTGATTACATCGGGGCTGGAACTGTCGAGTTTCTGGTTGATGAGTCTAAGAACTTTTATTTCTTAGAAATGAATACAAGATTACAAGTAGAGCACCCAGTTACAGAATGTATAACTGGAATTGATCTTGTTAGAGAGCAGATTAGAATTGCTGAGGGTCATCCTATTTCATTCAAACAAGAGGATTTGAAAATTTCTGGACATGCTGTAGAACTAAGAGTTTATGCAGAAGATACAGGAGCTGGATTCCTTCCTGACACAGGTTTTTTAAAGAGATATTCTCCACCTGTTGGGCCTGGAATCAGAGTTGATGACGGAGTTCAAGAAGGTGGTGAAGTTAGCATTCATTACGACCCCATGCTGAGTAAGCTTATTACTTATGGACCAACCAGAGAAGCTGCTATTGATAGAATGATTCACGCTATTGACAATTACGATGTAGTTGGAGTGAAAACCACATTAGATTTTGGACGATTTGCGTGCGACCACGAAGCATTTAGATCAGGAAACTTTGACACGGGTTTTGTCAACGATTATTTCAGTCCAGAAAAACTGATTAGAGAGCTTCCGGTATCTGACGAAATTTTTGCTGAGCTTGTAGCTGAGCTATCTTTAAGAGAAGAAAGTAACAACACTAACAATCAGGGTGTTATAGAGGGCGAAGGAAGATCACCTTGGAGAAATAGAGCTACTTACTAATTCCAATCCATCGACTGCTCCAAGAGCATGAATAGTTAAGTTGGGCATAGATATTTCAGGTGGGTTTGGATCTATTAAATGTATAGGAACTCCATTTCTAACATGGTTTATCAATCCTGAAGCTGGATAAACCTGCATTGAAGTTCCAACAATAATTACAATATCTGCTTCATTAACTATTTGGGCTGCCGTTTCGATCAATGGGACTGCTTCACCAAACCAAACTATATGAGGCCTTAGTTGGCTTCCTAGTGGACATGTATCTCCAAGGTTTAACTCTTTACCATCAATATCAAATATTAAAGAACTATCTGCTGTTGACCTTGACTTCATTAACTCTCCATGTAAATGAAGGATGTTAGAAGAACCAGCTCTTTCGTGAAGGTCATCTACGTTTTGGGTTACAATTTGGACATCAAATTCTTTCTCAAGCTGGACCAAAGCTAAATGTCCTGCGTTAGGGCTTGCACTAAAAACATTCCTTCTTCTTGCATTATAGAAGTTTAAAACCAATTCTGGATTTGCGCGAAATGCTTCTGGAGTTGCAACCTTCTCAACACTGTGCCCTTCCCACAAACCATCCGCTCCTCTGAACGTTGCGATTCCGCTTTCTGCACTCATTCCAGCGCCTGATAGAACTACTAGTTTTTTTAACGATTTCATGCTTGTGATAAATTTAGTGAACGGTAGCTCAGAATGTATCTTTGCATGCGTATGTCAGGAAGACAATTTATCATTTACGATTTGGAGGCTACGTGCTGGAGATCTCCTAAGCCCAGACAGGTTGAAATCATTGAGATTGGGGCTGTTAAGGTTAATGAGGAATTAGAAATTGTCGACGAATTTTGCATGTTTATCAAACCCCTTCTCCATCCTAAGATTGATAAATTTTGCACTAAGCTGACATCAATAACCCAAGATGACGTAGAAGACGCTCCACATTTCGACGAAGTAATAGCAGAATTCGAAACTTGGATGGACATAGATAATACAAGGACTGCACTTTTCAGCTGGGGTGATTTTGACAGAAGGCAATTTGTAAAAGATGCACGACTTCACGAGCTTGATCTAACTTGGATTAAATATTGGGCTTGCTTGCAGAGTCACTATAGCAAGTTCAAAGGGTCTAGCAACCAAATTGGGCTTAAAAATGCTCTTAAATTAGAAGGGTTGGAATTTGATGGAGTGCAACATAGAGCTATAGAAGACGCTAGAAATATGGCTGAACTTTTCAAGCAAGTGGCCAAACCATTAGGTATTATTTAGCATGGTATTTTATCTGATTAAGCACCATTTAAAAATGGATATGAGAAGCTTTCACAATGTGATGAGCCTAATATTGTTTGCTCTTGCATCTACTTATGCTGTACTGCAAGTAATGGGAGGAAAACCAGACCCAAACACATGGAATGCCATTGCATGGGTCATTTTATTGTTTACAGCATTTAATTCTGCTTCAAGAGTCCTTCCTGAGGATATAACATCAGTTAGATATTACATGTATTGGACTGTGCCTCCTCGTACAATGATTTTAGCAAGGACTTTGCACCAGAGCATTGTTATGTCATTACTTAGCACCTTGCTACTCTTTGCGTTGGGGTTGTTTCTTGGTTCTGCAAACATGGATACTTTGAGTATTTATGGTTTTCTAGTAGGAATGGTTTTGACATCTACTGCACTATCATCAACACTTACTCTATTGTCTGCACTATCTGCTAGAGCCGGAGCAGGTTATGGACTTACTTCTGTTTTGGGGCTTCCATTAATCATCCCCATCATAATGATTAGCACGAATTTTGGATCTGACTTAGTAGCAGGCGTTGAATTTAAAAACACAGTTCAAAACATATACTATTTAGGTGGATTATCAATAGGAATTGGGTTATATGGGTATGTTCTATTCCCCTACCTTTGGAGGTATTAATTCAAGCAATTAAATGAGCAATATTCTCAAGAATTGGTGGAAGTTTTTAGGCATAGCCATAATCATGTATGTATTCACTATGATTTTCATGGTTCCTATGGGGCCAGGGCTACTTTCATCTGAAGTGCAGGTCAATGAAAATAGTATTGCTTCGATTGAGGTAAGTGCTTTTGCAACTCACTTCGAACATAACCCTGAGAATATCAAAGCTTATCTAAGACTTGAGGATAGTGGAATTACAATTGAATGTGATAATATCATAGCCCAAACCAACTCTAAACTAACTCTTCAAGCCAACTTACCTGACACAGTTCCTTCAAGCTCTTGGGATCTTTTAATTAATGCTGAAAAAGACGGAACTCTTTACTTACCCAACGCCCTTTTCCACGAGCCAAAAACCAAAGCAGAACCCAATGACCTAAGCTTCACAACTGGAGATTTGAGCAACGAGCAAGTTTATGAAAAGGACTTAGGACTACATTTTCCATATCAACCCAGAATCGTTGAATCGATAAGAAATCTTCCTCTCCACGTTCCAATGTGGTTCACGATGTTTTTTTTAATGGGCATAGGCTTTGCTCAATCAATAAGAACATTGAGAAACAGCAATAACGAGCTTTACGACACAAAAGCTTTATCTTCAATCAAAGTTGGGATTTTCTTCGGTATTCTAGGACTATTGACGGGAAGCCTTTGGGCTAGGTTTACATGGGGAGCATGGTGGGTAAATGATCCACAATTAAATGGAGCACTTGTTAGTGTGATGATTTACTCAGGATATTTAATCCTCAGGTCATCAATATCTGACAGCTCTCAAAAAGCAAGACTATCTGCTGTTTACAATTTATTCGCATTTGTAATTCTAATGGTCCTACTTATGGTCCTTCCAAGATTTACGGAGAGTTTACACCCGGGTAAAAGTGGAAATCCAGCATTTAGCAAATACGATTTAGACAGCTCCCTTAGAATGGTTTTCTACCCAGCAGTAACTGGTTGGATTTTAATTGGTACTTGGATGTATAATCTAACTCTTAGGGCTGAATTACTAAAAAACAAGATTCAAAGTAAAAAGGAATACTAATGAAGTTTTTATATAACATACAGGACATTTTCTTCGCATCTGGAAAAGCACCCGTTGTACTTGGGGTAGCACTAATCATCATTTTGGGCTTGGGTATTTGGATGTTTAAAATGGAAAATGGAATTAAGGATTTAGAAGACCAAATCGACAATCTGTAATGAAGAGATCTCACATAGTTTTACTGATTCTTGTAGCCCTTTTAGTAGGTTTATTAGTCTTCACTTATTCTAGCTCAAACCAAAGTGTAACCTTTGCCCAAGCAGCTGAAAAAGCGGGTGTTGATGTTACAATAACTGGGACTCTTCACAAAGAGGAGCCTGTGATCTACAATCCTGAAGAGCAAGCTAGTTTGACCAAGTTTCATATGGAAGATTCTGAGGGCCAAATCATGGAGGTTCACCTTCAGATGGCTCAACCTCAAGGCCTATTGCAAAGTGAATCAATTGTGATCGATGGATCGTATTTAAACGGAATATTCTACGCAACTGACATGCTTCTAAAATGTCCTTCGAAATACAACAGTGAAAACCATTTAATCACTGAATCCTAATGACTTTTGACTGCGAGTGGATATTAACGGCTTGGACAGGAAGAACGCTTGTGGCACTAGCTTTCACTTCTGCCATTGTTTCTGGAATTAGCTATTTCAAGGGATGGAAGGAACTGGGAAGAAAGGCGTTCATCACTCACGTTGCATCAGTATTCAGTGTAATCGCGCTGATATTTATACTGTTTTTTGGGCATAGGTATGAATTCCAATACATCTGGAAACATCTGAATAACGAGATGCCCATGCGCTTTGTGTTAAGTGCATTTTGGGGAGGCCAAGAGGGCGGTTTTTTGCTTTGGATGTTTTGGCACAACATACTTGCACTTTTTGTAATTAAATCTGCTGATAAATGGGAGCCCAAAGTCATGGTTATACTCGCTTCTATCGAGTCATTCCTCAGCATGATGCTCCTTGGAATTTACTTTGGAGATTTCCAGCTTGGCCTAGATCCATTCCTTCTTTTGAGAGAAGCACCTGAAAACATCGGCCTTCCTTGGACTGGAATGTCGAACTACTTGACGAATCTCCCGTTTTTTGCAGATGGACAAGGGCTAAACCCATTACTTCAGAATTACTGGATGACTATTCATCCACCTACCCTTTTTCTGGGTTTTGCTTCTACCTCAATTCCATTCGCATACGCTATAGCTGGATTATGGGAGAAAGACTACAAGGGATGGATAACTCCTGCGTTGCCATGGGCTTATTTTGGGATTGGAATTCTTGGTGCAGGCATATTAATGGGCGGAGCTTGGGCATATGAGGCGCTAAGTTTTGGTGGATTTTGGGCTTGGGATCCAGTAGAAAACAGTTCGCTTGTACCATGGTTGATTTTAGTTGCTGGAGCTCACTTAATGATAATTAATAAGAACAAGAAGAAGCCTACAGCACTGTTCTCTACGATCTACTTGACACTCCTTGCGTTCTTATTAGTTCTGTATTCCACTTTTTTGACTAAAAGCGGGATTTTAGGCGATACTTCTGTTCACAGTTTTGTAGATAGTGGCATTCTACCACAACTCCTTGCCTACCTATTGACCTTTGTCCTTCTAGCTCACACCCTTTTGCTTGGAACTACAAAGCGAAGGCTTTACCATTTGGCAAGTACTCTATTAGTTATGAGCTTAATGTTTGTAAAGGAGTATGCGCTTGCATCTCTAGGATTTATAGTCCTTCAAACTATAGCAGCTATTAAGTCGTTCAGTAAAGAATTTGCTTCAGACGACGACGACGACGCACTGCTTTCAAGAGAGTTTTGGCTTTTTGTAGGGTCACTTTTAATTGTTATTTCTGCAGTCCACATTACGTTCCAAACAAGTCTTCCAGTATTCAACGCTTTACTTGAACCCTTTAGTGGAGTTCTAGCCAATTTAGGCGAATCTTTGAATTCAAATACTTTGAGGGCATTGTCAGAACACAATATGACCCCAAGCAAGGATTTGGACAAAGCATACCACTTAATTCAAGTTCCTCTTGCTACTCTAATTTTTATTGTAATTGGGATTACTCAATGGCTTAAATACAAGAAAACTGATGGATCGAAAGTTTTTAAGAACCTCGGAAAATCACTTATTGCATCTATTGCTACATCGCTGATCTTAGTGTTGTCTTTTAATTTTAAATCACACGAACTACCTAGGGTTGCACTACTAATTGCCACTTCTTTCGCAGTTTTTGCTAACGCAGACTACATTTGGTCTACACTGAGGGGCGCATATGACAAATGGGGTTCTCCAGTTGCGCACATTGGATTTGCCCTCACGATTTTTGGAGCTGTGATCTCTACTGCACAACAGAAATTTATAAGCCAAAACCAAATCGGAGACATCTCATCTCTAAATGAAGAATTAAACAACAGAACTGACCTTCTACTAATGCAAGGAGATACTCTCCAGATGGGCGAGTATTTTGTTAGTTACCGAGATAGAAGGGAAAGTGGAATTCACGTCTTATTCGACATGGATTACTACAACAACAAGCCGCAGAATTACAATATTGGTGATGTTGTACTATTTGACGACATGGTCTTTGAGGCACATACAAATCATACAGCTTCATTTGATTTTGCATATGATGTAGAGAAGTTTTGGACTTTCCTTCCATTCCCAACTGAAGTGCAAGCTGGAAATGCTAAGAATTGGATTAACGGAACACCAGGTGAATTTGCATTTACACTTTCTCCGAGAATTCAGTTGAATGAAAGAATGGGCAATTCACCTGAGCCAGACACTAAACACAGTGTAGTTTCAGATCTATATACACACATCAAATGGGCAAGGATTACACCGCCAGAAACAGATGACGAAGGATGGCTAGCAGGAAAGGAAGTTGAGTTCCAGGTTGGAGATTCGATGTTCGTAAGCTCTACCCTACTTTCCCTAGATAGTTTGGCCTTAGTGAAAAATGAGGACAGAGGAGATTTAGGATTATTGAATAAGGATTTAGCATTTATGGGATGTTTCTCTCTGAAAGGATTTGGCAAGAGTACCAATGCTTCTCCACTTTACATCGTAAGAGACAGTTTAATCATACCAGATTTGTACGAAGTTGAGAATTGGGGTTTGAGATTTAGAATTGATAAGTTCGATCCATCCTCAGAAACTTTGACTACTACAATCTGGGAACATGAAAGTGTAAAGACAGACTTTATAGTTATTCAAGCAATAATTTTCCCATTGATCAACGTTCTTTGGCTTGGCTGTATTTTAATGACTCTTGGTTGTTTTATGGCAGTTAGGAGAAGAATTAAACTCAATAGAGATGCATAAAAAACATCTAAATATTAGCATAGCTGGAACGGGCAAGGTAGCCAGGTCGTTTGGGCTTGCTTTAAAAGTTGCAGGGCATAAAATAAGCCAAATCATTGCAAGGAATTCTGACTCAGGAAGATCATTAGCAAATGAACTAGGAGCAGAATTTGCGGGCATTGAAAACACAAAAATTGCTGACCTAATAGCTGTTTTGGTTAGTGATGATGCAATTGAAGAAGTAAGCGCTCAACTTCCAAAAAACATTCCTCAATTTCATGCATCTGGAGTTAGTAATTTAGATGTATTGAGCAGTGAGATTAAAGGTGTGGTTTGGCCTATTAAAAGTATAAACTCTAAGAGCTCTGGCAGCAACTTCAAAGGAGTCCCTATTGGTGTTGAGGGCAACAAATATGAATTTCAATCAACATTGCTGTCAATAGCTAGAAGCATTGGTGGTGACGGATTTGTTGCAAGCTCAGATAACAGGTCTATAATTCACTTAGCAGCTGTGTTCACAGATAATTTTGCAAACCACTGCCTATCATTATCCCAAGAAATTTTAAAGGATAATGATTTAGACCCCAAACTGATGAGGTCGTTAGCCCAAGGTTTACTTGACGGCGCTTTGAATGGAGATTCTGCATCAAGACAAACTGGTGTTGCTATTAGAGGTGATGTTGGATCACAAATGAAGCATTTAGACTTACTCAGCGATGAAGAGAAAAAAAAAATATACAAATTCCTTTCAAAACAGATAAAAGAATATCATGAATTATAAGGAAAAGCTTGAAGAAATAGAGCTGTTCGTATTTGATTACGATGGAGTTTTTACTGACGGAATGGTCCTTCTCATGGAGGATGGATCAAATGTTAGGCAAGCAAATTCTAGGGACGGGTACGCTGTACAGTGGGCGATTAAGCAAGGTTTAAACGTTGCAGTTTTAACTGGAGGCAAAGAACCTGCTGTGAAAACAAGAATGGAATTGCTTGGAGTAAAAGAAATTCACCTTGGGTGTCATGATAAACTTGAATCATTAAAAGAACTTTGTAATAAGCTTAATATTTCACTGGACAAAGTGATGTACATGGGTGATGATATGCCTGATTACCCAGCAATGAAGGAAGTTGGGCTTGCTGCATGTCCTTATGATGCAGCAGTTGACATACTAGAAATTGCTCATTACACATGTCCAATATCTGGCGGAAGAGGTTGTGTAAGAGATATTTTAGAACAGGCAATGAGGCTTAGAGGGATTTGGTATTCAGAAAAAGGATATAAGTGGTAAAAAGGAGATACTTCTGAGTAAATTCGCACTCCCATGGATAAAAACACATATATAGGTCTCTTATTGTTGTTTGTTCTCATTTACGGGTATAGTTGGTACTATACTCCTACAGATGAAGAAATCGCCGCAATTGAAGCTGCGAAAGAGGCAGAAGAAATTGAATCGAACGATAATGAGGTAGTTGAATACGATGAGAGTACAACTGAAGAACTTTCAGATAGCTTGCTTTCAATTGAAATACTCAATTTGAGAAGTGAATTTGGTCAGTTTGCTGAGCGCACAATTGGTGATGAACAAAGCCAAACCATAGCTTCAGACGTTCTGAGTTTAAACTTCAGCAACAAAGGAGCAATGCCCACAACGGCAACCCTTACTGACGGAAATACAAAATATGGCTGTGACGATGCTATTGAGCTTTGGGATGCTGAGCATTCAAATATAAATGTTCAATTTGACATTGAAGGCGTAGGCCGAATAAATACTTCAGATTTATACTTTGATCTCACAGACAAAACCCCGTCGAGCATAACATTCACAGCGCCCGCATCAAATGGTGGAGCTATAGTAATCACACACTCTTTAGAGGATTACAGACTTCACTCTGACGTAGCATTTATAGGTCTCCAAGGTATTGTTGAAGAAAGACAGTATTTAGATT
>JAYZNI010000026.1:0-5021 GCA_036152255.1 Bacteroidota bacterium | reverse complement strand
TATCGTAACGGGTACTTGTCTTGCCGAATCAGGCAACAGGGTAATCTGTGTAGATATTGATAAGGATAAGATTGCAATGATGGAACGTGGAAAGGTTCCAATCTATGAGCCTCACCTTGAAAGCCTTTTAATTAGAAATATAGAGGCCGAAAGAATTTCTTTCACGACAGATTTGGCATCTGCAGTAAAGGCTTCGCCAATAGTTTTTCTAGCACTTCCTACACCTCCAGGAGAGGACGGATCGGCAGATCTTCAATACGTGCTTAATGTAGCTGGCGAGCTTGGAGATATAATTGAAGATTATACTGTCGTAGTTGACAAGAGTACAGTTCCTGTTGGAACTGCAGATAAGATTTTAGAAATTATATCTGCAAAAACAAATGTGCCATTTGACGTGGTTTCAAACCCTGAATTTCTTCGCGAGGGATACGCAGTAGATGATTTCATGAAGCCAGACAGAGTAGTTATTGGAACTACATCTCAGAGGGCGAGGGATTTGATGGAAGAGCTTTACAAGCCTTTTATGCGCCAAGGAAATAGGATGATTTTCATGGACGAAAAGAGTGCCGAGCTAACCAAATATGCTTCAAACGCATTCCTTGCAACTAAGATCACCTTTATGAACGAAGTTGCTAATTACTGCAAGGAAGTTGGAGCTGACGTTGACATGGTTAGAAGAGGAGTCGGAACAGACAATAGGATTGGCCCTAGATTCCTTTTCCCAGGAATGGGTTATGGTGGAAGTTGCTTTCCTAAAGACGTCCAAGCCCTTCACAGAAGTGGAGCTGAAGTAGGTTGCGATTTTAACATCCTTAAGAGTGTTATGGATGTTAATGCCAAACAAAAGGTCATCATGCACCCTCTTATGAAGGAGCATTTTGACGGGAGTTTAAAAGGCGTGAAAATTGCAGTTTGGGGTCTGTCATTTAAGCCAGAAACTGACGACATTCGTCAAGCTCCATCTCTTGATATTCTAGCAAAACTCATTGAGGACGGCGCAGACATTACTGCTTATGATCCTGAAGCGATGGACAACATCAAGGGAGTGATAGGAGATAAAATTAAATATGCCAAACGTTCTATGGAGGCCATTGAAGGCGCAGAAGCACTACTAATTTGCACTGAGTGGGCTGCATTCAGGAATCCCAACTTTGACAAAATGAAACAGGCGATGTCTTCTCCTGTAATTTTCGACGGAAGGAACCTATACGAGACTAACAAAATGGAAGCTCTGGGATTCACTTATCATAGCGTAGGTCGCCGTCCAATCAACGCTTAGACGATGTCAAATCCTGCCTACACACACCCATCTGCCGTAGTTGACGAAGGAGCAACTCTGGGTGCTGGTGTCAAGGTTTGGCATTTTTGTCACATAATGCCTGGAGCCACTCTAGGCGAAGGAACTTCTCTAGGCCAAAACTGCTTCATAGCAGATGGAGTAAAAACTGGTGCAAATTGTAAAGTCCAAAACAACGTAAGCCTATACTCTGGAGTAACCCTAGGTAACGATGTCTTCCTAGGACCAAGCTGTGTGTTCACCAACGTTATTAATCCACGAAGCAGCGTAGTAAGGCGTGATTCATATTCTCCAACACATGTAGGAGATGGTGCTAGTGTTGGAGCAAATGCTACAATACTTTGCGGTATTACAATTGGTAACCATGCATTCATAGGCGCAGGTGCTGTAGTTCTTAGAGATGTACCCAACTTCGCAATTATGGTTGGCAATCCCGCAACCCAAAACGGCTGGATGTCAGTTCATGGTTGCAGACTAGATTTCAATAATGGTAAGGCAACTTGTCCTGAAAGTGGAGAAGAATACAAGCTAGAAGGCGATAGAGTAGAAAGGATATAGTGATGGAAGATAATATTCTAGACAATCTTGTAGTAAGTGTGACTGGATTAGGCTACGTAGGCCTTCCCATTGCTCTAGCATTTTCAAAAAAAACTAAAGTCATTGGTTTCGATATAGATGAAAGTAGAATCGAACTTTTAAAAAAGGGAATCGACCCGACAGGTGAAATTCCTGCTAGTAAATTCGAGGGCTGTGATATTGAATTCACATCTGATGCTAAGGGTTTGGCCTCGGCTAACTTCCACATTGTGGCTGTGCCAACTCCGATTAATCCATCTCAGCAACCAGATTTGGCCCCCCTTCTCAGCGCTTCTTATATTCTAGGTAGCATAATAAAGAAGGGCGATTATGTCGTCTACGAAAGCACAGTTTACCCAGGCTGCACGGAGGAAGATTGCATCCCAGTACTAGAGGCAGAAAGTGGCCTCAAAATGGGTTCTGATTTTTCAGTTGGTTACAGTCCCGAAAGGATAAATCCTGGTGATAAGGTCAACACGCTGGAAACTATTGTAAAAGTGGTTGGCGCTTGTTGCCCCTCGGCTACAGACGCGATTGCCTCAATTTACGATTTGGTTGTGAAAGCAGGTACTCATAAGGTTAGTAGCATCAAAGTAGCTGAAGCTTCAAAGATTATAGAAAACACTCAACGAGATCTAAATATCGCACTTGTGAACGAGCTAAGTATAATCTTCAATAAGGTGGGAATTAACACATTTGAAGTTCTCGAAGCTGCAGGAACAAAATGGAACTTCCTGCCATTTAAACCAGGACTCGTTGGAGGGCATTGCATAGGTATTGATCCGTATTACCTCACATGGAAATCTAATAAACTTGGGTATCACGCTAAGGTTATTAATTCAGCTCGCTATGTAAACGACAGCATGGGGTTTTACGTAGGTAAGCAAACGGTGAAAAAAATTCTTGCAAGAGGAGTAAATGCTCTTGGGGCTAGAGTTTTAGTTATGGGGTTAACTTTCAAGGAAAATATTGAAGACATTAGAAATACTAAAGTTGTTGACGTTGTCAGAGAACTCAAGTCCTTCAATGTCGATGTCGATGTTGTCGACCCTTATGCTAAGAGTGCTGACTCTGAATCTGAATATGGTATTTCATTAATTGAAAACCCCAAACCAAACAATTACCACGCAGTAATTGTCGCAGTAAATCACGATGAGTACAGCAACTTGTGTGAGGATGACTTTAGAAAACTTCTTGTTGATGGAGAAGGTGTACTTATCGATGTAAAAGGTATCTTCCGTAACAAAATTAAAAACCTCGATTACTGGAGTTTATAATGAGGCATTTCAATAAAATACTTGTTACTGGAGGTGCTGGATTCATAGGCTCTCATGTTATCAGGCACCTGATAAACTCATACCCAAGCCTAGAAGTCGTAAATATTGATGCCCTAACATATGCGGGAAATCTAGACAATCTGAGTGATGTTAGTACATCCAACAACTACACATTTGTAAAGGGGAACATCTGTGATAAAGACCTTGTAAACCAACTGTTCACGGAACACAACTTCGACGCAGTAATTCATCTAGCAGCAGAAAGCCACGTTGATAGGAGTATTGAAAATCCAATGACCTTCCTTGAGACTAATTTCATGGGAACTGCTATTCTCTTAAATGCAGCACTTGACACGTGGAAAGACAATGGTATGGAAGGTAAGCTGTTTTACCACATAAGTACAGACGAGGTTTATGGATCTCTAGGAGAAGAGGGGTTATTTACTGAATCAACAGCTTACGATCCACGTAGTCCATATAGCGCTTCTAAAGCTTCAAGTGACCACATCGTTAGAGCTTACCACCACACATATGGTTTGCCAATAGTTATAAGTAATTGCTCTAACAACTACGGTTCACATCAATATCCAGAGAAATTAATTCCATTAATGATTGGGAATATTGTAGCTGAAAAACCACTGCCCATTTATGGTGAAGGAATTAATGTTAGGGATTGGCTTTTCGTTGAAGATCACGTAAGAGCAATAGATTTAATCCTGATCAAAGGAGAAAATGGAGGAACCTATAATATCGGAGGTCTAAACGAGTGGAGAAATATCGATCTAATTAAGCTTCTTATCAAGATTGTTGATTCTGAGTTAGGACGTGAGGAGGGATCGTCAGAAAATCTTATTTCCTTTGTAAAGGATAGATCAGGCCACGATTTACGCTACGCAATCGACGCGAGTAAATTATGTAACGAGCTAGGTTGGAAACCAACTGTAACCTTTGAAGAAGGTCTTTTGAAAACAGTTAAGTGGTATTTAGCCAACAGGAGCTAGATTATTCCTGATGTGCACTCAGAATAGCATCTAATGCATCTTCTAATATCACATCCTTTTCTAGAGATCTAAAACTAATTGCATCTCCAATATATAGCTTACTATTGCTCGGCAGCATTAGGTTAATCCCCTTGGGCATTGATTTATGTAATCCGTCTAGGTAAACTGGAATTACGGGAATATCAGGATGTCTTTGAACCATTAGAGCAATTCCTGCTTTAAACTTTTGCATAACTCCTGGCTCACCTCTAGTCCCTTCAGGAAAAAGAATAATTGACTCTCCTTTATTCAAGAGATCACTCATGATTTGTAGAGGATCTGGATCGCCTGGTTTTTCAGGTTTGTTCCTTGGAATTAGCACAGCATTAATGAAGTTTTTCATCATAAACTCCTTAGTTGACTTGTCACCAAAAAAATCTTCAGCTGCAATTGGATGAACCTTGTGAACTATTTGCATGGGTATAGAGCTCATAATTGCCATTGAGTCTAAATGACTATTGTGGTTAGCAATAATTATAAACTGATCGTATGATTTAAGAATATGTCTATTCACAAATTTCACGCCTATGATGCGCCTTAAAAAGGTTCTCCATAACATAGAGTGAATGAATATTAATAGCAGTTTTCTCACTACACTAATAGCATTAGATAAACTATGTGGAAGAAAGGAGAAGCTGAAGTTGTTAAGCTATCAATTCTATCTAAATACCCACCGTGACCTGGAATTGCATCGCCCATATCTTTTACACCAAAATCCCTCTTTATAGCTGACACAATTGCATCACCTATAAAGCCAAACAATGCCACAGAAAAGCTCAACAAAACTAGATGCCACCACTCTTCTAATGGGGTTAAGAACCCCATGTAGTA
>JAYZNI010000025.1:0-42222 GCA_036152255.1 Bacteroidota bacterium | reverse complement strand
ATTTTCTATATCGCCCATTTCACTAAAAATCTGCCCTTACATCCAATAAGCTTCATGAACTTGTTAGTCTATTCTTAAAACAACATTTAGAAGCTCAAATGCTTTTTCAAATTTATCTAGGTGTGTATACATTTCAGCTCTCCTAAGCTTACATGGAATATGGTCAGGAGCATAATCAAGACAAACGTCTAGATGCTCTATACACGCTTCGTATTCCTTGATTAGATAAAGAACATCTGACTTTGCAGACCAAGCCGGACCGTAAGTTGAATCAGCATCTAGGGCCATATCTAAATCATTTAGCCCATCTTTAATTCTGCCATTCCTCAAATGCCACCCAGCCCTATCGATATACGGAACAGGTATTTTTGAATTAGCTATAATGGCATTTTCAAAAAATTCAGTAGAATCTGCCTCTGTAGTTATTTCAACTTGAGGTTCTTCAGTAGTTACTTCTGATTCGCAACTGAACAGTAAAAATGAAAAAGCTAGTGCATATAGAATGCCTCTATTGATCATACTTCAATAGGTTCTTTTTGTTCTTTTTTATCTCCTAGAGAAGCAACAATTGCACTTTCAAGTTCTTCAAATAACTCTGGGTTATCGTTAAGAAGACTTCTTACTGCTTCTCTACCTTGGCCAAGTTTTGTATCGCCATAAGAGAACCATGAACCGCTCTTCTTGATAAGGCCAGCTTCTACTCCAAGGTCAATAATTTCACCAGTCTTAGAAATTCCTTGGCCGTAGAATATGTCAAATTCTGCTTTACGGAATGGAGGAGCTACTTTGTTCTTAACAACCTTAACTCTAGTTCTATTACCCATTACCTTGTCGCCGTCCTTTAATTGAGTTGAGCGGCGAATATCTAGTCTAACAGAAGAATAGAACTTCAAAGCATTACCACCAGTCGTAGTCTCTGGATTACCAAACATTACTCCAATCTTCTCTCTTAGCTGATTGATGAAAATGCAGCAACAACCAGTCTTAGAAATTGTGCCAGTAAGTTTTCTCAAAGCTTTTGACATTAATCTCGCTTGAAGACCCACAGCTGCATCTCCCATTTCTCCCTCAATTTCAGCTCTTGGAGTAAGTGCAGCAACAGAATCGACAATTAATAGATCAATCGCTCCTGATCTTATTAGGTTATCAGCTATTTCTAAAGCTTGCTCACCGTTATCAGGTTGAGAGATTAGAAGGTTTTCAGTGTCTACACCTAAAGATTCAGCGTAGTATTTGTCAAAAGCGTGCTCTGCGTCAACAAAAGCACAAATACCTCCTTGCTTTTGGCACTCTGCAATTGCATGTATTGCAAGAGTCGTTTTACCAGAAGATTAAGGACCGTAAATCTCAACAATCCTTACCTTTGGATATCCTTTAATACCCCATGCTAAGTCTAGAGTAAGTGATCCAGATGGAATTGCATCAATTTGCTCAACTGGCTCATCGCCGAGTTTCATTACAATTCCTTTTCCATAAGTCTTGTCTAGGCGCTCCAAAGTGAGCTTAAGTGCCTTTTGTTTTTGTTCTAATTCTGAAGCCATAATTATTTGTTTTGAGCGAAGGTATTTACATGGGTACGTAATGAACTTACGTTGTGGCTATTCATTTGTTTTTGTTGGTCGTTACTTTATATCTGTCACTTCTTATAGCCCAAACCCCTCAAGGATTTCAGCCGCATGATCTTTCACTTTAGGTTTAGCAATTACATCTACTATCACGCCATTTTCATCAATTAAAAAAGTAGTTCTATGAGTTCCGTCAAAGACCTTACCCATGAACTTCTTTTCTCCCCAAACCCCAAACGCATGATGAACACTCTTATCCTCGTCAGCTAATAGATCAAAAGCAATGTCGTATTTAGCTATAAACTTCAGGTGCTTCTCAGGAGTGTCTGGGCTAACACCTAAGATCTTGATTCCCAAAGATGTCAACTTGCTATGGTTTTCTGTCAAATTACAAGCCTGAGATGTGCAACCAGGAGTCATATCCCTAGGGTAGAAATAAATCACAAACTTCGATCCAGCATAGTCTGAAAGTTGAAGAGTTTCACCGTCTTGATTTATCGATTTGAAGTCAGGAGCACTGTCACCTGGGTTTAGATGTGAGATGTATTTTGCCATAGTATAAATTTACTCAAAATTTAAGACCAAATGCAGTTCAGATGGTGGTACTTTGTACCGAAATTGTGAATGTTATCAAAAGTCCAATAACATATTTAGACATTGCTTTACCGACAGCACTTCCAAAGGTTCTGACATACCGTTGGGTTAAGGACGAAAATCCTCCCGCGGTGGGAATGCGAGTTGTTGTTCCACTTGGTAATAGGCGCTTGACAGGTGTAGTTTGGGCTACCCACAAAAACGAACCAGCGGGATACAATCCCAAAGATATTGAGGCAGTTATAGACGATAGGCCAGTAGTTACTCAAGCCCAAACCCAATGCTGGTCATGGATGTCCAACTACTACATGTGCCCTTTGGGTGATGTGGTAAATACAGCAATGCCTTCAGGAATGAAGCTAACCAGCAAGACTAGGATATTGATCAACCCCGATGGGGATTTAGGCATAGAATTAAGAGATACTCCACTTCAACTCTTGGATGCTTTAAAGTCAAGAGGTGGAATGGATGTGAAGGAGATTGCAGAGGTTCTCAATTTGAAGTACCCTCAGCGCATCATACGCACGCTTATAGACAAAGGTTTGGCAATTAGTGAGGAGGAGCTAAAGGAAAAATACAAGCAAAAAAAGAAGGCGTTTGTCACCCTGCACCCTGAGTTACAAGATGATGAGGAGGCGCTAAAGGCAGAATTGGATTTTTTGGAGAAAAAGGCTCCAGCCCAAGCTAAACTCCTACTAAAACTTCTTGAGCTCTCTCCAACATTTGCCCCTACTCCCAAGGTTGCTTTACAAAAGCAGGCAGGGGTAACGTCTGCCATCACAAATAAACTTATAGAAAATAAACTTGTAGAGATTGAGCACAAGGCAGTTGATAGAATAATTGAATTTTCTGGAGAAATTGAGCCTCTTCCAACTCTTACTAAAGCCCAAACCCAAGCTAGAGATCAAATTCAAGCAAGCCTTTTTGAACTCAAACCAGCTCTCCTTTACGGTGTGACAGGATCGGGTAAAACGGAAATTTATGTTCACTTAATATCAGAGGCGCTCAAAGCAGAAAAGCAGGTATTATTCCTTGTTCCTGAAATTGCTCTTACTACACAGTTGATAGGTAGACTGCAGAGGTTTTTTGGCCCAAAGGTTAGTGTGTATCACAGCAAGTTTAATTCAAGTGAACGTACTGAGACTTGGTTAAAGATCTTAGATGATGAGGGTGGGAGCTTGGTTGTAGGAGCTAGGTCGGCATTGTTTATGCCCTTTCGCAATTTGGGCTTAATAATCGTTGACGAGGAGCACGAACCCAGCTACAAACAGCAAGATCCATCGCCTAGATATCATGCGCGAGATGTTGCGCTTTGGATGTCGGTAAAGATGCGAGTTCCATGCGTTTTAGGGTCTGCTACACCAAGTGTTGAGGCGGTTTGGGCCTCGAAGCAGGGCAAAATGACTAAGGTTGACTTAATGGAGAGATATTCGGGTGTGATGATGCCAGAAGTTTTGGTGGCAGATCTTAAAAAGGAACACAAGCAACGCAGCATGAGGGGCGGATTCTCAAAGCTGCTAAGAGACCAAATGGAAATAGTACTCGAGGATAAAAGGCAAATCATCCTTTTCCAAAACAGACGAGGCTACGCACCCTCTTGGCAATGCGACGCTTGCGGAGACACGGTAATGTGTGAGAGATGCGATATCCCACTAACCTTACACAAGCATTTAAAGGGGCTGCACTGTCATCACTGCGGCTACCACATAACACCCACTCCCTCTAAATGCGGGGCATGCGGCAGTCATTCTGTAAATGCAAAAGGACTAGGAACTGAAAGGATAGAAGAGGAGTTGGTCGAATTATTCCCAAGTGCAAGGGTAGGCCGAATGGACCGTGATACTACTCGATCCAAGTACGCTCATGCAAAGCTCCTTGAGGATTTTAGCAATAAGGAATATGATATTTTAGTCGGAACCCAAATGGTTAGCAAGGGACTAGATTTTAAGGATGTTGCACTAGTTGGAGTGATGAGCGCAGACAAGATGTTTACCTTCCCTGACTTTAGATCCTTCGAGCGAGCATACCAGATGTTAACTCAAGTCGCAGGAAGAGCTGGCCGCTCTACAGAAAGAGGAAAAGTTGTAGTCCAAACCTTTTCGCCAGAACATTGGGTTATTCAAAGAGTTATTGCTGGCGATCACGATAAGCTAGTGAGCAATGAACTCATTGAACGTAAGAGTTATTTATATCCTCCATATGTGAGATTGATTCGCATTTCTCTTAGACACAGTGATCAAAAGAGAGTGAAGGCAGGCGCTGATGTCCTTTCAAAGCGACTAAGACAAAGGTTTGGCGAGAGGGTAGTGGGGCCTGATACACCATATTTGACTAGGGTGAACGATTTGTTTAGGCTTGAGATTTTGCTCAAATTTGAGCGTGAGTTAAGTCCGTCAAATTATAAGCCAGTGCTTGCGCAGGATATAGACGAATTTGTTACAGATCCCAGATTTAAACGTCTTAGACTAAAATTGGACGTTGATCCAGTTTAGTTAAGATTCTTAATAGTCTCAGTAGTATTTGGTTGGCCTTTTACGCTAACCTTAATAATTCCACTTTCAGAGAACCCGGTTGGAAATCTGTCAAGGTCAACGGTGGTTTTTCCAGAAAATAAGCTGAGTTCTTCGTAGCCAGCCAATTTGCCGTTGATGGTATACACTCTTAGTTCGTAATTCCCTCCTTCTTTTAAGTTGAAGAAAAGTGAACCGTCGTGAAGTTCAACCCATGGTTGGCCTTCGATAATTTCACTAACTGATTCAGTATTGTCCGCAAAGCTGTGGAATGTGACTTGATTACTTCCACTATTTGCAACTGCTAGTGTGTCTATTTCAACACCGTAACTTATGTCAGCTGGAGATGATAATCCGCTACTCACAACAATCTCACTTGATGTGAAATCTGGTGTGTACTTAGTAATCCAAGGTGGAGACCAAGAGCTTATGTAGTAATTGCCTTCAGAATCGATATCTATTCCGTCGCAATTTCCTAAACCAGATCCATTTACTAATGTTGTTATTTCGCCAGTTTCTAGGTCAACACCTAGTATGTCCGAATTGCCACCCCAGTTTACAACAACAGCTCTTGATCCGTCTGCGTCAATTACAACACCGTTTGGGGTAGTGCCTGTTGATGCTACTAGAGTCGATGTTTGCATATCTAGAGGGTCACTGACATCAACCTTTATTAATCTACCTGTACCAAAATCGCTAATCACTAATTTATTTCCATGTGATCCCATTCCATTTAAGAAAGATGCGCCAGATACGTTTTTAGAGCTTACGATTATACCTGAGCCTAATTCATAACACATAATTACGATTGAGTTGATAGCGAAGAGATAATCTCCGATAACTTCCATTCCGTGAGTTGCATGAGCATTTCCGAAGTAATCCCAACTTCCTCCAGCATCGTCAGTGTATAGCATGGTGTTGCTGTTGTTGCTTACATACCATCGATTAGCACCTGGATCGTATTCAACGGCCTCAATGCTTGATGGGGTTTGGGCTAGAAGAGAAAAAGAAAACGCAAAAGCGGGTAGAAGGGCCAAATTTTTCATACTCACAAGTTACTTATCGAGAGCCAAATATGGCACTCCCAACTCGAATCAAAGTTGAACCTTCTTCAACTGCAATTTTCCAGTCTCCACTCATACCCATGCTCACAGTGTCAAAATCATCGCCCAATTTTAGAGAGTCAAATACTCTTCTTAGAGTTCTGAATTCTTTTGCGATTTGGTTTTCATCAGAGGTGAATGTAGCCATCCCCATTAATCCTCTAATCCTTATTGAAGGGTTTGAAAGTAGACCTTGGTTTAGGGTTTCTAATAATTCGCTTTCAGAGAAACCGTGCTTTGAGGATTCTGTTGCAATGTGGAGTTGTAGGAGTACATCTAGTGGTTTACATGCATGCTTGGACAAAGCTTCAAAAAGTCTTATGGAATCCACAGCATGAACAAGGTGCGCGAGGTTGGCAACTTGTTTGGCCTTGTTGGTTTGAAGATGTCCAATAGCATGCCAACGAATATCATCAGGTAATTCTCCAACTTTTTGTAAAAGCTCTTGGACTCTGTTTTCTCCAAAGTCTCTAACTCCAAGGTTGTAAGCTTCCTGAATGTCAGAAACTGGCTTAGTCTTACTTACTGCGACTAGAGTGACGTGCTGAGGGATGGCTTCCCTAATGCTATTTAAATCATCAACGTTGACCATGAGGTTTGTATTCTGGATGGTCGTTGTTGCCAAATTCATAAACGAAAAGCCCTGACCTTAGTTTGGGCTCTACCCAAGTGCTCTTTGGTGGTAGGTGGCCTCCTGAATCGGCAGTGTTCATGATTTGGTCAACAGGAATGGGGTGGAGGTAGAATACCAAATTCCCTTTGCGATTTGCTAAATCTTCTCTCGATTCTGTACCAGGAATGTATTTGAGATTGGGGTTATTTCGTGGGTCATTTATCCCCAATAACTTTTCAATCACCTCTTCTCCTAGCCATTGAGCATCAATCCTTTCCTTAGTCTTATCTATAGTTAGAAAGATGCGGTGAACCTCTCCTTTGAACATCAAGTCTATCTCGCCGTGATGTGGTTCGTCATTTAACTCTTCGAGTTTATCAATCCTAGACACTGATTCCAAAGAAGATATCTGTGCAAGGATTTTTTTCATATCACCTGACCAATTCAAAACCTCTCTGTGGAACCCAAGGATATTAAGTTCTTCAGATGGAATTAAGTAGGCCAAAATCCTATCCACGCCTGGTTCGTTAGAATAACGATGCATGAGCTTAAGTGAAGAAGCCAGTCTATGATGTCCGTCTGCAAGATAGACTTTGTCCATTTCCTTCATTGCCTCAGATAGTCCAGAATCTACATCCTTGTTAACCCACCATATTGAGTGTCTTATTCTGTCTGTAGTTGAGAAATCACAAGTTGCTTGACTGTTAGCAATAATTTCTTCAATACATAGGTCCAATTTTGATTCTCCTGGATGTCCAGTTTGTCTAGCACAGAGAATAGGTTCAGCGTGGAATCTTACATTTTCAAGGTATTTAACAAATAATTCCTCTCTTTTTTCCAGAGTTTGTTCGTGAATTTTAATATCACCGTTCTTTGCTCTCTCTAAATCTAGTACGCAAATAACACCTGTATAGGTTTTTGATGGGGTAGTTTGTCTGTAGATAACATAACCTGGTCCGCCGGTACCTTCAAGCCAACCTTTAGCTAGAAATTCATCGTACTCATCACGTACTGCTCTGAAAAAGGATTTTGTTCCTCTTTTACCCTTTATATCCTTTTTTGCATCGGGATTAATTACCTGAAGGTAAGAGTAGGGGTTCCTCTCGAGTTTGTCCTGTAATTCAGATTTTTCATAGCTTAAATAAGACCTAGAAGCTACTAGGTGGGACAAATGTCTTGGCGGTTGAACTAATCTGAAAGGTCGGACGAGTTTTCTCATTAATAGGATGATTAGTTAAACAAGTTCGGCAATTTGAGCGGCAAGTTCCAAGCCAATTCTATCTTGGGCTTCGCCAGTAGCCGCGCCAGTATGTGGCGTAAGTGAAATTGATGGATGAGCAAGAATGTCTGCTCTAGGAGATGGTTCACTTACAAATACATCTAAAGCTGCGCCAAAGATTTGTCCTGAATTAAGCGCATCAATTAATGCATCTTCATCAACTACTCCACCTCTTGCTGCGTTTAATAAGATAGTGCCTGGCTTCATCATAGCTAATTGCTCAGATCCAATTACTGCTTGGCCATTTGCTTGGGCAGGAATGTGAAGACTTATTGCGTCTGATTGCTTTAGCACTTCTTCCATTGAAAGCATTTGGCAATCTACACTGATACTAATATCTCCAACATTTACTTCAACTTCACCATTCTCAGCAAATCTATCATGGGCAATAACCTTCATACCGCAACCAAGGGCATAAGAGGCTAAAGATCTTCCTATTCTCCCAAAACCTATTATACCTAGAGTTTTTCCCCTCAATTCTCTTCCTTTAGAATATTGCTTTTTGAGAGTTTTAAAATTTTCAGCACCCTCTAAAGGCATTGCTCTATTTGAGTGGTGAAGAGATCTTGAAATTGCAAAAAGATGTCCCATTACAAGTTCTGCTACACTTCGTGATGAAGCTGCTGGTGTATTGAATACAGCCAAACCCTTATTTCGTCCATATTCTACATCGATATTATCCATACCAACGCCACCTCTACCGATGAACTTTAGAGAAGGGCAAGCATCTATTAGATCCTTTCTAACCTTGGTTGCTGATCTAACTAAGATTCCGTCAATTGAATTTTCTTTTATGAACGCCTCTAAATTTGTTGCTTCAATAAAATCTGTGTAAACAGTATGCCCTGCTTCTTTTAATGCTTTTAGTCCTGAAGGGCTAATTCCGTCGTTTGCTAAGATGTTCATCAATTATCCGTTAGTGCGTTCAAATTCTTTCATTACATCAACTAGTACTTGTACTGAGTCTTTTGGCATAGCGTTGTACATTGATGCTCTATATCCTCCAACACTTCTGTGTCCCTTGATACCGCTTATTCCTTCTTTAGCCCAAACCTCATCAAACCTCTCCGACAATTTATCGTTGTTAAGTCTGAATGTAATATTCATGTTTGACCTACAATCTAAGTCGGCATGTCCATCGAAAAGAGAATTTCTATCAATTTCTGAATAAAGTAGGGCAGCTTTTTCGTCGTTTATTTTTTCAATTGCTGCTACGCCACCTAAATTTTTTAGCCAACGCATTGTTAGCATTGTTGTGAATACTGAAAATACAGGAGGTGTGTTGAACATACTATCCTTACTTAGGTGAATGCCCAAATCAAGGTAAGATGGAATGTCACGACCAGTTTTTCCAATTGCGTCTTTGTCAATTGCATACATAACAGTACCTGCAGGACCCATGTTTTTTTGGGCTCCAGCATAGATCAATTTGAACTGAGAAGCGTCGAATTCACGGCTCATTATGTCAGAACTCATGTCAGCAACTAATGGTACTCCAACATTATTTGGAAGTTCTTTATACTGAGTTCCGTAGATTGTGTTGTTGGAAGTAAAGTGTAAGAAACTGTGCTTAGGGTCTATTTGGCCTATTGAAGGAATACCAGTGTAATTACTTACTTTAGTGCTTGTTACAACCTCAATATTACCCAAGTGTTTT
Source organism: Bacteroidota bacterium (assembly GCA_036152255.1). Lineage (GTDB taxonomy): Bacteria > Bacteroidota > Bacteroidia > Flavobacteriales_D > Sanyastnellaceae > UBA974. Next base: position 32,901 of record JAYZNI010000025.1, on the reverse strand, counting down.
GCTTCCTTGATAGCTTTATTTGACCAAGTGCCAGTGTCAGCATAAGCAGCAGATCCTCCCTCTGGAATTAGATTGTATGCAGTTGTAAGAAAACCTAAACTAGCACCACCCTGTAAGTAAAGGATTTCAAATCTATCTGGAAGATTAAGAAGTTCTTTGGTAAGACTCCTTACTTCATCCATAACAGTAACAAATGGCTTTGATCTGTGAGACATTTCGATTAGTGATAGTCCATGGTTATCCCAAGACTTCACTGCCTCTGAAGCCTCCTTCAATACTTCTTCAGGAAGAATGCATGGGCCAGCAGAGAAATTGTGTACTTTACTCATTAGGTTTGAAAATTTGGCATAAAGGTCTGATTTATTTTTCGCTTGCGAAAGAAATTATACGATTATCCGTTGGTTCAACTCCACTTTTATAAGACCCAACTAATGATCCATTGGAGTCGATTAGGAATTTGTGGAAATTCCACCAAACATCATGATCTGCAATACCATTTTCACTTTCATTTAAAAGCCAACTATAAACGGGGTGTTGATTGCTTCCTTTAATTTTCACTTTTTCCATTATCAAGAAGCTAACTCCGTAGTTTTTTTCGCAGAAACTATTGATCTCTTCATGGGTTCCGCTTTCTTGTTTCCCAAAATCATTACATGGAAAAGCGATAACGGTTAATTGCTCACCGTACTCTTCTTGAAGTCGTTGAAGTCCCTTGTATTGTTGGGTAAATCCACATTTTGAAGCGGTATTTACTATCAACACTTTTTTACCCTTAAGCTGCGAAAAGTTATATTCTTCACCATCTATGGTATTACAGCTTAAACTGTAAAAATCAACTGCTCCAGATTGAGCGTTATATGTTTTTCCTCCCTTCAACATATTCCATCCAATAAGAACTACTGCTAATGTGAAAACTACTACAATTGTAATAATCATTCTCACCTTGAAAGTCGTTTTGATATAAATGAATTAGGAAGTTTCGAAGCTAATTGCTTTCTCATTTCAGGGAAACCTCCATCTAAAAACTCTGGAATAATTAGAGCTAAAAGTAGAGTTGCTAATCCAGCAATTAAGATGTGAAGTCCTATTTGGATTATTTGGTCTATTTCAGAAAGAAGCCCAGATGACCAATTAATAATTCCAGTGAAAAGTTGATGTGATAGAACATAGTCTGCTGCTAAAACTGGAATGCAAAGTATTAACCCTGGAATAATACTCTTAATTAGCTTGAAGATATTTACCTTAAGGCCAAGCCAAATCCAAACTCCAACAGTCACAGCCTGTAAAGAGGTTGCCACTACAACGGCTGCTGCTGCATAATAGAATCCAGAAAACTCAGACGAATTACTGCTCATCACTTCCCAAACACCATAACAAACTGCTGCTAAAAACCCAAGCTTAATTAAAGCCCCGACAGTTAGGGAGTCTGTTGCTCGCATCGAAGCATCGCCAATCTTAATAAAACTCCTCAATGCAACACAGAAGAATAATACTTCAACAATTGGAGCTGCATCCAAGTACTGTTCTCCAAGGATTAGAATTGTGAAATTTTTTGCCCTTAAAACCAAAAGTGCTGTAAGTGGAATTACTAGTGTTGATATGGCATGAGATGCTTTTAGCACAGTAGATTTCAACCTATCTTTATCTGATTGCAACATTGACATCCCGCTAAAAAGAACACTATCGCCAAGCTTTCCTAAAACTGTAACGGGGAGGCCCATTAAGTAAGACGATCTATCATAGAAACCTGTGAGCTTCCAATCCGTAGAAAACTTAGCTACAATCATAGTGTCTACTTTTCCAGCGGCGTAGTTTATCATGTTAAAGACGGTAGATCTGCCTCCGTAAACAACCATTTCTTTTAATGCTTCCTTGTCCATTTTGAGGCCTATAGGCCCTGGGAAAGATAACCAATAACAAATACCTATAATTGTGTTTTGAGATAGTAGTGCAAATACATAAGCCCAAATCTCATAGCCATTTATTGCTAGTCCTAAACCTATGATTAAGTTTCCAAGAATCATGGCAATAGCAGAACACGTAAATAGAGATTTGAACCTCATTTCTTTAATAAGCATACTTCTTGGTACTACTGAAGCACCTGAAATTATAAAGCTCAATGCTATCCATCTCAAAACCTCAGTTAACTGAGGTTTTTCGTAAAATTCAGCAACTGCAGGCGCGCCTATGTAAGTGCCAGCGAAGAAAATTAAACCGAGTAGAAGACTAAAGATGAAAGCGGTTTGCCTGTGCTTTTCGCTTACATGTGAGTGTTGGATTAAAGCTGGCCCTATACCTACTTGGGCAAAGATTTCTATGAACCCAACTACCACAAGAGCGATAGCCATAACCCCAAAAGCATCAGGCGAAATCAGTCTCGCAAGGGCTGCTATAAACCCAAGCTGTAAGACAACTTGAACCGTAACATTTACACTCTGCCACTTCAGTGATGAGGTAAACCTTGGCTCTTTTGTTGTCATTGTCATTTTATCTAGCGATGTTAACTGCTCTCTTTTCTCTGATTACTGTAACGCGAACCTGACCAGGGTATGTCATCTCGTTCATGATTTTTGTGCTGATATCAAGAGAGATTTGGTCAGCTTCAACATCACTAACCTTTTCGCTTTCTACAAGCACTCTTAGTTCACGACCAGCTTGGATTGCGTAAGCCTTTGTAACTCCATTGAATTCAAGTGCTAGGTTTTCTAGATCTTTCAATCTCTGGATATAAGCTTCAACCATTTCTCTTCTAGCTCCAGGACGCGCTCCAGATATGGCGTCGCAAACTTGAACAATAGGGGAGATGAGGTTGGTCATTTCAATCTCATCGTGGTGAGCTCCAATTGCATTTAAAATATCGGGTCGCTCACCAAATCGCTCAGCGATCTTCATGCCCAAAAGTGCGTGAGGTAATTCACTTTCCTCATCACTTACCTTACCAATATCGTGTAAAAGACCAGCCCTTTTTGCTGCTTTTGCGTCAACCCCAACCTCAGCTGCCATAGTAGCACAAAGATTGGCTACCTCACGAGAGTGTTGTAGTAGGTTTTGGCCATAAGACGATCTGTACTTCATTCGTCCTACCATTCGGATAAGCTCGTTTTTCATATTATGAATGCCCAAATCAATTACAGTTCTCTTCCCGAGCTCCATAATTTCTTCCTCCAATTTCTTAATCACCTTACCAACTACTTCTTCGATTCGAGCAGGGTGAATTCTGCCATCAGTAACGAGTTGGTGAAGTGCAAGTCTAGCAACCTCACGACGCACAGGGTCAAAGCAGCTAAGCATGATAGCTTCCGGAGTATCGTCCACTATAAATTCAACACCAGTTGCAGCTTCAAGAGCTCTGATATTACGACCTTCACGACCAATTATTCGGCCCTTTAGGTCGTCGTTTTTAATGTTGAATACCGACACAGAATTCTCAACTGAATGCTCAGTAGCAACTCGTTGAATAGTTTGAATTACTATCTTCTTTGCATCAGTACTTGCCTTGAGTTTGGCCTCTTCAATAATCTCGCTTGCTTGAGCAGCCGCAGCGATTTTTGCATCCTGAAGAGTTTGCTCAACCATGTTTTGTTTGGCCTCCTCAGCAGACATTCCGCTTATCTTTTCTAGAAGTTCTATTGCTTTACGCCTATCCTTCTCTGTGTCTTTAACTTTGTTGTCAATTGCTTCAAGACGCTGCTCTAAATTCTGTTTTTCTTTATTGAGTTTCTTCTCTAGATCCTTTGTCTTCTCTATCTGTTTGTTGAGATTTTTCTCAGTATTTCGAATCCTCTCTTCTCTATCATTAAGCTTTCTGTCGAGCTCCTTTCGCTCGCTCTTTTGTTTTTCCTTAAGCTCAAAAAACTTTTGTTTTGCTTGGCTAATCTTCTTCTCTTTGATTGCATCACCTTTCACTTTTGCTTCTTTGATGATTGCATCAGCTTGAGACTTTAGACCAAACTTGAGTCCAAGTGCGCCCAATGCTAGTCCTGCGACTAGAGAAATAACTGAATAAATTATTAATGTTTCCATGTAGTGTAGCCCACTGGCTTACTCTTCCATGGCCGTAGTTAATCGTTGGAGCAGGTCTTCGACACTTGCAGCTAATTTGAGGTTTTCCTCTTTATTTTCAGAGCTTGGGGCTGGGGCACTTTCGCCACCACCATTAGCTTCAATTTCTTTAATTCGGAGTGACAGCTGTAGTGCTGTCATAGCTAGTAAGTCGTTTCTGTCCTGTACTGCAAATTGGGATTTAAGCTTTGCGATCATCTTATCAATCTCCTCTGCCGCATTAATTATCCCGTCCACTTCTTCTATCGAAACAGTAAGTGGGTAGGAGCGTCCGGCAATTTCTATGTTGATGGTCTCTTGAGACATTAAATCTTTAGTAGGTACAGACAGGCGTCGATTTCCTCCACCAAAGCGTCAATACTTTCGGCTGAAAGTGCAGCTGTGTTTTGGCTTTGATTTTGGGGGTTAGATATATGTTGAATTTCAGCAACCTGTTTTTCCTCACTTAACTCAGCTTTCAACTTCTCAACTTGCGATTCTAGTTCTGCAATTCTCCCTTGCGCCTCTCTCTTTTCTACCTTCCTTGCAGCACGCTCTTTCTCGTATTTTCGAAGCAAGAGTTCCGTCGCATTAACAAGTTTTTCGGTAGTCGAGTTGAGTGTTTCCATAAGGTTAGCTTTGAAACAAATATAAGTACTTAGATTTGTGATATGACAAAAAGGGGAGCAATTTATTCAAGCAATTTCAGAACACTATTTAAAGGTATTTTTTTAATTCTATCTCCTCTCTTTTCCCAAGCCCAAACAACTTTAAAACTCCTTTCCCCACTAGATATCCCACTCATTTTGAGTGGTAATTTTGGCGAGTTCAGGGGCTCACATTTCCACACAGGCATAGATATAAAAACTCAAGGTAAAGAGGGCTTTCCAGTCTTAGCGGCGGCAGATGGAAAGGTCGAAAGAATCAAGATTAGCCCTTGGGGTTATGGCAACACCCTATACATAAAACACGGCGATGGATCATCAACAGTTTATGCCCACTTACAAAGATTTGATCCAGAAATTCAAGAATGGGTAAAAGGTCGTCAATATAAGAGAAGAGTATTCTCAATTGATTTAACTCCAGATGTAGATTTTAACTTTTCTGCTGGTGACACAATTGGTTGGTCTGGCAATTCTGGATCGTCAGGAGGCCCACACCTTCACTTCGAAGTAAGGGACGCAAGCCAACACCCAGTCAATCCACTTCATTGGGATTTGCCAATAAAAGATAACAGACCTCCAGAAGTTGGAACACTCAAAGTCATTCCAGTAGATAGCCAAGGCATGGAAATTCACCAAATGGCAATTGATGTTAAAGCAGGTGATACAACAGAAGTAAGAAGTGGAGAATTGCACTTAGGGGTTTGGTCTATTGATAGATTAGACGGCTCATCAAATGTCTGCGGGGTATATAGCATTGAAGTAGAAATCGATGGGACCAAATATTTTCAGTGCACCATTGATACCCTCGATTTTTCAGTAAATAATGACATGAACGCTCATGTTTACTTTCCTACTTGGAAGAAGGGCAGAATGTCAGTCCATAGGTTTAACGTATTAACAGGTGATAGACTTCCCATCTACGATTTTGTCAGTAAAACCAAGTTGAAAATATATAGAGACAGCACTTTAAGGGTTGATGTTCTTTGTCGTGACGTGCACGGAAACGAAAATTCAAAAATTTATTACCTAAAAGGAGGCGAGGCAATTATTCATGAAAGTAAGAGACAGGTTCAACCTGCGATTCCTTCGTCTGTTACGGAGGTAAGGAGGGATGGCGTAAGTGTAGTTTGGCCTAAGAAAAGTTTTTACAGCAGGGAAGAAGTTTATTTAGAAGTAATGGATTCTGTAGAGTTCGAAATAGGTCCTTCGATAATTCCCTTGGCTAAATCCTTCGAAGTTAGCGTAAGGTTAGCAGCTGATATGCCTCAGGATCTTTGGGTTGCTAGATCTGTTGACGAAAAGGGAAATGCAAGTGGTGCTATAGTTTGCAAATCTCAGGTTGGCAGACTTGACTTTAAAACCAGGAATATGGGTAGGTACAGATTGGAAAGAGATACAATTCCACCAAGGCTACTTCCCAAATATTCTGGTACTCCTATAGTGAAAAACGGAGACTTAGTCTTCCACGTCGAAGATGCAATGAGTGGAGTAGAAAAAATTGAAGCTACAATTAACGGTGAGTGGATACTTCTAAATTGGAATCCCAAACGCAAGGAAGCTATTTATAGAGCTGCTGATGGAGTCCACGAAATTGGGTCAAGATTCCATGTTGAAGCTACGGCAATAGACGCTGTTGGGTTAGAAACTAAGTGGGCAGGTTTCGTACAAATGAAGTAGTTACATGCGCTTAAGTGTGCTATAATCAACAAAGAATAACGCTTTGAAAGAAAATGAGTTAGAGAACTTTTCTTCAAGCATTGTTTCCCAATTATCGAAGTAGTGAGCAGGTAAGGATTGGCCATCTGAATACAATAGATTTTTCCAAACACAACTAAGCTCGCTTCCTGGAGAGAAGAACCATCTCAACCCCAAGTCCACACTCCATGCATTGTAATTTCTGTCATCAACAGAAGTTCCATCCTCATCAATGGTCCAAAAGTCAGACGCAAGCAAATCACCGTTTTGTTGAAGCACAAAATATTCCTTTATATCCACTGTACTCCAATTGTGTCTAACTCTAAGATCAATTGTTGCTTTGTTAGATAATGCGTAGGTCCCTCTCAATAAATGGTTGTTTGTCATAAAATCCCTTCTTGCGAAAACACTTTCAATCTCTTCTGTAATAACAGTAGGATTAGCGATCCAAGCTAAACCTGCTGGTGATCTTACAGCATAATTTGGACCTATTGGACCCAGTTTTGTAAATCCCTGTTCGTCGTATTTATTATCCCATTCAAATGAGTAAATAAAATTGAGTCTATCATTTACTCTAAATCTTGGGGAGATCTCCCCAAACTTAACTTTCCAATCACTATTTGGGTCTTCTACATATCTCCTTGTGTAATCTATGTCAATAGCAAATCTCTTTCTATAATCTGTAGAAATAGTAAACGTAGGCTCTATCCACCTTGGAGTATTCCAATACATGCCATCAACACGAGGCTCGAAGAAATCCTTTCCTTTTAAAAATTGAGATTCTAAAGAAACCTTGGCAAACTGAAAATTTGAACTGAGCCCAAAAACATCAGCTGTAAACAAAGTGAAATTAGATTCCCTTGGAGTATGTAGTTGTGTATTTATAATCTCACAACTTCCCCCTAATCTTAAAAATCGTTCAAGTGGATCTATATTTCTGTAGCTAATGGAAATAGCATCAGTAACCTCGTTTGGCGCTTGCAAAAACCCCATGTCATTTGGGTTGTAATGCTCACTTTCCATTGAGTGGAATAGTTCGAATGTGAACTTGCCAGTAATCTTACTTAGCCCCATTTCCCATGTGTATCCAAAATCCTCCACCTCGTCATTTTGTGTGTAGATCTGGTTGTATCCACCAGTCCCGCTTATCTGATATGTATTGCTTTTATCTCTAACGCCAAATTTTAAAGCCTGTACAAGCGCATCATCTCCAGAGCCCTCTCTCATTACGAGTGTGCTGATTCCGTGTAAGAAGCTATTGTTTGGTAGGTTTTGGTCAAGGGCAGCAATAGAATAACTAGTAACATTTTCATCCTCAACACTTATTGCTTGGAAGGCCCCAACCCCTAGACCTCCAGAAGTTCTGCCAGATAATTTTGTGGCATTTACAAGCGTCCCTTCTTCACCAACCCTCCTGGAATAAAACAGGTTCGTCTTATTAAATATCTCTGTTGCTTCAGTGAAAAAAGGTCTATTGTCAACAAGTTGAACCTCGTAAGGAGAGAGGTTTAAAATTAAATTATCAGCAATTACCTGACCAAAATCAGGAATCAGTGTCATGTCAAGAGTAAAGGCCTCTCCAATTCCCGCCTTCAGATCCATTCCTCCGTTCAAGTCGTATTCAAATTCTTCGTTTTGAGTATTTGCATAAGTACTGACATATGGGTATAAAGTAAACCTTGGCGGAGGTTCGATGCCACTTAATCCTTTTAACTCTCCACTGTCGTTGATTTTGAAACCATCTCTTGCCGGGTCAACAGGGTGCCAATAGCTAGTTTCCCTGTGCCTTCTTATAACTCTTGAAAAGTTTATGCCCCAAATCTGCTCTTTATCCTTTTCTAATTGTGCAAACCGAATTTGACCTAATGGTATTTTAAATTCTGCAGTCCATCCCTCTGCATCTATTAAAGTTGCTACTCTCCAAGCAGCATTCCAAGATCTGTCGCTAAATCCTGGAGAAATAATTCTATCTACCTGAACACCTTTTGGATTTGTACTAAACCCAAAAGCATTATTCCCATCGTTATAGGTAGATATCCAAAACCCAAACTCATCTGTGTTATCCATTCTATCCCTTCCAGATATCTGCTTAAGGATAGAATCAGGAGCAGAGTCATACATCCTAGCAAATAGGTAGAAATGTTGATCGTCAAATGCGAATTGAACTTCAGTTTTTTGAGAAGGAAGCTTTCCTGGATTTGGTCTGTATTGGGTAAAATCCCCTGATGGGGTAGCTTTCTGCCATGCCAAATCATTCTTCAATCCATCTATTACAATGTCCTCATCTACTAATTTGTATGCGTGAATTTGCCTTGGCGTTTGTGATTTAGAATTAAACGCAATTAAAAATGATATTAGGAAAAGTCCTATTCTCACTTATAGATTTTCTGTGAATTCAACCACTTTTGAAATTTTCTAGCGTTTCTAATATGCTGAGAATATCTTTTGGCGAATACATGCCTGTTGGTTCCTCCAGGCTCTGCACACATATATAAGTAATCGTGATCCTCAGCATTCAATACTGATTCTATAAACCTAGGTTCTGGAAACAAAATTGTCCCAGGTGGAAGGCCTTTATGTAAATATGTGTTGTAAGGCGATGGATAATCCAAGTGCTCTTTCAAAACTCTTCTTATTGTGAAATCTCCCATGGCGTAAACAACTGTTGGATCTGCTTGAAGTAATTGATCTTTTCTAAGACGATTTAAATAAAGTCCTGCAACTGTAGGTGCTTCAGATAGATCCTTTGTTTCGCTTTGGACTATTGACGCGAGGATGGTGGCTTCTTCAGGAGTTAGACCTTGTGCTTTTGCTAATGCGATTCTCCTTTCTGTCCACCAGATATCATTTTCCTTTAATAATCTGTTTACAGCATCTTCAGCATTGCCTTCCCACCACATATTGTAAGTATTTGGGATAACCTTCCATCTAGTTTCTTCAGGTGCAATTAGCTGAAGTATTTCTGAAGAGTCTGCAGCTGTATATGATGCGATTTGGCCTGCAATAAATTCAACTTCTCTATGTGAAGGGACAACAACTTTAACATCTTCTCGAGCTCCAATAGCGAACTTTTCTGCTGCCTCGCCCATAGTGATTTTATCGTCTATATCATATTTTCCAGGCTTTACTCTTTCGTCCCAACCTCTTAGCCACATTGCATTAATTATTACGCCTCCATAACCTCCGTTTTCAGTGATTTGGGTTTCAATCGTATGAAGATGTGATTTAGTAGTGCTATCTGGATGAAGGTATATGCTTACGGTTTGGTTTTTTTCGTTAAGTAGGGGCGAATTCCAAAACCAATAAGGAACCCCTATGAATACGGTGGTCATGGAAATCACTTTTCCTAGAGCCCCAATAATCACCAGTTTCAGGCCGTATTTTTTAACCTGCTTCCAAAAGTAGTTCTTAAAGAATTGTATCAATTTTCTTCAATTTTCTGCATTAAAATTACATCAATCCAAGTGCCTTCCTGCCTTACCCAATCCTTTCTACTTTCTCCTCTTGAATATCCTGCTTTTGTAAATAGGTCTAAGCTCGAATTGTGGTTGCAAGGGACCTCTGCAAAAAGCTGGTGGACACCTAAATGAATAAATGCATAGTTCGACAACAATACTAATCCCTCTTTGGCGTGTCCTTGTCTTCTGTAATTCTCATCTACAATGATTCCAACTCCTGCTCTCTTATTTCTCGGGTCAAAATCATATAGATCTACTGCACCTACTGTAACCCAAATTCCTTCCTCTTTAACGTCGAGCATAAACCTCAATTGTTTATCTCTGAAAATATCGTGATCACCCTCTGCATACTTAGTCATAAGAGCTTTAGAATAAGGAGAAAGTGAGGCGCCCAACCACCAAGTACTAGAATCATTTTCCCAAAGGAGTAATGTATCAACGTCACTTGGTTCAATTGCCCTGAGTCTATGTGTAGCATTCTTTAGCACTACTGCAAAGTTAGACTCACTATATTTGTCTCAATGTCTCTTGAAGTAAAAAATACATCTATTGAAGGTCTAATTTTAATTAGGCCAAACCGATTTGAAGACGACAGAGGTTATTTCTCAGAGACCTTTTCTAATAGAGACTTTGCTTGTGTAGTCGGAGAACAAATAGATTTTGTTCAGGATAACGAGAGCCTTTCATCAAAGGGTGTAATTAGAGGGCTACATTTTCAAGTTCCACCTCACGCTATGGGGAAACTTGTCAGAGTTGTTAGCGGCTCAATTTTCGACGTAGCTGTTGATTTAAGAGCTGGTTCTGTTACTTATGGAAAACACGAGAAAGTATTTCTAAATGCAGAAAAGGGGTGGCAGTTTTGGATTCCCGAAGGCTTTGCTCACGGATTTTCTGTACTTGAAGAAGGAACTAAAGTTTCATATAAGTGTACTGAATTTTATGCTCCTGATTCTGAGCAAAGTTTGAAGTGGGACGATAAAGATTTAGCTATAGATTGGGGAGTAGAGAACCCCCAAATTTCTACGAAGGATTTAGGCGCTGAAAGTTTTAGTGATTTTGAATCTCCTTTTGTGGAAAAACAAGCTTAAGAAGCATCTCTATTAACTTCTTTGTTCTACTACTTTTACAGCCATGCAGAGACCATTTTTTATAGTCTTGGGATTGTTGTCGCTGGGACTAGTTTTTATTGCGTCAATATCCAATTCACCATTTACTCATTCAGTTGTTGTTGCTCCTACTATCCCAAACCAAATGACCCTAGCCGGAGAGGACGTGCCCATGAATGATTTTGGAGTACGAGAAGCCTTGGATAGAGAATTTATTGTCAACACATATAGGCATAGCGGAACCATTCTCTATTTGAAGAAGGCATCTAGGTGGTTCCCAGTTATTGAGCCCATTTTGAAAGAACAAGGAATTCCAGATGACTTCAAATATCTATGTGTAATTGAGAGCGGAATGAGCCAAGTTGTTAGTCCTTCTGGCGCTGCAGGATTTTGGCAGTTTATGATGAAAACTGCTCCCGAATATGGACTTGAAGTCAGCAAAACAGTTGATGAAAGATATCACATTGAAAAAGCAACAATTGCTGCATGCCAATACTTAAAGGAATCATATAATTTGCTTGGCTCGTGGTCACTTGCAGCCGCTTCTTACAATATGGGAAGAAATGGAGTGATTATGAGGTTGGAAGAGCAGGGGGTAACTGATTATTGGGACCTTCATCTCAATTCTGAAACTGCTAGATACGTATACAGAATTTTAGCAGTTAAGGAAGTGATGACTAATCCTGAGAAGTTTGGTTTTAGAATGAAGTCATCAGATATGTATAACGAATATTCTTACACTAAAGTTAAGGTCGATTCAACCATTGATGATTTGAGTGAATTTGCACTTCAAAACGGTTCTAATTTCCACGAGATTAAGACGCTTAATCCTTGGCTTATAAAGAAAAATTTACTTGTAGGAGAGGGCCAGTCTTACGAGATTTACTTCCCAAACACTGTTGTAGAATAAGCAACTACACTGGGCTTTATAACTTTGCGTCCATCAACTTCACCTTCATCAATTAATTGATTCTTTGCAGACTCTTTTTCAAAGACTTCGCTCAAAGGTCTGATGACTCCTGCAGGCACCCCATTCACTGTAAGTTCTTCAATTAATTCGTCGTGATTATTGAAATTTGACGCTCTTGCTTGGAGTTCTTCAAGTAACTCAGATCTATTGTTGACCCTTTGAATGTTTGAGCTGTATTTTGGGTTTGTAATTAATTCCTCGCAATTTAAAACCCTACATAGAGAAGCAAATTGTATATCGTTACCAACAGCTAAAACTAAATCTCTGCCGTTTCCAGTTTGGATTATGTCTCCATAGGGAGCAATGTTTGGATGAGCAGACCCAAGTCTGTTTTGCTCAACACCATTCATCAAATAATTTGTAGCTCTATTGACTAAGGCAGAAAGCCCACTTCTCTCAAGGCTAACCTCGCTATAAATCCCTTTTGATCCTCTAGACCTAGAGTAAAGCCCAGTCAAAGCAGCTGATCTAATTTGTTCGGATGCAAGTACATCCATTAATGCTACAGGCATTCTGGTTGGAGGGCCGTCGTTATTGCCATTCATGTGCATAAAACCTGTCTCTGCTTGGACTACTACGTCGTATGCTAATCTTGAAGATTCTTCCTTAAACCCTAATAATCTCAGGTGAATTGAGTTTGGAAACCTCGATGCAATATCCTTTGGTTCAAGTTTGAATTTAGATAAATCAATTTCTTTGAAGTTTTGGATTAAGATGTCTGCTTTAGAAAGTATTTCCTCAAGCCAAACACGACCACCGTCAGATTTAAGATCAATTTTTACAACCTCTTTTGAGGTATTTGCAGAAGCGTAATATGAGCTTAAGTCAGAATTATTATCCTCTCCACTTGCTTTCCAGCTTCTGGTAACATCACCGTGAATTGGATGTTCAACTTTAACTACACGAGCACCTTGCTCAGCAAAAAAACTACCTGCTAGAGGGCCAGCTAGAACAGATGATAGTTCAACAACCAACAGATCTTTAAATGGTAAATGACTACTCATCTTTTTCAGTTTGCTGTTGTGAATTCATCTCTGCGTATAATCCTCCAGATTTTAATAATTCATTGTGGGTTCCAGATTCTACTACTATACCTTCGTCAATTACAATAATGTTATCTGCGTGCATAATTGTAGAAATTCTATGACTCACCATTAAAGTAGCAGTCAAAGGGTTTTGCTCTTTAAGATTCTGAAGACTATTGATTATGTGCTTTTCTGTAGTAGTGTCAACAGCAGAAAGACAGTCGTCTAGTATGAGCAAATCAGGTTTTCTTAATAGTGCTCTGGCTATGCTTATTCTTTGTTTTTGGCCTCCACTAAGGTTTACACCTCTTTCACCCAAAATGGTCTGATATCCATTTTCAAGGCCAACTATATCACTGTGAACAGCAGACATTTTTGCAGCATTCTCTATTGATTGCTTGTTACTTTGATTTGTATCTGTAGTGCCAAAACTGATGTTGTTCTCAATAGTATCTGAGAACAAGAAAACGTCTTGAGGTACATATCCAGTTGAGCTTTTGAATTCGCTTAGTGGATGTTGTTTTAAATCAATTCCTTTGTAGGCAACCACTCCAGAAGTTGGATCCATTAATCGCATACAAAGCTGAGCAACCGTTGACTTTCCCGATCCAGTTTTACCTGTAATTGCTAGATTTTCTCCAGGATTCAATTTAAAGCTTAAATTTTTTAATGCTTCAATTCCAGTTTCTGGATAGGTGTAGCACACGTTTTTGAAACTAAGTCCTTGTGCTTTTTTTGGGGTCAAGCCAGTTTGGAGTTTGTCAGGACTTTGAATTTCTGGCATGCTTTCTAGAAAGGTTAAAATCCTTCGCATTGATGCTTCTGCTTTTTGGACTAAAGAAGTGACCCATCCTACAGAAGCAAAAGGCCAAGTCAGCAAATTGACATAAAACACGAATTGGAAAATGTGGCCTAATTCCAGCTTTCCTTCAATTACTTGAATTCCTCCGATGTATACTGTTAGCACAGTGCTTAGCCCTACTAAAAGAATGATGATGGGACTGAACATAGCTTCAATTTTCACTAGTTCTAAAGCCTTTTCTTTATAGTCGTTGCTTTCCCTTTCAAATCTTGCTGAAGCTTTTAGTTCTCTGTGGTATGATTGAATTACCCTAATGCCACTCATGTGTTGCTGTGCAAAAGTGCTAAGGTCGCTTTGGGATGAAGCAACAGAATCACTTAATCTGTTAATTTTTGAGGAAATAAAGTATATCCCAATAGACATTATAGGTAGGGGGAGTAGAGAGTAAAGTGTGAGCTTTACATCTATTCTCAACATTACAAATACAACTATGAAGATCAGTGCAACAAGGTTGAGGCTATACATTACTGCAGGGCCCAAAAACATTCTAACTCTACTTACATCCTCGCTGATTCTATTCATCAAATCACCAGTGTCATTTGACTTGTAAAATCTTGCGTCCAGCTTTTGATAATGGTTGAAAATTCTGTCCTTAATATCGTATTCCATCAGCCTAGAGTTGACTATGATGGTTTGGCGCGTCAGGAAAAGAAAAATTCCCTTTATAAAGAATACAACTAAGTAAAGTATAGCTTGGAAAAGAGCAATGATGGTTACTAGTCTAAACACGTCAGATTTGTCATTTACCTCTCCATCCCAATCACTTCCTATGCCAGTGTATTTGCTTACTGTTGCTAAAATCTCTGGAAGGTCAATGCTTGAGTTTTCAGTAAAATCTACAGTTTCAGATTCTAAATAAGTTGTGTAAGCGTCCCTCAATACGTTTATACCTTCACCAACAAGCGCAGGAGCAAAAACTGCAAGTACATTCGTAAGGAGTATAAACGCAATTCCAGCGAAAAGCCGTCCTCTGTACTTCCAAAAAAGCGGTGCTAGAGTGCTTAGTGCTTTCATCTATACACAGATTAGAATTTGAAATTCCAAGTGAAAGACGGTAGAATGGGGAAGAGGCTAACTTGTTTAGCCTGAATCTCTAAATCTCCTTCTGATAAGCTTCCTTCGTTGGCGAAGAAAATGAAATAAGGGTTAGCTCTGTTGTAAACATTGTATACACTAAATACCCAATGGCTATCGACTCTTTTGTTCTTGTTATTTCTTGGAGTTAGAGTCGCACTTAGATCAACTCTGTGGTATGCAGGCATTCTAAAGCCATTTCTCTCGTCGAACAGAGATACAACTTGGCCATTGATGAAATATCTCTGTATTGGTAGGGTTATAGAATTTCCTGTAGCGTATACATGTATAAACCCAAACCTCCACATGTCATTTAAAGTGTAGTCTAGAACAACGCTCAAATCATGTCGTCTATCATATGTAGCAGGGAAGATATCTCCCGAATTTAAATCGTCAAATTGCCTATCGGTTTTGCTCCACGTATAACCAATCCATCCATTTAAATCACCTCTTCGCTTTTTGATGAAAAGCTCAACACCTTTAGACCAACCTTCTCCAAAAACTAAATTATTGTCAGTGTTCGTTTCAAGGTTGTCAGTAGGTTGAGTGTTTTCGGCGTATTCAACAAGGTTGTCTAATTCCTTGTAATAGCCTTCAATACTCATCTCATAGTTTTTATCCTTTCCAAAATCCATAAAATATCCCGAACTGTATTGTCTTCCCCATTGGGGTTGAACTACATCAGAACTAGGAATCCAAACATCTGTTGGCATAACTGAACCAGTTAATGATGCTAGATGGACGTACTGGTAGTTTTCATTAAATCCAAACTTTACACTCGATGATGGGCCAGTAATAATTCTAGCAGAAGCTCTAGGCTCCCAACCTCCGTATTTCTTAATTAGATCACCTGCCTCGAAGAAAGTCGTGTCACTATTATTTCCATTAACTGTATATCTGGTAAATGGACCTACATGCATGAATGTGCTATACCTAAGACCACCATATATCTTGATCTTTTCTGTTAGATCAAATTCGTCTTCTATATATGCCCCCATTTCATGTGAAAAGGTTTCATCGCTCACGCCCTCTGCACCTAAAGAGGTTACCTCGTCATTTATTTTCATGAAGTAGCTAAGCGGAAGGAACTGATGGTAAACGTAATCAAATCCTCCCTTTATGTTGTGCCTTGAAGAAGGGAAGTAACTAAGCTGGCATTTGACGTTCCAATCTTCAATTCCACTGTCAAATCCAAATGCAAACCCCTCTTGTTCTCCTTCAAATGAGAAGTCATAATCACTGTAAGTGGTGTTAAAGTTGAAGAAAAGTTTGTTGTTAAAAAGGTGGTTCCATCTAAAAGATCCCATGGCATTTCCCCATGGTATTTCAGTGCTGAATCCCAGATTTTCATTATTGAATGAGAAAACATCACGACCAATGTATCCACTTATAAACACCTCGTCTTTTTCGCTAAATCTGTGGTTGAATTTGGCATTCAGATCGTAGAAGTAGTAGCCCGATCCATTTGCGGGAGTGTTTTTGATAAATGGTCGTGTTAGCACGTCAATGTAGGTCCTCCTCGAGCTCAAAATGAAACTTGACTTGTCTTTTACAATTGGACCTTCTGCTGTTAGTCTAGAACTGATCAAGCCTATACCGCCGCTCACATTGTACTCTTTCCTATTTCCCTCCCTCAATCCTATATCAAGTACAGAAGAAATCCTTCCGCCATATCTAGCTGGTATAGCGCCTTTGTGTACGTCTACATTTTGAATCGCGTCTGCGTTAAATACTGAGAAAAACCCAAACAAGTGAGATGCATTGTAAATCGTTGCATTATCTAGTAGTACTAGGTTTTGGTCTGGTCCTCCACCTCTAACATAGAACCCGCTATTACCTTCTCCAGCGCTTTGGATTCCAGGTAAGAGCTGTATTGATTTTAAGACATCAACCTCTCCCATAAGAGCAGGCAAGCTCTTGATAGTTGCAATATTCATGTCTATACGCCCAAGGTCTGCACTCTGAGTGTTCTGAGTTCGCGACCCTACAACTTCGGCATCTTCAATTTCAATTGTGGCAGGATCAAGCTCGACAGGCAACGTAAAAGATTCTGTGATGTCTATATCTGTGCTAAAGGAGTTGTAGCCAATAAAAGATACTTGGATTTTATTATCTTCTGCATCAATTTCTAAGCTGTAGAAACCGTAAATATTCGTAGAAACACCCTTTCCGGTTTTTGCATTGATAACGTTCGCTCCTAAGATGTACTCTCCAGTTTGAGAATCTGTGACGCGGCCTGAAAGAGTGAAGGTTTGGGCTAAAGTGTCAGAAGAAAATTCAAGTGCGAATATTAAAGCCCAAATAAAACAGAAGTATCTTGCCATTGTGAAGACAAATGTACATCTGATTATTGCCATGTTCTTCCTGATTTCAGGTTGTTCTCATTTTAAATATGACGATTGTAGAGTCTTCAGGTATAATGAGAGTGCAGGCATAACAACTCTTGATCCTGCACACTCTCGTTCATTGGAATTAATGTGGGTAGTTGACCAGATGTACGACGGACTAGTCGAGTTAGATGAAGAGTTAAACATCAGGCCAGCTATTGCTGAAAGTTGGGAGGTTAATGGCCGAGTTTATAAGTTCAAACTAAGAGAGGAAGCTAAGTTCAATTCTGGTAGGAGAGTCGAAGCAGAAGATGTGGTCTACAGCCTAGGTAGACTTTCAGATCCAAATGTTGCTTCTTCAGGAGGTTGGATTTTAGATGCAGTTGAAGATGTTATAGCAAGTTCAAAATATGAGGTTGAGATTCGTCTTAAATATGAATTCCCTCCATTTTTGGGGTTAATGACAACGACATATGCTTCTATTGTAGATAGAAAATTTGGAGGCGATTTGAGATGTGAAACTGCTGGAACTGGTCCTTTTAAGCTTGGGTTTTGGGTTGAGGAAGTGGCTCTTGTAATGCACAAAAATGTGAGTTATTGGGAAAGTGATGAAGAAGGAAATCAACTTCCTTATTTAGATGCAGTGCACATTGATTTTGTACCGGATATGGGGTCGGAGTATTTGGGCTTAATCCAAGGCAGGTATGACTTTATCAGCGGGCTCCATCCTGCTTACATGGAGGATTTAATGAATGCAGATGGAGAGTTGGCGCAGAAGCATCAAGGGTCACTTGAGCTTAGGCGTACTCCATTTTTGAAGACGGATTATATTGGGATATTAGTAGATGATCAGCTTGAAAACATGAAGGGTCATCCGCTTCTAAATCCACTTGTGAGAAAGGCTTTAAGTTTGGCAGTTGATAGGACATCAATTGCTAGGGCTTTAAGAAGGAATTCTGTTCTGCCATCTGACCACTTCTTGCCACCCTCTTTGCCAGGAGCTACTGATTTTATGTCTCCTGAGTATGATTTGGATCGTGCAGAAAGATTGTTAGAAGAAGCAGGATTTAACGGTGGTGAAGGATTGCCTGAAATTAGTCTAGGTACCACTTCAGACTATGTTGACTTATGTGTTGCAATTCAAAGCAATTGGTCTAAGTTGGGTGTGAATGTAAACGTTGATGTAGCTCCATCATCGGTGCATAGAGAGCGAGTTGCTATGTCTAAAATTGAGATGTTTCAAAAGTCTTGGCTCGCTGATTATGCAGATGCAGAAAATTTCTTAGGTCTTTTCAAAAGACTAAACTTTAGTCCTTCGGGCCCCAACTATACCCACTTCCATTCAGAAAAATTCGAAGAATTGTATTCTGAAGCCATGGCGTCTGATTCAGATTCTGCTAGGTTTAGAAAGTACGCTAAGATGGATTCTATAATCTATTCTGAAACACCACTTATCCCATTATTCCACGATCAAGTCACTCATTTTATAAGCAGTGAAGTCAAAGATTGGGTTGTCAGCCCTGTAAATCGCTTAGATTTAAGAAGGGTTAAACTATCTTGCGCAAATGCTGAAAATTGACGTACATACTCACATCTTACCTAGGTATATGCCTAAGTGGTCTGAGAAATTTGGTTACGGCAACTTTATACATTTAGAAGACGGATCAAGGCCCGGATATGCGAGGATGATGCATGGCGATACTTTCTTTAGAGAGATAGCTTCAAATTGTTGGGATGAAGAGGAGAGAATTGGAGAGTACGCTGAATCTGGAGTGGATGTTCAAGTTATCTGCACAATTCCAGTTATGTTTTCCTACAATGCCAAATCTCAAGATACTCTTGAGCTAGGCCGTTTTTTAAATGATCATATAGCTGATTTAGTAATACGATTTCCCAAAAAATACATTGGGCTATGTACACTCCCTATGCAAGATACTGAGCTTGCCATCCAAGAGTTAGAGCGCGCCAAATCCAATGGGCTTGTTGGTGTACAAATTGGTTCTAACATAAATGGAATGAATCTCAGCGACCCCCAGTTCTTTCCGTTTTTCCAGGCTTGCGAAAAGCTTAGTATGGCCATCCTCATCCACCCATGGGATATGATGGGCAAACCCCAAATGGAAAAGTATTGGCTTCCCTGGCTAGTAGGTATGCCTGCTGAAGTTTCTAGAGCGGCTTGTTCTCTCATTTTTGGAGGTGTATTCGAACGCCTACCAAATCTCCGTGTTCTTTTCTCACACGCAAGTGGCGCATTCCTTGCAACACTTGGCCGAATCGAGCATGGATTCAATTGTAGACCAGACCTTGTGGCTATTGACAACAACGTAAACCCAAGAGAATATTGCGGTAAATTTTGGGTTGATTCAATAACTCACGATGAAATGTTACTCAGATATATTCTTGACCTTCAGGGGGCTGATAGGATTTGCATGGGTACAGATTACCCCTTCCCTCTGGGAGATTTAAAATTTGGTGAGTACATGGAGAAAATGAATCTAGATACTCAGAGTCTAGAAAATCTATTCCATGGTTCTGCAATAAGTTGGCTAGATTTGAACTTAAAGAATTTTAAATAGTTGGGAGTAGATAGCGAAATATTAAAAATTATAAGCCTTTGTAAAAAGGGTGACAGGAAAGCCCAATTCGATTTATACGGTCGATACTCTGGACTACTTTACGCTGTTGCCCTTCGCTATACAAACACAAAAATTGATGCAGAAGACGTAGTCCAGAACTCTTGGGTTAAGATTTTCTCCAAATTAGACAGCTTTTCTGAAAATAATTCTCTCGAGGGTTGGATGCGTAGAATAGTAGTAAACACTGCAATTACGCTCTATCGTAAGAACCAAAAACACTCAAACCAAATAGATATTGCGGATGTTCATGCAACCCCTAGAGACATAGAGGCGTCAAAGACATGTGATTTTACTCGAGACGAGCTCGAGCGTGCTATAGCGCGATTACCTGAGGGATATGGTTTAGTTTTTAAACTTTATGTAATTGATGGATATAAACACAAGGAAATAGCTGAAATTTTAGACATTGAGGTAAATACTTCTAAGAGCCAATTAAGTAGGGCAAAGAAGTATTTGCAAAATCAATTGTGTTACATGGAGAAAAAAGCAATTCCACTACCTAAAGAAAACAAAGACGAATAAAACAAATGAAACGAACTAACGATTTATTTGAACAGAAAGTAAGAAGCTTTTATGATGGCTACGAAGTGTCTGCGCCTGTATCAACAAAGGATGCAGTGTTCAATGAACTTGATTCAGCAAAACCTGGATCATTCGCTAGTAAACCACTTTTAATTGTAGCATCAGTTCTAACTGTTGGTGCTATCTACATGATATCTGATCAACCTACTCAGACTGAGGGAGTCGAGCCATCTGCTCAGATTAAACAAATAGTTGCACCTCCTGAAGTATTAATTGAAGAAAACGCTTTAGAAGAGGTTATTGAAATTGTAAAAGTTGAAGAGCCTATTATAACTGAGGAACTTGTAAATCCCTTAGTAGTTCAAGAGACTATAGTCGCTCAGCAAACTGTAATTCCTGAAGAAGCTTTGGTAGCTGAAGAACCAACAGTTGTTGTAGAAGAAATCAAAGAAGTTGCACAACCAGTTGAACTAGTTGAGACTGAAACTCCAATTGTGAAAGAGCAAGAAGTGGAGGATACGCAAGAAGAGATTGAGTGGGTGCTTCCTGCGAAAATTAAGGTAGAAAAATAAAGAAGGCCTACCTTAGAGGTATGAAGGCCTTAATATTCGCCCCTATTCTTTTATCGTTTTTGTACCCTCTAAAAGTTGGAGCGTCCCTTGTCGCACCCAAGGATACGGTAACTATTAATGGCCAGGTAATCACAATCAGAGCAGATGTTGAGATAGATTCCATTGCCCTATCAAGCTCAAACTGGATGGAGCATGCCGATTTTGCATTTCTCACAAGAGTAAATGCAGGTTACAGCAGACCTCTGGGAAAGCAGGGTGATAAATTTATACACAGGAGTAATACAGTTTTTCCTGAGTTTGGTATAGAATTAAATAGACCATTCTCGCTGAAAAAATCAAAGCAGTTAAACTATAGATTTAGTGCATCATTAGGTTTTGCAAAAAGATTTGAGTCAGAGGATTTAGAACCAAATGTCGTTGGTTTCAACTTCAATGAAGATAACAATTCTATTGAACAGATTGTAATAATTCCTGATGATTTACAGTCTGAATACGATACGCTTTCAGTTCCGATTTATATAAAGCCACATTTTAAGTTGAATTTGGGCATTGAGTGGCATGGAATTATGAGAGCTGCTAGGGGATGGAGGTTTGGCGCAATGATAGAATATACACCTGTCAAGGACCAGGTTGTTGAATTAGAAATGAGCACAGTGACATTAGAAGAATATCAGGAAAACGGTAATAAAACAGATCCTGAATTGATATACAATCAAATTCCAGCACAATCAAATTTCCTTCAACTAAAATCATTTGCATCTTGGTCTCCCTGGAATAGTAGCATTTTTTTCAGGTTTAGCATATTATGGAGTCCAAATAGAAAAGAGGCTGCTTTTGCCCTTGGATATTATTTTTAAAGATATTAAATTGCATCATGTTTACAACGAATTCTTATACAAAACATTTGTGCATTGCTATTTTGTTTTTCGGATTCGGAGTATTTTATCCATCTTCATATTTTTCTCAACTTGAAATAATAAATGGTGGTTTTGAGGACTACTTGGGACTTCCTTCAAATTCAGGAATGTTGCATTTAACAAATAATTGGACAAATTCGGGAAGTTTGACGGCAAATCCAGACTATTACCACATGGATGGTTTAAATGGTGGAGATCTACCAGAAACTCCCCTTGCAACAATTGATGCTTTCGACGGAAGGGCAATTGTTGGCCTTGAAGTAAGTAGACAATCAGGTCAAAACAAAAGAGAATACCTCACCGGTATGTTCAGCGAGCCACTTGAGCCAGGTAAGAAGTACGAATTTTCATTTGCAATTGCTAATGGCGATGTTCACGAGCATAGCGCAGCTGGATTAGGTGTAAGTCACTTAGGTGTTGCATTTACCAATGAGCCACTCGTTCAATACAACAGAGAGCCCATCAACCATCACCCTAACTTTTACCTAAACCAAGTACACTATTACCAAGGATGGAAGGTTATAAAGTTTGTCTTCACAGCTGTTGACGCCAGTGAATACTTCACTTTTGGAATGTTTGGCTTTGACAACGGTAAAATGATTGAATCATTTGAAGGCCCAGAAAGATTGAAGGCTTACTACTTCTTAGATAACTTCTCAATAAGGGCAATTTCATCTGCTTTACAGAATGATAAATTTGTTGATAAAGGAGAGTCAAATGAATCGTATGGCATTGAGCCATCTAGTTATGTACCTACGGCATTTTCCCCAAACGGAGATAACATTAACGATGTATTTGCTCCTGCAATAGAGCCAAACCGAGGTGCAACCATGTACATTTTAAACCGCGGTGGAGATGTGATTTGGCATAGTTCAGGATCTGAAATAGCATGGGATGGAAGGAATCAAAGTGGAAATCTCTCAAATTTGGGAGTATATGTGTGGATGCTAAACATCATCCTGGAAGATGGATCAGTTAAAGAGCTTTCTGGTCCTGTTACTTTATTGCAATAATAGATTTGAAGACTAGGGTTGAAGCGGCCCAAAACTGGCCAGGATTTTCTGAAGTAATTTCCCAAGTAAAAGGTGCTGGGTCTGATGTGCCCCAACACATAAGAAGCACTCTTCTCAATTGCCTTAAGGAGCAATACTCTTTACTAGGATTAGATCTTCCTAAGGGTTTTGAGAGGTTGGAAAACCCAAACTCCAGAACCATCACCACAGGCCACCAACTCCAGCTTTTTGGAGGTCCTGCATTTCTCCACTACAAAGTGATTACTGCTATTAGAAAAGCGAATGAAACTGGGGCTGTGCCTGTGTTTTGGCTTGCATCAGAGGATCACGATTTTGCTGAGATTAGTTGGGTTTGGGGCGAAAATAAAAAGCACATTTGGGATGCTAAGGACTCTGGCTCAGAAGTAGGAAGGCTTCCTCTTCATGGCTTGAGTGAAGCATTTGAAAGTTGGTCTGGTGATTTAGGGGTTGATGTCGATGACATAGCCCAAACCCTAGCGTCGTGCTCCAGCCTATCTTATTCTCAATTCTACATTAAGCTCATGCATTTGTGGTATGGAGATAAGGGCTTGGTAGTAATTGACGCTTCTCATAAGGATCTAAAAAATCTATTTTCAAATCATTTTGCAAAAGAGTTAGAAGGAAATGGGCTACGTAGTCTTTTGAATTCTCATTTGCCCGTAAAACCAAGGGAAATAAACTTATTTTATTCTCCAAAGGGTGGTAAGAGAATTGGAATTATCAAAGAAGGAGGGAAAATTAGAAGCGGTGATGTTGAGTTGAATGCCGAGGGCGATGAATGGGAGGTTTGGGCCAAAGAAAACGCCGAGTCATTGAGCCCAAGCGTACTTCTTAGACCCATCTATCAAGAATTCGTATTGCCCAATTCACATGTGATATTAGGGCCAAGCGAGATGCGTTATTGGATGCAAATCACAGATGTGTTCGAAGAGTTTGGACTAAATGCACCCACATTATTCTTAAGAGATCATGTGCTTGTTGTTGAAAGAGAGGATGCAGACTTACTAGGTGAGCTTGGTTGGTCAATAGAAAGTGGCTGGGTTACCTCTGATGATTTAGTTAGATTGGAAATTGATTCCTACCTAAAAAGAGAGTTCGATGGAGTAGGTTTAGTCGACCTTGCTAATGGAGTTGGTGTTAGTGAGGTTGTCGAGGGTTTGGGTTTGGATATTGATATTAAACCTCTTCATTCAGATGTGCCATTTAAAGAGAAAAAGAAGGTCCAAAAACTTGTCATAAAGAAGGCAAAACAAAAGGTTAAGAAACTTTTAGGATCAAGGGTCAAAAGAATTAAAGAAGCTCATTCAAGAATTATGAGGAATAGAATCCCACAAGATAGGTGGTGTAACTTTCACGTAATCAGTAAGTCACTTGGTGGGTTCATAAATCTTCGTGATAAATTGTTAGAAACTAAAGGTGCTGAAATTCCTGTCATGCAAATGATTGTTGTCGGATAACACTAGATTTGTTGCATGGAAGATTTACGCCCGGTTATTGATGCTGACGGAGCAAATTTGAGCCCCCAGCTACCAGATGGAATTAAGAATTACTTAATTGATATCGACGGTACAATTACTGAAGATGTGCCAAACGAAGAACCAGAGCGTATGGTTACATGTGAGCCTTTTCCAGACGCGCTTGAAACAATGAGTAGATGGTATAACGAAGGTCACATTCTTACTTTTTTCACTTCTAGAACTGAAGAACATAGAGAGGTTACAGAGAAGTGGCTTGAAAAACACGGGATTCGCTATCACGGATTGTTAATGGGCAAGCCCCGAGGAGGTAATTACCATTGGATAGACAATCACATTGTAAGAGCGACAAGATTTGAAGGGAAGTTCACCAACATGGTTCGTGAGATAAAGACAGTTGAAGTCTTTGAATCTTAGTTACCTAAGAAATCTTTGGAGGATAAGGGCTGCGGCAACTTTGTCTATTGATCCCTTCTCTCTTCTCTTGCTCTTTTTCATACCACCAGATATTAGAGCGTCAAGAGCTTCTGAGCTGGTTTGGGCTTCATCAATTTTGTGGATTGGTGTTGAGGGGAATTTGGCTTGAAGAACTTTGATGAACTTTTCAATCCCATCGCTACTATCTGTATTTAAGCCGATTATCAATCCTGGAACCCCAACGACAAATCCAGCGCAAGGTTCTTCATTATGCAGCTTCTCTACTACTTTACTAAGTTCATCGGAGCTTACAGTTGAATGGGGTGATGCAATAATTCCATTGCTATCAGAAATCGCAATTCCTGTTCTTGCTTTTCCCCAATCAAAAGCTATATAACGTGCCATGGGCGCAAGGTAATGTATACCTTTGGGACGATGGAATATTTAAAGAAAATAATAGAGGAGGCGTGGGATAACCGCGATCTTTTATCTGAACCCAATGTGGTAGAGGCGATTTCTAAGGTAATGACTGATTTAGATTCTGGTACATTAAGATGTGCTGAGCCAGATGGAAATGGGGAATGGAGAGTAAATGATTGGGTAAAGAAGGCTATTATTTTAAACTTCCCAAGCCAAAAGATGGAAATCATTGAAGTGGGGCCATTTGAATTCCATGACAAAATGCCACTTAAAACTGGCTATGCTGAAGCAGGAGTAAGGGTGGTGCCTCACGCAATTGCAAGGTTTGGCTCATACATTGCACCAGGAACTATTTTGATGCCTAGCTATGTTAACCTTGGCGCTTATGTCGACAGCGGAACTATGGTTGATACTTGGGCTACTGTAGGTTCATGCGCTCAAATAGGCAAGGATGTTCATCTTAGTGGTGGAGTTGGTATAGGAGGCGTGTTAGAACCTCTTCAGGCTTCGCCAGTAATTATTGAAGACGGAGCATTTATTGGTTCTAGATGCATTGTTGTAGAAGGTGTCAGAATCGGTACAGAATCGGTTTTAGGCGCTGGTGTGGTACTAACTTCGAGTACAACAATTATTGATGTAACTGGAGAAGATCCAGTTGAGCACAGAGGATATGTTCCTCCAAGATCTGTTGTAATACCGGGGTCAAAGCCCAAATCGTTCCCAGCAGGCACCTACGACACGCCATGCGCTTTAATCATTGGAAAGAGAAAGGAAAGTACAGATAGAAAAACTTCACTTAATCAAGCTCTTAGAGAGCACAGCGTGGCTGTTTAGATTGTGTGAATAAGTACAGCGATTTTTTTTCAGTCAAATCAGAGGTCTGGATTGATATTTACAGTCTAAGAATTGAATAGAAAAATGCATTTTATAGTTTCTAGTAATCAGCTGCTGCGCCAACTTCAATCTCTTAGCGGAGTTCTAAGCAGTAGCAATACTTTACCGATTTTAGATCACTTCCTTTTTGACCTTGCTCCAGGAGAGGCTACTATTTCAGCTAGCGACCTTGAGACAACAATGACGTTAAAATTAGAAGTTAGGACTGAGGACACGGGCACAATTGCCATTCCTGCAAAAATGCTTCTTGATATTCTTAAGGCTTTTCCAGATGTTCCACTGACTTTTAAGATTGATGCAGACACATATGCAATTGAGCTAGTAAGTGATGCAGGTAAGTACAAGCTTACCGGAGCTAACGGTGAGGAGTTCCCAAAAACCCCAGCACTAGAAGGAGGATCAAGTGTTGAAATTGATGGGGACACTCTCGTTACGGCTATCAACAGAACTCTCTTTGCAGCAGGTAGTGATGATTTGAGACCTGTAATGTCTGGAATCTTTTTCGAGATGTACACTGATAGCTTGCGCTTTGTTGCAACAGATGCTCACCGTCTAGTTAGATACGCAAGAACTGACGCAAAGGCAGCCGAAGCATCGTCATTTATAGTTCCAAAGAAGCCGTTGAATTTGTTGAAGAATGCAGCTGCAGCAGCTGAAAAAGTTCAAATGCAGTTTAACGATTCAAATGCAAGATTTGATTTTGACGACGTTAGTATTAGCTGCAGATTGATAGAGGGTAAATATCCAAATTACGATGCGGTAATTCCAAAGGATAACCCCAATAGGATGACCATCAATAGGATGGACTTCTTACAAGCTATTCGCCGTGTAGCAATTTTCGCTAATAAGACAACTCATCAAGTTCGCCTTAGAATTGCAGGCAGTGAGTTGACTGTAAATGCTGAGGATTTAGACTTTGCAAATGAGGCTACAGAAAGACTTACTTGTAGTTACCAAGGCGAGGATATCGAAATTGGATTTAACAGTAGATTCCTTTCAGATATGCTTAATAATCTAGGGGCTGATGAAATTGTTCTAGAGTTGAGCGCGCCAAATAGAGCTGGAATTATCAGACCTGCAGAGCCAGAAGAGCCAGGAGAGGATGTGCTTATGCTTGTAATGCCAGTAATGCTAAACGCATAAAGAATTATTTTAAAGTACTATTAGAAGTCCACGATTGTTGGGCCTCTTTTTTTGATTCTAATATTTGCTTTTCACGAGCTTCTCTTGCTCTTTGGGCTATAGTATCAGGATGATCGGGATTCCCTCTCATCCACCATTCTGGCAGATCTTCATGCGCTGCTTCAGAAATTTCAAACTTATAAATGGGGTTTTTAGGGCCGCTATTTCTGTAAACAAAGGCCAAAACCAACCCAGTAAGTGCACCGCTTAAGTGACCTTCCCAGCTTATGCCTTCTTTGATTGGTAGCATCCACCAAACCATTCCTCCATAAAGGAATACGACCACTAAGCTGATTCTCAATAATAGTAGGTTCTTCCTTATTACTCCACTAAAGAAAAGGAAGCTAGCAAGTCCGTATACAATTCCACTTGCTCCAATGTGATTGCCTGTTCCCCCAATAAGCCAAAGCAAAGCACCGCTAACTATGAACAGAATAAGCCAAACTCTTACAGCAAGTGATCTGTAGAAATAAAACAACAATCCATTTAAAGTAAAGAACGATGCAGTGTTGTTCCAAAGGTGTTCAAGCCCACTGTGAAGAAATGGATAAGTGAGGATTCCTTTGAGGCCTCTAAATTCTCTTGGGCGATTTCCATGGACCTTTAATCCAAGTTCAAAAACTGAATCAATTAGGTGAACTCCCCAAATACATAGCAAAAAAGCAAAGGTGAAAAGTAAAGCAAAATGTAGCCTTTGCTTGTCTTTTATAGAGTTAGTATTCATTACCGCTAAGTTACCAATCAACAAGTTTGTTTGAATAAGTGGTTTGGGAAGGGGCCTGAGAGCTTTAAAGTAGGGGCTAGATTTACATTCGTCGATACCTGAACCCAATAATTGAACCATGAGTGTTTCTGAAATAAACGCTTTAATACAGCTGTTAGACGACCCAGATGAGAACGTCTACATGCATGTTAGGGAGCAGCTCTTAAGTAAAGGAACTGAAATTCTCCCAGCTGTTATGGAGCACAGATCTTCAAATAATATATGTGCTATACACGAAAGTAGACTTGACGAATTAGTTGAGGGCCTACATGGAGCATATATAAAGAAGGGCCTTATGGATTGGTTTGATGCTGGCGCTAATGATATAATCGAAGGAGCAATTTGGGTTCATAAAGCAGCAGATCCTCTTTTAGACGTAGTTGCTACCAAGAAGCAATACGAAAAGTTGAGGAGGGATGTTTGGCTTGAAATGAACGAAGAATTAACTGCATTAGAGCAGGTAAGGATTTTAAATCATATTTTCTTTAGCTCAGAGCAGTACAAGAACACTAGATCTGGACATCCGAATCCTAAGGATGCTCTTATAGGAGAGGTGATGAATTTAAAACATGGTAATCCCTTGGGCTTGGGCACTCTTTACCTTGCAATTGCAAGAGATCTGGAGCTACCAATTCATGGAGTAAACTTGCCAAATCACTTTATCCTTTGCTATTGTGACAAAAATCACGTTCACGACGGTTCAAAGCCAAGTGATGATCATAGAATTCCAGGAGGAATACTATTCTATATAAATCCATTTAGTGAGGGAACAATAATTCACCCAAGTGATGTGAGTGAATTCCTGAGCCATTTGGATTTACCAGTCGATGAGCGCCATTGTGGGCCATGTGCTCCATTGGATATTATCCGAAGACTTATTGGAAATGTTGCATATGCCTTTGAGCGCAACGGACATATTTCTCAGGCTGAAAACATGCGTAAGCTCTTAATGTTTGTAGAAACTGGAGCTACGGAAAACTTAGAGGAACCCTCTGCTGATAAAGATTCAGAATCTCCCGAAGGGTTAGTTTAATTTATTGCATAAAAAAGGTCCAGCTTTGCTGAACCTCTTTCTAAAAAATATTGTTGTTGGTTACTGCTCTACTGGAGCTGGTGTAACCTGCGCAGTGATAGTAAGCAAAGTTTGAACTGGGTCAGTGTTTGCATTAATATATACTTTCTTAGTCTGCTTGTTCTTCTTGCCTTTTGAGTTGAATTTAACTTCAATTTCACCCTTTCCACCTGGTGGAATTGGCTCCTTTGGACATTCAGGAACTGTGCAACCACAAGATCCTTTACACTTGTCAAGAACTAATGGCTCAGCACCAGTGTTTGTGAATTCAAAAGTGTGAACTACAACATCACCTTCATCCATTACGCCAAAATCGTGAGCGTATTCGTTGAACGAAATAGAAGTTAGTGGGCCTGTAGGTTCTTGAGCTTGAGATTTAGCAGGGTCGAACTTTTCTGGCTTTGTGTTTACATCAGGAGCAGCAGCTTCTTTTTTAGTGCTTTCCTGGATAGGCTTAGATTTAGCAACTTCACCTCCACAAGAGAAAAGTAGTGCTGAGGTTAGAATTGCTAAAATAGAGAGCTTATTCATTGTCTTATAATTAATAGGATTTATTTCATAGAAGTTTACAAAAGTACAAAGATTAATTAGAAGGTCCTGTGAGCTAGCTTTTCCTTTTCGAATCGGCCATCCTTAAGTATTTCAATTGCTTCTAAGAGTGTTTCATTTAATTCTCCAATTATCCTGTAGAATGTACTTGGTTTAAATATGTTTCTACCAATAAATGCTTTTATTCTTACTAGCATTGCTTCTCCAGATACATTCCAATCATCATCTGGTATTTCAATTCCTTCATCTTCAACAAATGCCTTGAACTCTGAAATTTCTTTTTCGTTTAATTCAAACTCATTTACAAAGCTATCTTCTGTTTGATATTTCTTGCTGAGCTCATCTCTATGTGTATCTACGAACTCGTGAGCGAATTTGTTCATCAATCCCTTATTGAGAGTTTTGCGGAATGATTCACTGCTTGATGTTGTGTCAATTGGAACGAAAATATCTGGAATAATTCCTCCTCCACCGTAAACCTCACGTTTCTTGATCAAGGTGTAGAACTTGAGAGAATCAGATAGAACTATGTTATCTAGACTGTGAAGTTCGCCACTCTCAAATCTATCAATAGGGTCATTTCTATATGCTTCTACGCCCTCGTCATATGGCTTTTGTATGCAACGTCCTGAAGGAGTGAAGTACTTTTGAACAGTCATTCTTACTGCTGATCCATCTCCAAGATTTATAGGTCTTTGGACTAATCCCTTGCCAAATGATCTCCTACCCACAATTAATCCTCTATCCCAATCTTGTATAGCGCCAGAAACGATTTCAGATGCAGAAGCCGATCCTCCATCTACCAGAATCACTAGCCTTCCTTTTTCAAAAAGACCCTCGTATGAAGCGTATGTATTGTCTCTTGGAAATGCTCGGCCTTCTGTGTATACAATTAGCTTGCTATCTGAAAGGAACTCGTCAGACATATTGATGGCAGTTCTGAGCATTCCTCCTCCATTGCCTTGTAAGTCGAGAATTAAATCTTTCATCCCCATAGAATTTAAGTCTTCTAGAGATGATCTTAACTCTTCAATTGTGGTCTTAGCGAACCTGTTAATTTTGATATAACCAATTTCATCGTCTATCATGTGAGATGCTACAACACTGTAAATTGGAATTTTTGCCCTCTCAATGTCAAATTCTAATAACTCATTAATCCCATCTCTCTTAATATAGACCTTGACCATTGTACCCTTTGGACCTTTGAGTAGTCTAACAACGTCTTTATTTGTTATTCCAACACCTGCAGTTACTTTGTCTTCAACTTGAACGATTCTATCGCCTGACAGTATGCCTAATCGTTCAGATGGTCCTCCTGAAATAGGAGTTAAAACCAAGATGGTGTCCTTGAATATATTAAACTGAATCCCAACTCCTTCAAAACTCCCATCTAGTGGTTCGTTTGCTTCCTTTAGCTCTTCTTCTGAAAAATAGATAGAGTGGGGGTCTAAGTCCTCAAGCATATTAACTATTGCTGTCTCAACAAGCTCATCAGTATTTACGCTGTCAACGTAAAGTCTGTCTAACATCGAGAGAAGAGTGCCAAACTTTTTAGTGGCATTCTGAGTTGCAGTTTGTGCAGAAAGAGAAGATGGAATTCCTACGCTTATAAAAAGCGCTCCTAATACACTTAAAATTTTTATTATTTTCATCCTCGCTAATGTATTGACGTATCTTGCGAAGATGAAATTTAAACTCCACAAATACGCTTTGTTAGCATTAGGTTTAACATTGTTTTCGACATTAATTCCAGCCCAAAACACAGAGCCAGTTCAAACTATAGAATTTGAAGCTCCAGATTCAGAATTGATTTGGAATAGGATTGATAAGGAAGCTCAGTACGAGGGAAAGGATATGGTAGGTGTTGTTCTTGAACAGGAGTTTGATTTCTTTGAATTTGCTCATCATGAAGTTCTTTTGAATGGAGATAGCCAGTGGACCCTAAATTTGAACTCTGAGTATGCAGATGGTTTATGCGTTTACTTCAATGAATTTCACATTCCAGTTGGAGGTGAGCTTTATTTAGAATCTCCAGAAAGTGAATATGGACATGTATATAGGGAAGGTCCCATAAATCATAATGAAAATAATGTCCACAGAAAGTGGGCAAGTGATGATATTCCAGGTGATGTGATAGTGGTTGTGTACCGTCAACCCTCTAGTGTGATAGGTGAGGCGAGATTAGGCGTAATGGGTATGGGTTACTTTGTAAAAGGAGTGACAAGGGGATCGGATCCATGTCAAGTTGATGTAATGTGTCCTGAGGGAGATTCTTGGATTTGTGAGAAAGATGGAGCTGTGAGGCTAAGGGTAACACAAAACGGAGGTATATACTACTGCTCTGGATCTATGGTCAACAACACAAATCTTGATTGTAGACAGTTGTTGCTGACGGCGTTTCACTGTGCTGATGCAGTAGGAAATGACGAGTGGGGTTACTTCAAAGTAAGATTCAATTATGAGTATCTAGAGTGTGGAGGATTGCAGTCGATTAATTCTCACACAAAAACAGGTGTTGTATTAATTACTAGTAGTGATGACGTGTCTTTTCAAGGATTTAGTGGCTCTGACTTTTTACTTTTAGAAGTTGAAGATCCGATTAATCCAGATTGGAATCCTTTTTATGCTGGTTGGGATGCTTCAGGCACAAATGGTACACATGGTGTAGGTATTCACCATCCCTCAGGAGATAGAAAAAAGATTAGTACATATACTCAGTCATTAACTAGTTCTAGCATTGGTTCTACAGGTTCACATTGGAGAGTGATTTGGGTTGAGACTGAAACAAATCATGGTGTGACAGAAGGTGGTTCATCGGGATCTCCAATTTATAATGAGGCGCATCACATTGTTGGAACTCTTAGTTCTGGAGCATCAGCATGTGTAAATGGAGGAGTAGGGCCTGGAACAGGGCCAAATGCACCTGATTACTATGGGAAAATGAGCTTTCACTGGGATGGTAATAATCCCATTCCTGAACAAGATAAGCTCAAGTACCACTTAGATCCAGATAATACTGGTGTTGAGGTGTTGCATGGATCTTACGTAGGGGAAGGTGATGAGCCATGTGGAGGTTTTGGTGCATGTGATGAAACTGAGGTTCCAGGACAAATCCTTGAAAGCTTTGGTTGGTCTATTGCTCCAAATCCAGCATCAAATCAAGCAGTAATTACAATGCCGAAAGGTGCACCTCTTTCGGATGTGCGCATTTACGATGCATCAGGC
>JAYZNI010000024.1:0-63369 GCA_036152255.1 Bacteroidota bacterium | reverse complement strand
CAATGGAATCACGTTCCTATTGTAGGGTTTGGAATTGGCGCTGTAATTTTGTCAATAGCTGCTGGAGCGTATGCTCCAAGGAGGATTTTGGCTCTAGGTGAAGCAACAACACCCAATACTCCTTTTCAATCATCGATTATCCTTGCGATGGCATTTCCAATGCTACTTCACGCTTCGATGTTCATGGTTATGAATTGGACAGATACCTTGATGATTGAGTTCTTTTACGAAGAAAAGGACGTTGGAATCTATAGGCTTGCTTTCAAAGTAGCCACATTAATTACGGTTGCTCAGTATGCGATTAATTCGATTGCCGCACCAATGTTTAGTTCGTTTAAAACTAAAGGTGATATGGATGGCCTGAAGAAAATAGTCATGAATATTGGCTATTTAAACATCTTGATCAGTCTTCCGATTTTCCTTTTAATTTTCATCTTCCCAAAATTTATTTTAGAGTTCTTCGGAGAAGAGTTTTCCGGAGGAGTTTCTCCTCTTTTAGTTTTGGCAATAGGCTCTGTTCTAAATGCACTTTGTGGTCCAGTTATGTACCTGCTTAGCATGACTGGTATGGAAAAATCAGCAAGGAATATTATTATTATCGCAAGCATATTCAATATTTCCCTCAACTACATTTTAATTCCCTTATACGGAATTCTAGGAGCTGCTTTTGCTACTTCAATTTGCACAGTTTTATGGAATGTTCTTGCGGTAATAAAGATTAAAAAGGAGTACGGATTTATATCAATTCCCCATCCTTTCAACTAGGTTGAGAACTGACTCTGCCTCGAATTCTAGTTGATTTACTGCTTCTGCAAATTCGTCCATTTTATCATTCCTTATTGGCGTATCTGGAGGGAAGGCTTCTCTTCTGTGATCGACCTGTTCTCCATTCTTCCAAAATCTAAAACATACGTGTGGACCAGTTGCAAGCCCTGTACTTCCAACTTTACCTATGACATCTCCTTGCTTTACAAAATCACCAACTTTAACCAACCTCTTACTCATATGTAGGTATTGAGTTTCGTAAGTTCCGTTGTGACGAATCTTAACATAGTTCCCATTGTTTGACTTGTACTCGCTTTTTGTTACAACACCACTTCCAACAGCCCTAATAGGCGTGCCTTTTGGTGCAGCGTAATCAGTGCCAAGGTGAGCTTTAACCTTCTTTAATACTGGATGAAACCTTCGCTTGTTATAAGCACTTGACATACGTCCAAACTCAATAGGCGTTTTCAAAAAGGCCTTTCTCAACGAGGCTCCTGTTGGGTCAAACCAATCTGGGCCATCACCCTGATCGAACCTATACGCTTTAAATTCAGTTCCTATATGAGTAAATGTCGATGCCAAAATTTCGGGCATACCCACGAGCTCGCCATTCACTTTTTGTTGGAAGTAATAAGCGTCGAAAGTGTCCCCTTTTCTAACATGAGAAAAGTCAATAGTCCAATCATAAACCTTAGACATTGAAAGTGCAAGAAGATGGCTTTCTCCCAGTTTCTCCAGATCTAGATAAAGCGAATTTTCAATCACTCCTTGTACTCGCCTATAAACTGTATCAACTGGATAAGAGCCCAAACTAGCACCTAAAGTGTCCCCCAGAGAAAACACTACGTAATCTGTATTGTTTTTTTCGTAAATAAACCAAAGCGGAGTTGATGTAGAATCCGCGCTTGATGCTACCCACCAGGGCTGTCCTTGCCTCATTGAAGTGACCTTATAAACATCCCTACTATTTGCTGCAAGTGTTGCAACCTTACCAGGCGTAATGCCAAAAGGATCGAGCAGGTGGGAGAGGGTTTGGCCTGATTTAATATACCCCGAATCAACATTTAAACTGTCCCAACAAAGCCCAAACCTCATACGCGGCTCAGGCTGGGGCTCAGTAGAAAAGAGGGTCACAACTTCATTGTCAGTATTACACAACTTAAGCGCCGTTAAAAGCGCCACAGCAATAACAATAAGCCCCCATTTTTTATTCATTTATTCCAAATACTTCTCGCTTAACCCAACCTTTACCCCACTCATCTAATTCCTCTTTGGTCCAAAGTTCAGGATAGAATACCCTTTTTTGGAATCTTGGCGGAAGATATTTCTGCCAATTAGTTCCACCAGTTGCAGCTATATCTTCTAGGTCTTTTTGGAGGTATCTAACTGCGCTCTTGTAATGCATTAGAGGCCAATTGATATTTACATTAACATCTAACCAACGCAGAGCATTATTTAATTCGTCTTTTAATTCTGAATTTTCTTTAAACTTGCTCGCAAGAATTCGAACATTCGATGAGTAGAAATCTTTGGCAAGTTGTAAGAATTCATCGTCGTACTTTTCCTCAAATTGCCTCAGCGTTAAAGTCTTTTTATCGGTCTTCATTTCAATTGCACCTTCTCTCCAATACAAGTGTTCAGCTATTTCTGATATATCGTCAATTGTGTGATTAGCGTACCTTTCTCTAAGGTCCTTGTGTGCAATCCTATCAAGTGAAGTAGAGCAGATTTCAATTTTTCTATACTGCCCAGATTGGAATCCCGAAGCAGGTAGAAGTGACATCCTGAACTGAAGGAATTCCTTTTGGTCCATTCCGTCGATCATGATATCGAAACTATGTGTAAGCGCCTCGAAATATCTGTTTATTCGACGAACTCGCTCAAGCAAAAATCCTGGCTTTACAGCTCCCTTTTCTGATTCAATTTTAATTCTATCGAATTCGTTAAGACTAAGCTTGAAATACAGCTCAGTAATTTGATGATAGATAATGAAAATCTCCTCATCTGGGAAAGGGGTTTTGGGTTGTTGCAGAGTAAGTAATGTGTCGAGATTTATATAATCCCAATACGACAGAAAGTCTGCATAAAGTAGGCCGTCTAAATATGAGGCCAGATCCTGTCCAACAGATGAGTACTTCTCCTGTAGTAATTGGATTTTTTCAATTATTTCTGGGCTTAAGTCTTTCTGTGAAGGCATAAGTGCAAGTTCGGAAATCCTAGTTATTTTTTACTGTTGCGATACATTTTAATTCTATCGCAATGGGTGTAGGTAAACAATTGATTTCTACCGTTGTTCTGCAAGGCCTGCTTTTTGAATCTCCAGGGAAATATTCGGCATAGATGCGGTTAAAGGTTTTAAAATCCCTTTCCATATTTACCAGGAAGACAGTAACATCTACCAACTCATCCCAGCTACTACCACTTGCATCTAAAATAGCTTTCACATTTGCAAAAACTGAGTGGACTTGAGCTTCGAAGTCAAACGTTATAACTTCTCCACGGCCATTAATTTCAAGTCCTGGCACTACGCTATCTCCGTTCCCTGAACCAGCTTTACGGGGGCCAACGCCACTTAAAAACAACAAATTACCCACTCTTTTTGCGTGTGGGTATGATCCAACTGGCTTTGGAGCCGACGATGTAGAAATGCTTTCACTCATGCCCCGAAGGTAATGCCTTTCGTACCTTGCAGGCATGCGTTATCAAAAATTACCTTCATCGCTGTACGTACGAAACAGAAAAGCATTCATGGATGCTATGGAAAATAAGGGTCTTGCACTCTTCTTTTCTAATGACATCTACCCTACAAGTGCCGACGGGACATTGCCGTTTAAACAGGCGGCTGACGTGTTTTACCTGTCTGGTGTAGATCAGGAAGAAACCATACTTCTACTTTTTCCAGATGCATACGACCCAAGAGATAGGGAAATTTTGTTTTCTCTAGAAACAAGCGAGGAGCTTGCTATTTGGCATGGGGCTAAACTCACTAAGTCTGAAGCAACTGAACAAACGGGAATACAAAACGTCCAGTGGCTAGTCAATTTCGATTCAACTTTGCACAGACTTATGGCAGAGGCAGAGGTACTTTATCTAAACGATAACCAACATACTAGGGCAAGCTCCCCTGTAGAAACTAGGGAAATGAGGGAGAATGAAAGGATTAGAGCTAAGTACCCAAACCACACTATCGGGAGGTCTGCTCCAATTCTACACAAGATTCGATCTGTAAAGTCTGATGAAGAAATAGTCCAAATGCAAAGGGCTTGTGACATCACAAAAGCAGGGTTTGATAGAGTTCTTCAATTCGTTAAGCCTGGCGTGATGGAATATGAAATTGAGGCAGAGTTTATGCACGAATTCCTTCGCAGGGGCTCTCGTGGGTTTGCATATACACCAATTATTGGTTCGGGGTTCAACGCATGTGTTTTACACTACATCGAAAATGACTGTGAGTGTAAGGATGGCGATGTAATTTTAATGGATGTTGGTGCTGAATACGGCAATTACGCTTCGGATATGACAAGGTGCATCCCAGTTAGTGGAAGATTTACCGATAGGCAAAAGGCGGTATACAATTCTGTATACTCTGTAATGCAGGAAGCAATGAAACTTCTTAAGCCAGGATTGAGCTTACACGAATATCATAAAGATGTTGGTGAGTTGATGACGAAGCAGTTGTTAGATTTGAAGCTTATTGATAAACACGACGTTGAAAAGCAAAACCCGGCTTGGCCTGCTTATAAAAAGTATTTCATGCATGGAACGTCACACTTCATAGGACTTGATGTTCATGATGTAGGACTTTGGCATGATTCAATTCAAGTTGGAAATGTCTTTACTGTTGAGCCAGGCATTTACATTAGAGAAGAGAATTTGGGTATACGTCTTGAGAATGATATAGTTATTAAGAAAGACGGCTTTGTAGATCTCATGGGTCATATCCCACTACAAGTAGAGGAAATAGAAGATGCTATGAACGGATAATTCATTAACTTGTTGACCATAATTCACAGTCAGCAAGGAAATGAATTTGAAGTTTACATCTGTATTACTCCTAACCTTAATCTCAACTTTTACAGTTAGCGCGCAATTCACTGGGTTTACGGCTGAAATGGACACGGTGTTTTTTGGGCCAGACACTCCTGATCCAGACGATCTATTTGATCCAGAGGGAAACTTGGAGTTCTTCGGAGCATATAGTGTATATGCAAACTTTACCAACCCAACGGATGCATTAAGCGCTCTTTATGCTGATGTTGAAACATTAGGGACACCACCGATGTATATCGACGCTCCTTGTGGGTGTCATAATCCAGTAACGAGTTCATATTCATTAGATGCTTCTAACCCATCGGGGATTTGGATGGGTCCATTTATCGATTGGGAATACGACACATTTATGACAATTGGAATGGCGAGTAGTGACGCACCAGGATTCTTGCCACAAACTGTTGGCTTGCCCTTTAATGGTGAAAATGTTTGTTCAGACATCATTACAAATGGTTCGCTGTTCAGTGTAGGGATGCCACAAAACTCTATTGCAGGTGACGACTTAAAAGTATTAGTAGCTCAGGTTACAACATGTGGCCATTTTTCTTTCAGTTCTTGTGTTCAAGTTTTCATAGAGGGTAATCAAGAGCAAATACAATACTCATGTCCAGACGTACTTGAAGTTACTCACGTTTATGAGGATGGAGATTGTGTCAATGATGCCGATGGAGATGGAATTTGTGATGAATTTGAGGTTATTGGATGTATGGAGGAAGACGCTTGTAACTACGATTCACAAGCGACTGACAACACTGGAGGATGTGATTACAGTTGTTATGGTTGTACAGACCCATACTCATGTAACTACAATGAGGAATCAACATTAGATGATGGCTCGTGTGAGTACACTTCATGTGCCGGATGTACAGACCCTGTAGCTTGTAACTTCAATCCAGACGCATGGCTAGAAGATGGAACTTGTGAGTACATCACATGTTCAGGATGTACAGATACAGCTGCGTGTAACTACGAAGAAGGAATGACCATTGATGATGGAACATGTATCCTTCCAGGAGACCCATGTGACGACGGAGAGGAGTATACATATGACGACTTTATTCAAGCAGATTGCTCATGTACTGGATATGGATGCGATGATCCTGATGCATGTAATTACAATCCAAATGCAATTCCAGATTCTGACATATGTAATTACATAACACTTTACTCAATCACTGGAGAGACTAGTCCAAATGCAATTATGCTTATGTCATACTCATACCCTAACACTGCGGGTTCAACATATGAATGGACAATTGAGTATGGAGATATTGAAGACGGAGAAGGAACTAGCGAAGTTGAGGTTGCATGGTGGGGAGATAGCGAAGGCTCCATTTGTGTTACTGAGACAAATAGTGGCGGGTGTTCTGGTGAACAAGTATGTCTGGACGTTGAGATTACACCAGTTAATCTAGACGAGTTAGGCCCAGTACCATTTATTATCTACCCTGTGCCAGCGACGACAACTCTTAACATTCAAGCACCAACAATTGGAGCTGGTGGCGCAATAATTCAGATTCGAGATGCGTCAGGTAGAATGGTACACACATCGTCAATTAGCACAATAGATGCAATTGACGTATCAAACCTCGCAAGGGGAACATATTTAGTTAAACTAATCTCTGAGTGTGAGCATAGCTTATTCCAAAGAGTAATTCTACAATAGAACAAAAGCTGTAGCCAATGAAAAAAATAAGCGCGCTTTCAATAGCATTTATTTGGGCCAGCCTTAGTGGTATAGCACAGACACCGCACACTGATTATTTAGGCGCGGGCCACACCTCTGGTGTGACTGTTACAACTAGTGGAACAGGATTTTTTGGGGAGGGAGAAAACACCATTAACGGTACTGGACTCAATCAACACATGCGCGATGCTGCAAGGTTTTTAGGCCAAAGCACCGCAGGAGCTAACTACGAAGTTCTTGAAGAACTTTCAACGCAGAGCTATGAAGTTTGGATAGATGACCAAATGCAAATTCCAGAAATGAGCTATCTAGATACGTCTAAGATGGTTTGGGATCATTTTGTTCAAGCATACATAGACCAGTGGGGCTCAGTTTTAATAGAAGGTAATGAGGATATTTCCCCATTCAGTTTTTACTGGAGAATGGCTTGGTGGCACAATACAATTCACGGAGAGGATTTACTAAGGCAGAAAGTAGCTTTAGCATTAAGTGAGTTACTTGTTGTTTCTGAAGATTCTAAGTTGAATTCCGACGCTTTTGGTCTCGCGTCTTATTATGATGTATTATACAAAAATGCTTTTGGAAATTACAGAGATTTGTTGGAAGAAGTGACATATCATCCAGCAATGGGTTATTATTTGAGCTCTATTAATAATGAGCCAACAAATGAGGCAGAGAATATTCATCCAGATGAAAATTATGCGCGCGAGATAATGCAGCTCTTTACAATTGGGTTGTACGAATTAAATCAAGATGGTACATTGATTTTAGATGAGGATGAAATGCCAATTGAGACTTATGACAATAATGATATTACAGAATTTGCAAGAGTTTTTACTGGACTTGGGCCGGCTGGTTATTGGAATCCTTGGGTTGATTATTCTGAGGAGGATGTGATTTGGGGAGTATGGTATAATACGGTTCCATTTATTGATGCAACTCAGTCAATGGTGATGTTTGAGAATTATCACGAAGTAGGAGTAAAGCATCTTCTTAACGGTGCTGAAACGCCAACAGGAGCATCAGGAGAAGAGGATATTGACATTGCACTAGACAATTTGTTTTATCATCAAAATGTAGCTCCATTTGTAAGTAAGCATTTGATAATGCGACTTGTGAAATCAAATCCAACTCCAGAATACGTTGGAAGGGTAGCAGCAGTTTTTGAAAATAATGGAGAAGGAGTAAAGGGTGATTTAGGAGCGGTTGTTAAGGCTGTTTTACTAGATGATGAAGCTAGAAATTGCGAATGGATCTCTACTCCTTATAGCGGTAAAATGAGAGAGCCAATGATTAGATATATTCAACTACTTAAGGCATTCGATGCTCACAATAATTCTGGTAAGATGTTTTCTTTGGGCTGGAATACAAGTGATATACAACACCCTTTGAACTCACCTTCAGTCTTTAATTTCTTTTTGCCCTCGTATGCTCCTTCAGGCCCCATTGCAGATTCCGCATTAGTAGCTCCTGAGTTTGAACTACTTAATTCTACAGTTGCTGTAGAATATATTAATATGAGTTTTGATGTGATTTGGAGTGAAAATTATATGGAGTCAGTGACTTTAGCTAGCCAAGACGACATTGGCCTCCCATGGTGGGATATGGGGTTTTTCAATCCAGACGATAGAGTCTACTTGGACTTTCAAGATGAAAATAATTTGGCTGGACTCGATCCCTCAGCAATGGTTGAAAGATTAAACCTTTTACTCGGAGGCGGCACGCTATCTTCAGAGACCATGCAAACAATTATCGAGATCATAGATGTAGAATATTTAGAGCCGGCAGACAGGGTGAAGCTAGCTCTGTATTTCATTTTGATTTCACCAGACTATGTAATCCAAAAGTAAAGCCATGGGACATAAGCATCACGACAAGAAGCCCACTACTAGAATGGGCATGACAAGAAGAAAGTTTCTAGGCTCAGCTGCATGCGCTGCTGTTGGATCTACCACTTTCCTCTCTTCATTCACTTCATTAGGAATGATGAATTCCCTAGCCGCACCAAGGCCTGTATTTGGTATGTCTCCTCCAAATGAATACAAAGCATTAGTTTGTATTCTTCTCGCTGGAGGAAATGATTCGTTTAACATGGTTGTTCCAACCCAAACGGATCAGTACAACGACTACGCAACATCACGTTCCAATGTAGCTTTAACTGCTGGCGATCTTCTTTCGTTAAACTATACTGACACTCAAGGTGGAACTTATGGGATGCATCCATCAATGCCTGAAGTAGCAAATATGTTTAATGATGGAAAAGCGGCCATAATTTCAAACATCGGGACACTTATTGAGCCGGTGACAAAAAATCAAGTACTCAGTGGGACCGCACCACTACCATTGGGCCTTCGATCACACGCAGACCAAGCACGTCATTGGCAAACATCTCTCCCGCAAAACAGACAAGCAAAAGGCTGGGGAGGTAAGATAGCAGATATTCTTGCGGCGGGAAATACAAATCAAGATATCTCGATGAATCTCAGCCTATCTGGAACAAATCTTTGGCAAGCAGGTGAATCGGTGGATGAGTTTACAATCACTCCTCAAGGAAGTGTTGGAATTAGCATTTTAGAAGGCACAGAGCCTTTTGATGTTATATTAGGTCAAGGGCTAGAAAACATCCTAGACCAAACCTATAATGATGTGCTAAAGCAGACTTACGTAAATAAAGTTCAGGAGTCTCAAATCCAACATGAGATATTTACAACTGCAATTGAAAATCTTACACCGCTTTCTACTCAGTTTTCTCAAACACAAATCTCAAGGCAACTTAGAATGGTTGCAGACAGTATTGCTATAGCTGGAGATCTGGGGATGTCACGTCAAACTTTTTATGTAAAATTCGGTGGATTTGACAATCATGGCGAACTATTAAATAATCATAGCGGAAGACTTGCACTTTTTAGCGCGGCTATTAACGAATTCTATCAAGCAATGGATGAATTGGGGATGTCAGATAATGTAACAACATTTACTGTTTCTGATTTCGCAAGAACACTGACATCCAATGGTTATGGAACAGACCATGCATGGGGCGGTAATGCACTTGTATTTGGAGGATCTGTTAATGGAGGCCAAATATATGGGCAGTACCCATCACTCGCTCTTGGTAATGATTTAGAAATTGGAAACGGAGTAATTCTTCCAGAATTATGTACTGATGAATATTTCGCAGAACTCGCGCTTTGGCTTGGAGTAGAACCCACCTATTTAGAGGACATATTCCCAAACATAGGCAACTTTTACTCCCCAGGAACGGGCAACCCAATAGGATTCTTAAATATCTAAAGCCATGAAAAAACTACTATCTACGCTATTTGCAATTGCAATTGTTGGTTTGGCCTTAGGTCAATGCGATGGGGCTCATTCTGCTATTGACGATATGAGTTGGCTATCGTGTCAGGGGTCAGAGAATCCTAATTCTTCTCGAACGGAGGAGCATTGGATTATGTATGATTTTGGAGCTAATTACCATCTGAATGAGAGTCATTTTTGGAATTACAATCAATCAGGAGAAACAGAAAACGGCATAGCTACTGTTGCTATTGATTATTCAAATGATGGCCAAAACTGGACTTGGTGGGGTGATTTAAATCTAGAGGAAGCTCCTGGAAGCGATTATTACTATGGAGAAGAGGGGCCAAACTTCGAGGGTCTTTTAGCAAAATACTTATTGCTTTCGATAGTTTCAAATCACGGGGGACCTTGTTATGGTTTTTCCGAAATGAAGCTACAGATTGATCCAGGTGAATTGGATGTTGACGAGCCCAGCGCCCAGGTGTTTGAGTTTGGCCTACATCCAAATCCAGCAAGAGACATGGCAAGCGTACAAGTTGAATCGGGGTTTGGCACTCAGATTTCTCTTTACAGCCCCACGGGAGCTCTTATCAGCAACCAATTAGCACTGTCTCAGGTAACGCGATTAGATCTCAGGGATTTAGCACCTGGAGTTTATTTGGTTGAAGTTGTAAAGAGTGATGGCGCGAGAGCTGCGCAAAGGTTGACTGTGGTCAATTAAACACCAACAGCGACTACGTCTTCAACAGCTTCGAGTTTAGACTTAAGAAGCTGCTCAATACCTCCTTTGAGGGTTTGGGTTGATGATGGGCATCCAGAACACGCACCTCTGAGATGCACGTAAACAGTGCCTTCTTTGAATGCAACAAAGTCAATTGCGCCGCCATCTTGTTCTACTG
This sequence comes from Bacteroidota bacterium, assembly GCA_036152255.1. Classification (GTDB taxonomy): domain Bacteria; phylum Bacteroidota; class Bacteroidia; order Flavobacteriales_D; family Sanyastnellaceae; genus UBA974. The sequence goes on along the minus strand of JAYZNI010000024.1, from coordinate 52,668 downwards.
CTGGTCTAACAAATTCATCTAGCAATCTCTTGATTTCATCGTCGTGCTCTGAAGGCGCAATGTCCGCTTCTGTGATGAAGTCAGCTGGAGCAGGATTGTCGGTCGGAAGCGCTTCAGAAGACGATTCACCAAGTACGTCCATAGCGTCTTTTACTTTGCTTTCATCAACTGCAAATTCATTATCCATCAACCATTCCCTGATGTATTCTCTTAGCTGATTTACAATCATCTCCCAGCCCAAACTTTCGTCCTTTGTTACAGATACAATTGATCCGCTAATAAAAACGCCTGTTACAAATGGGAAATGAAAAAGCTCAACAGCCAAAGGTGAACATAAAGCTGCCTGCTCTGGATTCAAAAATTCTAACTGATGACCGTCTTCTACCAAATTTCTATCCGCCACAAATTTCATTGTGGTGGGGTTTGGCGTCATTTCAGCGTATACGTTTGTAGGAAATTTCTTAGTTGACATTATACCGCAAAGATACTTGGATTACTTAAACAGGCATTAACTTGTGGAACTACTTGAAAAACATGAAACAGATTAAAAAATTTCAGGTCATTTTAATTGGGTTATTTGTTTCGATTTTTTCTCTTCAATCGATAGCCCAAACTCCAGCCCAACACTCTTCGACATTCCCCGTAAATGGAACAATTGATAAGCACTTGGTCAGGACTGTATTAGAAAACGCAAGGGTTCATGTCGATTATAAAACAGTAATTGAAAACGGGACAGTTGTATTGTTTAGAGGTTTAATTGAGGATGTTGGCTTGGCTGAAGAAGTAAAAATCAAGGAGCCAGCAATTCTTATCGACATGAAGGGCTACCACCTTTATCCCTCATTTGTAGACCTTCACAGCTCATATGGATTACCCGAATCAAAGCCTGCTGAATGGTCTCGTAAACCACAATACGAATCAGACAAAAAAGGCGCTTACGGTTGGAATCAAGCTATACGCCCAGAAATAAATTCTTCAGCTGTTTTTGTAGAAGATTCAAAAAAGGCCAAATCTATTAGAGAGGCTGGAATTGGAGCATTGCTTGTACATGTTCAAGATGGAATAGCAAGAGGAACGGGGGCATTAGTTATGCCAGTCGACAACCCTCGTGACGCAATTATTCGCCCTGAGGCTTCGGCTCATTACAGTTTTAGAAAGGGATCATCTAAGCAGAACTATCCTAGTTCATTGATGGGTTCTACAGCCCTAATTCGCCAAACTCATTACGATGCTTTGTGGTATTCAGAAGCAACAAAACGAGGGTTAGCAGGTGGAACCAACTTGAGCTTAGAAGCTTTCAATTCATCTCAAGAACTCCCCCAAATTTTTAGCGCCGGCAATTGGAAAGACATATTGAGAGCAACAACAATAGGCGAAGAGTTTGGGATTGATTACATTGTTCTTGGAGGTGGAAATAGCTATCAAAGAGCTGATGCAATTGCTGAAACAGGCGCGACAGTGATTGTGCCTGTTACCTACCCAAAGGCTTACGACTTAAGCGATCCATTTTTAGCTAGATTCGTTTCTTTAACTGAACTTAAGCATTGGGAACTTGCACCGAGCAACGCAGCAATTTTAAATGAAGCTGGAGTAGAAATTTGTTTTACTTCTGATGGTTTGAAATCGCCTGCGGAATTCCTCCCTGCAGTTAGAAAGGCAGTTGAAAGAGGACTGCCAGAATCAGTGGCACTTGCAGCTTTAACTACAAACCCTGCTAAATCTGTTTCCGCAGAAAATTTAGTTGGATCATTGAAAAGCGGACTTATGGCAAATATCATAGTTGCTGATGGGCCTCTTTTTGATAAGGAGACCAAACTCGTTGAACACTGGGTTAGTGGAGAACCCACAATTTTATTTGATAGAAATGCTTTAGACTTAGGTGGAAATTACAGCTTAACGATTGGTGCAAATACAGCTGATTTGGTTGTCGAAGGAGAAGTTGGAAAGTGGAAGGCAAGAGAGCAAGTGAACGATTCTACATCGAATAAAGTGGATATAAGTTTAGACGGAAGATCGATTGTTCTAGGATTGAAAAAAGACGATGGCCTAACTAGACTTACGGGAAACATATGGATGGACAGTAGAATTTGGGAAGGGACAGCAGTTGATGCTCACGGGAATGTAATGGAGTGGAGCGCAGTTAAAAAAGACGCTGTTTTTGAAGAAATTTCCGAAGAATCATCTGATACAACAGAGGTTGAAGAGGAGGTTTTTGGAGATATCACATATCCATTTACAGCATATGGTTCTAAAATTGTGCCTGAAGAGAGAAATATAATAATAAGGGGAGCTACGGTTTGGACTTGCGAAGAAGAGGGCAACTTAGATGAAACGGACGTTCTTATTAAGGACGGTAAGATTCATGCAATTGGCAGAAGGTTGATTCTTTCAGAACTACTTGGACCAAATCCAGTGTGTGAAGAAATAGACGGAAAAGGGATGCACCTTACTCCTGGAATAATTGATGAGCACTCTCACATTATAGTCGAAAGAGGTGTAAACGAAGGGACTCAAGCTAGTAGTGCTGAGGTTTGGATTGGTTCGTCTTTAAATAGTGAGGATGTAAACATGTACAGACAACTTGCCGGTGGTGTAACATGTGCTCAACTACTTCACGGATCAGCAAATCCTATCGGAGGCCAAAGCGCAATTGTAAAGTTCCGCTGGGGCTCACTGCCAAACGATCTTCTCTATGAAGACGCTTCGCCATTTATCAAGTTTGCACTTGGAGAGAATGTAAAGCAGAGTAATTGGGGCGATATGCAAACTACACGCTTCCCTCAAACAAGAATGGGTGTGGAGCAAGTGTTCTACGACAATTTCATCAGAGCCAGAGAATATGGCAAAGCTCAACTAGATTACAGACAGGCTTTAAGGAAAACAAAGAGGAGAGATGTTTTATTAGGCAAGGGACCTCTTGAACCTAGAAGAGATCTGGAACTCGATGCTCTTTGGCAAATCATAAACGAAGAGAGGTTTATCACGTGTCATAGCTACAGGCAGGATGAGATAAATATGTTAATGCACGTTGCTGATTCAATGGGCTTCCGATTAAACACTTTTACTCACATTTTAGAAGGGTACAAGGTTGCTGATAAAATGAAGGCACATGGAGTTGGGGGCTCGACATTTAGCGATTGGTGGGCATATAAATACGAGGTGAAAGACGCAATTCCATACAATGCAGCAGTACTCTACGACATGGGAATTGTTACGGCGATTAACAGCGACGACGCAGAAATGGGAAGAAGACTCAATCAAGAAGCCGCTAAGGCAGTAAAGTATGGTAGAGTTCCTCAGGAGGAGGCGCTCAAGATGGTGACCCTGAACCCAGCTAAGCTTCTTCACATTGATCACAAGACGGGTTCAATTGCAAAGGGCAAGGACGCTGACCTTGTGATTTGGGATGATAATCCGCTTAGCATGAATGCTCAAGTTGTAGCAACCTATGTTGAAGGAAGGTGTTTGTTTAGCCTAGAGAGGGATAAGGAGTTAAGGGATGAGCTTAAAACAGAACGAGCGAGACTTACTGAGAAGATGATGAACTCGGCTGAACCAGGCGCAAAAAAACCATCGGAAAAAGTAAGAGCTCATTATCACTGCGACACATTAACTGAAGAAAACAGATAAGATGAAGAATTTTATTACAACGTCAATTTCGATTCTAAGTTTACTGTTTTCTCTTAATGCTCAGCAGACTCCCGCGCCAGATCAAACAAGATCAATTCTTATTGTTGGAGGAACTGCACACCTGGGAACGGGTGATGTAATTGTCGACGCAGCTATAGGGTTTAGAGACGGAAAAATCGACTACGTTGGACGGGCATTCCAAGTTGAAAAAAGCAAATACGACGATGTTATCGACGCAACGGGAAAAGAAATATACCCTGGCTTTATCGTGACAAATTCTACTATAGGCCTTCAAGAAATTGGTGCTGTAAGGGCATCCAGGGACCAATACGAAGTGGGAACATTCAGGCCTAATGTTAGATCATTAATTGCGTTTAATACAGATTCAGAAATTACACCTACTGTAAGGACTAATGGAGTCTTAATGGGCCAAATTACACCAAGAGGAGGTGTTATTAGCGGCTCAAGTGGTGTAGTGCATTTTGACGGATGGAACTGGGAAGATGCCGTTGTGAAAATGGTAGATGGCGTGCACTTGAATTGGCCTTCGACTCACCACAAGCACAAAAAGGACGGCAAGGTTGATATAATGAAGCGTAAGACTTACGACCAAAGCAAGAGAGAAATTGTTTCTTACTTCACTGAAGCAAAAGCATATGCTGAATCATATCCTAAATCTTCTTCTAAGGAAATGGACGTAAGGCATGAGGGAATGCGTGGGCTATTCGATGGTTCGCTTGCTCTTTACGTTCATGCTGATGATGCTAGAGCAATTTCTGAAGCTGTACACTTTAAGAGGGAGATGGGTATTTCTAAAATGGTAATTGTTGGTGGTTACGACTCATATCTAGTTGCTGATGTCCTGCGTGAAAATGGCGTTAGCGTGTTGCTCAATAGCGTCCACCGACTGCCGAGATTCAAAGAGGACGACGTTGACTTGCCCTATAGACTTCCCAAATTGTTAGCTGACGAGGGGGTGTTGTTTGGCCTACAGGTCGATGCCCAAATGACAGAAATGAATACTAGGAATCTTCCTTTTTATGCTGGAACAGCTAGGAAGTATGGTTTGACTGAAGAGCAAGCCGTTATGGCTCTTACTAGAAATGTAGCCCAAATCCTTGGGATAGATAATGTCTGCGGCTCAATTGAACAAGGCAAGGATGCGACTCTATTTATTTCAACTGGCGATGCTTTGGATATTATGACCAATAATTTGACCCATGCATTTATTCAGGGTAAGAATATTGATTTAGACAACAGGCAGAGGGAGCTCTACAGAAAATTCCAAACGAAATACGGAATTGAGAGCAAAGACTCTCCGGAGTAATTAATACCCAGCTTTTTCTCTCGTCCTTGAGAGTACATCGGAAGCAACACTTCTAGCTTTCTCAGCCCCAATCTTTAGAACGGCATCTATTTCTGACTTGTTTGCCATTAAGTAGTTGAAGCGCTCTCTTTGTGGAGAAAATCTAACAGCTATTGCTTCTAAAAGAGCCTTCTTAGCGTGGCCCCATCCATATCCTCCGCCTTTTAATGAACTTGCCATTTCCGCTGCATCACTTTCTGATGCGATGAGCTTATACAGCTGATAAACCACAGACGAATCTGGATCCTTAGGCTCTTCTAAAGGAGTTGCATCGGTAATAATTTGCTTGTTGATTACCTTCTTGATTTCTAAGGGCTCAGCGAAGATGTCTATGATATTGTTTTGGGATTTTGACATTTTCCCACCATTGGTACCGGGCACAGACATCGTGCTTTCATTCACCATTACCTCTGGAAGAACGAAGGTCTCTCCAAACTTGTGATTAAATCTGCTGGCAACATCTCTAGTCATTTCTAAATGTTGCATTTGGTCTTTTCCAACAGGTACCTTCTCCGCATCGTAAAGAAGTATATCAGCTGCCATAAGCATAGGGTAGGTAAAAAGTCCTGCATTAACATCTTCCAACCTATCAGCCTTATCCTTAAAACTGTGGGCAAGAGTTAAACGAGAATACGGAAAGAAGCATTGCAAATACCAAGACAACTCTGTCACTTCTGGTATATCACTCTGCCTATAGAAAACAGTTTTCTCAGGGTCAAGTCCAAACGCAAGCCATGCAGCGGCTACAGCATAAGTGTTGTCCCTTAGCGTAACTCCGTCCTTGATTTGGGTTAGGGAATGAAGATCCGCAATGAAGAGAAACGACTCGTTTGAAGGGTCATTTGCAAGGTCTATGGCAGGCACAATCGCACCAAGGATATTTCCCAAGTGCGGTGTTCCAGTACTTTGAATTCCAGTTAAAATGCGTGCCATATTCCAAATATCAACAGAATTCGTTGAATGCCAACTTCAGATGCGCGGCTATTGCTTCAGCAGTATTTCCCTCGATATGATGACGCTCAACCATCATTGCCAGTTTACCATCCTTAAATAGAGCAATGCTCGGAGAGGAGGGGGGGTAGGGCAACATGAATTTTCTTGCGTGTGCAACAGCATCTGTATCAACACCTGCAAAAGCAGTTGTGATATTATCTGGAGTTTTTTCATTGTCCATTGCGGCAATAACTCCAGGCCTCATAGATCCTGCAGAACACCCACAAACACTGTTAATCGCAATTAGTGTAGTTCCGGGCTTATCAAGTGCGTCATTAACGTCGTCAATTGTAATTAGTTCGCTAAAGCCTGCGTCTGCAAGTTCAGCCTTCATTGGTGCAACTAGTTCAGTAGGGTACATGTGTAGATTTTAAAAATAGTTCGTCGTATTGTTCGTCATCGATAGGTGATGGAGCATCTATCATAACGTCTCTTCCAGAGTTGTTCTTTGGGAAGGCGATAAAGTCTCTAATTGAGTCAGAGCCGCCAAACATAGAGCAGAGTCTATCGAACCCTAATGCCAAACCTCCGTGAGGTGGCGCCCCATATTGGAAGGCATCCATTAGGAAGCCAAACTGAGCTTGGGCTTCTTCTGGAGTAAATCCAAGTAGGTCAAACATTCTTGACTGAAGTTCTCTGTCGTGAATTCTTATTGATCCTCCTCCGATCTCAACTCCATTAATCACCATGTCATACGCGTTGGCCTTAACCTTACCTGGATCAGTATCGATTAATCCAAGTTGATTTGGTTTTGGCGAAGTGAATGGGTGGTGCATAGCGTGGTAGCGTTCAGTATCCTCATCCCATTCTAGAAGCGGGAAATCCATAACCCAAAGTGGCTTAAACACCTTTGGATCTCTGAGACCAAGCTCTGATCCCATGTGTAATCTCAACTCTCCTAGTTGCTTTCTAGTCTTGTCTATATCTCCAGATAGAATCAAGATCAAATCGCCTGTTGAAGCTCCAGCTTTTTCACCCCAAGCTTGGCGAGCATTATCGTCAAAGAACTTGTCTACACTACTCTTCGTAGTGCCGTCCTCATTCATTTTGCAATAGATTAGTCCTTTAGCACCAATCTGCGGGCGCTTAACCCAATTAGTTAGTTTGTCTAATTGCTTTCGCGTGTATTCTGCTGCACCCGGAACAACAATTCCTAGCACTGCTTCAGCAGAATCGAATACTCCAAATCCCTTGCCCTGAGTAACTTCAGCCATATCTACGAACTGCATCCCAAATCGAGTGTCAGGCTTGTCAGATCCGTATAATCTCATGGCATCATCGTAATCCATTCTAGGGAAATCCTCGATTTCTACATCGAGAACTACCTTGAATAAGTGACGAACCATTCCTTCAAAAGTGTTTAGGATATCTTCTTGCTCAACAAATGCCATCTCACAGTCAATCTGAGTAAACTCAGGCTGACGGTCTGCACGCAGATCTTCGTCACGGAAACACTTTACAATTTGGTAATAGCGGTCGAAGCCACTAACCATTAATAACTGCTTAAATGTTTGAGGACTTTGAGGGAGTGCATAGAATTGACCAGGGTTCATTCTACTTGGAACGATGAAATCACGTGCACCCTCAGGAGTTGATTTAATCAAATATGGAGTCTCTACGTCGATGAATCCAATTGAGTCCAAATACTTTCTAGTCTCAATCCCAACCCTATGACGAAGCATGATGTTTTCCTGTACAGGATTACGACGCAAATCGAGGTAGCGGTATTGCATTCTTAAATCATCTCCACCATCAGTATTGTCCTCAATAGTAAATGGAGGAACCTTACTTGCGTTTAAAACATCAAGTGATTTTACGTCAATTTCAATATCACCAGTTGGGTTGTTTGGGTTTTTGTTTTCCCTTTCAACAACATCACCATTGATTTTGATTACGAATTCTCGCCCTAGCTTCCTCGCTTGAGAGCAAAGTTCAGCATCAGTATCCATGTTAAATACAAGCTGTGTAATACCGTAGCGATCGCGCAGGTCTACAAAGGTCATACCTCCAAGGTCTCTAGTCTTCTGAACCCAACCACTCAGGGTAACATTTACACCCTGATTATCTAGGTTTAACTCTCCACATGTATGTGATCTATGCATGGCGCAAAGTTAGAATTTATCTGCCGTAGATTCGCATTATGCAAAACCAGTTTAATAGTCCGATAGAACGCCTTGAAAAGATGCGCGAAGAAGCGCTAAAAGGAGGTGGAGAAAAACGCATTGAAGCACAGCATTCTAAGGGTAAACTAACTGCGCGTGAAAGAATTAGCCTTTTGTTAGATCCAGGCACTTTTGAGGAACTGGGGATGCTTGTGACTCATAGGTCGACTAATTTTGGCCTAGACAAGCAAAAATTTTTGGGAGACGGGGTTGTAACTGGTTACGGAAAAGTGAATGGAAGGCTTGTTTATGTCTTCTCTCAAGACTTTACAGTACTCGGCGGATCACTTGCCGAAGCACACGCTGAGAAAATCTGTAAAATAATGGAACTTGCTCTTGAAAATGGAGCTCCAGTAGTTGGACTAAACGACTCAGGTGGAGCTAGAATTCAAGAAGGAGTAGTAAGTCTTGGTGGATATGCAGATATTTTTTATCGCAATGTTCAAGCTAGTGGTGTTGTACCACAACTTTCATTGATTTTAGGCCCATGCGCAGGTGGAGCGGTATACTCGCCAGCACTAACAGATTTTACATTCATGGTGGAGGGTTCGTCATACATGTTTGTTACAGGACCAAATGTTGTAAAAACTGTAACACACGAAGAAGTAACTTCAGAAGAGTTAGGCGGTGCAAAAACACATGCGACTAAATCGGGAGTAACTCATTTTACAGCCCCTCACGAGGCAGCTGCTATAGAACAAGCAAAATCTATTCTGAGCTTCCTGCCACAAAACTGTGAAGAAGATCCTATCGCTTTAGAGTATACTTCTGGAAACGAAAAGCGTCCTGCGTTGGACAGTTTAATTCCTGAAAATGCTCAACAGCCTTATGATATTAGAGAAGCTGTTAATGAGATTGTGGATTCAGACACCTTCTTCGAAGTACAAAAAGATTACGCAGAAAATATAGTAGTTGGTTTCGCTAGACTAGCAGGAAAATCTGTTGGTTTAGTTGCTAATCAGCCAGCTTTCTTAGCAGGAGTATTAGACATTCACGCATCTATTAAAGCGGCTCGCTTTGTTAGAACATGTGACGCTTTCAATGTGCCACTTTTAGTATTAGAAGACGTTCCTGGATTCTTGCCTGGAACAGACCAAGAGTGGAATGGCATAATTTCACACGGAGCAAAACTCCTTTATGCTTTCTCTGAAGCAACAGTTCCTCGCGTTACTGTAATTACGAGAAAAGCATACGGAGGAGCATACGACGTCATGAATAGCCGCAACATTGGAGCCGACATTGTTTATAGTTGGCCTACGGCTGAGATTGCAGTAATGGGAGCAAAGGGTGCAGCAGAGATTATTTTCAGAAAGGAGATCAAATGTTCTTCTGATCCAGCTGCAAAACTTGCAGAAAAGGAAGCTGAATATGCTGAGCTGTTTGCACACCCTTATAACGCGGCATCAAGAGGATATGTTGACGAGGTAATTAACCCAAGCGATACTCGCGATAAGTTAATTACAGCATTTGATATGTTGAAGAATAAGGTTAGAAATAACCCGCGCAAGAAGCACGGGAACGTACCGCTTTAATTAAGGTTTTTCTCTCTTAATTGAGCAGCCAAGTGGAGCTGTAACGTTCTTGTGCACTTTTTTTCCTGCTCCATGTCGCTCAATGGCATCTCTTAGAAAGTGTTTTTCAACATCCTTAGCGCTATCCACATTATCGTCAATTGCACCCTTATAAATGAGGCTTAGTTCTGAGTCAAAAAGGAAAACGTGTGGAGTTGTTTTAGCATAAAATGCATTTGCTAACTGACTCATCTCGTCAACAACATATGGAGCAGTGTAATTCATATCACGCGCTCTGTTTTTCATGGCGCTGATATTGTCTTGATTTCTTCTAAATGCTGAATTTGAATTAACTAGTATAGACCCAACACCATTTGACTTGGCAAATTCGATAATTCCATTGTATCTGCCTTCCCATCCTTCTGTATCTCCACGTCCCACAACAAATGGGCAAGTGTTGCAAGTGAAAATCACTAAAGCTCCCTTCTCTCCTTTGATATCCTCAATTGAAAAAGTTCGACCATCGTAATTCCTCATCTGTTCATCAGAAAGAGGAGCTCTATCACCTATTTCTAGGGTTTGGGCTGAAGCAAAAGCAACAGAAAAAAACGAAATAAGAGTTAGTGTAAGATTTTTCATGGTTTACTTTATTAATAGAGCGTCTCCGTATACATAGAAGCGGTAGCCCTCCTTGATTGCTTCGTTGTAAGCATCCATAATCAGCTCGTGGCCAGCGAATGCAGATTGAAGCATCAATAGAGTTGATTGAGGAGTGTGGAAGTTTGTAAGAAGACTATCAGCAACCCTAAAGTCATACTTTGGGAAGATGAATTTGTTAGTCCAACCACTAAACGGCTTTAGAGTATTTGTTGTACTTACAGAAGTTTCCATTGCTCGCATTGCAGTAGTACCAATAGCGCAAATTCTCTTCTCCTCTTGTTTAGCTCTATTAACTCTATCCACGCAGTTCTGAGGAATGATTAATTGCTCACTATCTACTTTGTGCTTAGTAATATCCTCAACTACAACCTCACGGAAAGTCCCAAGCCCAATGTGTAGAGTAAGGAAACTCATGTCGATTCCCTTAATCTCAAGACGCTTAAGAATTTGCTTCGAAAAGTGAAGGCCAGCAGCTGGGGCACCAACGGCACCTTCTACATTTCCGTAGATAGTTTGGAATCTTTCGCTATCTATATCCTCAGTACCTCTAGCTAAATAACGAGGCAATGGAATCTCGCCTAGTTCTGCAATTTTCTTCAGGAATTCAGACTTATTTCCATCAAAAAGGAATCTAAGAGTACGACCTCTAGAAGTCGTATTATCTATTACCTCGGCTACTAATTCGTCATTTTCTCCGAAGTAAAGCTTATTTCCGATACGAATTTTCCTTGCAGGATCAACAAGAACATCCCAAAGCATGCTTTCTTCGTTAAGCTCACGAAGAAGGAACACCTCGATTACCGCACCAGTCTTTTCTTTGTTTCCGTAGAGACGAGCAGGGAAAACCTTTGTGTTGTTTGCTACGAAGACATCTCCTTCGTCGAAAATATCGATGATGTCCTTGAACATCTTGTGCTCGAATTCACCCGTGTTTCTATCAATAACCATAAGGCGGCTATCTTCTCTGTTATCTAACGGATATCTCGCAATTTGTTCTTCCGGAAGGTCGAACCTAAAGTGCGATAATTTCATTCTTTGAGCTGACATATATGTGCAGATTTTAGGGTGCTAAAATTGAGCGTGCGAAAGTAATCAAAAACACCATGTATGTCAAGTACTTTGCGCCATAAAATTCAGTTTATGCTATAGACTTGACAGTTGTGATAAACTCCTGTAAATCATAGGCGTTTTCCACTGCAAAATTTCCACTCTTAGTTCGCCTTAGTTCGGTCAATGTTCCCCCAACTTTTAAGCCCAAACCCAAATCCCTTGCTAGGGCTCTGATATAAGTTCCCTTAGAACACTTAATTTCAAAGCTCACATCAACTGTTGGGTGCTCACCAACAGTTGCCGAAGCCATCCCTGTAATATCAAAGCTATAAACCTGAATACCTTTGGGTTTTAGGTTTACCGTTTTTCCCTTTCTAGCCGCATTGTAAGCGACAACGCCATCTACTTTTTTGGCACTGAATTGGGGTGGCATTTGGTCTAAATCTCCCGTTAGATTCATAGCAGCATCCTTGATAGTATCGAGCTCTAAATTTCCAATTCGCGAAGCATCACCCCAACTATCAATCTCGGTTTCTGCGTCGAATGAAGGAGTAGTAACTCCTAAACGAATTATACCAGTGTAAGTTTTTTCCTCAGCCTGAAGAGCCTCTATCGTTTTTGTCTTTCTGCCTGTACACAGGATGAGCACCCCAGTAGCTAGGGGGTCTAAGGTACCTGCATGCCCAACCTTGACCTTGCGTAAATTAAAAGTGTGCTTAAGCGTTCCACGCACCTTATTTACTACGTCGAAACTAGTCCAAGTCAATGGCTTGTCAAATACGAGAACTTGCCCCTCGAGCACATCGTCTACAGTTGAAAAGGGAAGCTTAATCGACATTTTGGTTTTCTTTTTTGAGCGACCTGCCACTGGTCATTTCAGTTGCATCAGACGCAGTCATACCAGCCATGTCTTCAAAGATACCAAGCGCATGCTTTACTGATTGCACTCCTGTAATTTTCAATCTTAAAGCACCATTGCGTTGATACATACTCGTATCCTTAGTGTTCTCTTTTAAATAATTTAAAACTCTCGCAAACATGGGACCCTGGAAGTATGGGCTTTCCTCTTCTGACACAAAGGCTGCAATCAGAACCTCGCTCTTAAGAATGACTTTTTCCATACCCAAAACCCTCGACAGCCACCTGAGTCGAATAGTTTGAAGTAGCTCTTCAGTTTCTTTTGGCACTAGCCCAAACCTATCCTCCAACATCACTTTAAATCCCTCCAGCTCATGCTCGGAATCTATTCCATCTAGTTTGCGATAAAGAGCAATCCTCTCGGGGATATCGCTTACATATGAATCGGGGATGAGCAATGCAAGATCAGTTTCTAGGACTGTCTCTTCAACATAATTTCCTGTCTCGCGCCTTTCTTCTTCGAAAAGTTCTTTGAAGTTTTGCTCTTTGAGTTCTTTAACGGCTTCAGAAAGAATCCTTTGATACATCTCAAATCCTATATCTGAAATAAAACCACTTTGTTCCGCACCAAGCAAATCTCCAGCACCTCTTATATCGAGGTCCCTCATTGCAATTTGAACTCCGCTGCCCAAATCGCTAAACTGCTCCAACGCCTGCAACCTCTTTCTAGATTCTGATGGCAAAGCACTCAACGGAGGTGCCATCAAATAGCAAAACGCCTTTCTGTTCGATCGCCCAACCCTTCCCCTTAGTTGGTGCAAATCACTTAGCCCAAACTTCTGCGCCTCATTAATCAATATCGTATTTGCATTACTGATATCAATTCCGCTTTCAATAATCGTAGTTGCAACGAGCACATCATAACCACCCTCAATAAATCTCGCCATAACATTTTCGAGCTCCTTTCCCTCCATTTGGCCATGCCCAATTCCTATCCTCACATCTGGACAAAGCCGTTGTATCATCCCAGCCACATCTTTAATATTTCCAACCCTGTTGTGAACGAAATAGACTTGCCCTCCGCGACTAACTTCATAAGTAATTGCGTCGCGAATAGTCTCTTCGCTGAACCCAGTCAAAATTGTATCAACAGGATGGCGATTCGGAGGAGGAGTTCTAATGATACTCAAATCACGAGCGCCCATCAGAGAAAACTGAAGCGTACGAGGAATCGGAGTAGCAGTCAATGTAAGAGTATCAACATTCTCTTTGAGAGTCTTCAATTTATCCTTTACCCCAACCCCAAATTTTTGTTCCTCGTCAATAATAAGCAAGCCCAAATCCTTAAACTTCACTCTCTTCCCCACAAGTGCATGTGTACCAATGAGGATATCTATTTCTCCTTTCTCAACCTTAGCTAAGGTCTCAGTCAACTTCTTTCCAGTTTTAAATCTGTTTATGTAATCAACTGTAACTGGGAATTCTTTAAGTCTTCTCGAAAAACTTCGAGAGTGTTGCATGCTGAGAATTGTTGTTGGAACTAGTACTGCAACTTGTTTGCCATCAGTAGCAGCTTTAAAAGCCGCTCTTATTGCAATTTCAGTTTTCCCAAACCCAACGTCCCCACAAATGAGCCTATCCATGGGCATTGCCTTTTCCATATCCTCTTTTACCGCCTTTGTCGCTTCGTGTTGATCTGGAGTATCATCGAACATAAAGCTAGCCTCAAGCTCGTGTTGTAGGTAGCTATCGGGAGTGTATGCAAATCCTTCTGAGGCTTTTCTCTTGGCGTACAATTGAAGGAGGTCATAGGCAATTAACTTAACCTTCGATTTGGTTTTGGCCTTAGTCTTTGCCCAAGTAGCGGTGCCAAGCTTATTTATTTTGGGTTGAGTTCCTTCTTTAGAAGTGAATTTAGAAATCCGGTGCAAAGAATGAATGCTCACATATAGAACATCGCCACCCTTGTAAGACAACCTTATCGCTTCTTGCTCTTTTCCGTTTACCTCAATTTTATGCAGTCCAGAGAACTCGCCAATTCCATGGTCGATGTGTACTACATAGTCTCCAACTTCAAGAGCCATTAGCTCTTTGATTGTTAAGGCCTCCTTGCTCTTCTTATAACCTTCTTTGAGACGAAATCTGTGATATCTATCGAAGAGCTGATGGTCCGTGTAGACCAGAATCTTTAACGCCTTGTCAACGAATCCCTGACTCAACTCTATTGCAATTGGATTGTACGGAGCATCATCCTCTCTGTCTGTGAAAATGTCGTGCAGTCTTTCGAGCTGTGTTGCTTGACCAGACACGATTACGTTTACATATCCATTCTTGCCATTTGCGATAAGATTGGAAGTAATCATGTCGAAATTCTTATTGAACGCAGGCTGTTCAGTCATTTCATAGTCGACAGTAATCCTATCAGGGAAGGTGGTGCCGCCTCCAAACTCAACTACCCTAAACTCCTCAATCATTGACTTAAAAACCGAGGGATCTAAATACAATTCTTCAGGAGGTGTGTGCTCTAATTCCCAATCTAACCTATGGTAATGAGAACGGGCCTTTTCGAGCTCCATATCTAGGCCCTTTTCACAACTCACCACATCGTGCATCCATATAACCGTTTCGTTTGGGATGAAGCTGAAAAAGCTTTCCTTCGATTCGTGTAGCATTTTCTTTCCCACGTTGGGAACGACTGTTGCCCGAGTAAGTTTGCCCACACTCAACTGGCTTACTGGATCAAACTTTCTGATTGAGTCTATTTCATCACCAAAGAATTCTATCCTGTATGGATAGTCCAAAGAGTAACTAAAGACATCTACTATGCCTCCTCTAATTGCGTATTGCCCGGGCTCATATACGAAATCTACCTTTTCAAATCCATATTCCATGAAAACCTCATCGAGAAAATCCAAGGTGTAGTTTTCGCCTAAGCCCAAAGTAAATGTCTGGGAGCTCAATTTCTTCTTAGTCACCACAAGCTCAGAAAGCGCACCAGGGTAACTAACAATTATGCATCCATCTCGCCCTCCATTAATTTCATTGAGTACCTGAGCTCTCATTCCAATGTTGGCATTTTCCACTACCTCTTCCTGATATGGCACTCTGGCTGATCTCGGAAAAAGGAAAACGGGACGAGGATTTTTGACTAGAATTTGCTCGACATCATTCATGAAATATGCAGCACTTTCCTTGTCTTCAAAAACGAATAAGTGATGCCTAGGCTTAGAACTAGATTCTAACTCTCTCTCAAGCATACCACAAACTGAAAGAGAAAGTGCAGATCCTACGACATTGCGTAATTCGACCTTTGTCCCTTCGTTTTCAAGGGAGTTGAGAACCGTAGTTGCTCTATTATCGCGTCTATAAAATTCTAATAGATCGTCTGGGCGCATCTATTTTTATGATGTCTGGCATTTTTGCATAACCTCAACGAGGTTTCTGCTACCAACGTAGTATGGTATTCTTTGATGTAATTCTGTTGGTTGAACATCGAGTATTCTCCCGTTATCGTGAATTGCAACACCTCCAGCTTCCTCAGCGATAAATGAGAGTGGAGAGCATTCGTAAAGTAATCTTAGTTTGCCATTTGGCTTATTCTTTAGAGATGGGTAAATGTAGATTCCACCGTGAATCAAATTGCGGTGGAAATCGGCAACAAGTGACCCAATATATCGAGCTCTGTATTCTAGGCTAGTGTCTTCATTACAAGTTTGAACAAACTTTTTAGTTGGTTCAGTACACTTGTCGAGAAGAGCACCATTTACAGAATAAGTTTTCCCAATTTCTGGAAATTGCATCTGGGGATGAGAAAGGAAAAACTCACCTACAGCCGGGTCAAGAGTAAATCCGTTTACCCCAGTTCCAGTTGTGTAGACTAACATAGTTGATGAGCCGTATAGGACATATCCAGCCGCTACTTGCTCTGTTCCTTTTTGTAAATAATCTGCTTCGCAGATAGGTTCGCCAATTGGAGTAACTCTTCGGTAAATACTGAAAATTGTTCCAATGCTTACGTTAACATCAATGTTTGATGAACCGTCAAGTGGATCAATTAAAACGATGTATTTTCCAGTGCGTCCTTCGTCACCACAGATAAAAGCTTCTTCTTGTTCCTCAGAACCAATTCCAGCAACAGATTTTCCAGCAGATAGAATTCTCATAAAAGCGTCATCAGCAATTACATCAAGTTTTTGCTGAGATTCGTCTTGGACATTTGTAGACCCTGTGTCGCCAAGGATGCCAGCGAGACCAGCTCTGTTTACCTGATGGCTTACAATTTTTGAAGCTACAGAAATGTCCGTTAGCAACCTAGTCAATTGTCCAGACACAAAAGGGAATGCCGCTTGGCGGTCCATTATGAATTCTCCTAGAGTTTTGGTCTTGCTCATACTACAAAGGTACGTCTAGAGAAATGGCAAGAGAGTGAAAATCTTTAACGCTTAACTGCTCGGCTCTTTTGGCAGCAAATTCCTCCGGAATTAATTCTTTAGGGAAGCCTGCGCTGCTAAGAGAATTGCGAAGTATTTTACGCCTTTGATTAAACGCGCCTTTGACCACTCTTTTGAAATGAGAGAATGAACATCCTATATCTAGAGTTTTATTTCTGTGCAATCTGATTACCCCGCTTTTCACTTTAGGAGGAGGGTCAAATGCATCTTCGTGAACAGTGAAAAGGTATTCAATGTCGTAATACGATTGAAGGAGGACGCTTAAGATTCCATATGTTTTTGACCCTGGTCCTTCTGCCACTCTTTCTGCTACTTCTTTTTGAAACATGCCCACAATTTCTGGCACTCTGTTTCTCTTATCTAAAACCCAAAACAGAATTTGAGAAGAGATATTATAAGGGAAATTTCCAGCCACGATAAATGGCGCTCCATTTGGAAAGGCCAAATCTGGATTCCATTTTAATAGATCAACACCATGAACTTGTTCGGACTTTAATACCTCTTCAGTAATCAAGTAATCGACACTTTCTTCGTCTAATTCAATTACGTGTAAGTCTAAATCTCCTCTCGCAATTAAGGGTTTAGTTAGAGCTCCAGTTCCAGGTCCAACCTCGAGGACTGTATTGCATCCATTGTGAAGAGTAATTGATTCTGCTATGCGTTGGGCAATTCCGGGGCCAGTGAGAAAATGTTGGCCTAAGTGTTTTTTTGCCCTAACGTCCATTAAGCTTTTCCTTCAGAAATAATTGGGAGAACAGTTCTAAATGCCGCAGCTTTTGACCCCCATCTTTCTACAAATTCTTGTTGCAATGCTGGGGCGCATTCCTTTTGGTAAGCGTTGAAAGCTTCAACAGAATGAGCTGTGTACTGCACGGCAAAGGTTAGGCCTCCTTGCTCATCGCCTTCAACTCTACAAAGTTTGAAATCTCTAAAATGGCCCGTGTTTAATACTGCAGGTATATGCTCTTTGTGCATGTAGTCCACCCAAGCTTTTGCAAGAGAGGCGTCAACACTTATGGTTATGTTGTACAGTATCATCTATTCTTCTAATTCTCCAGTTAATTCTCTATATCGCTTACGCGCTTCAACAGTGTAAAGCGAACCACTGAATTCAAAAAGCAATCGCGAATACATTTCTTCAGCTTTTTCAAAATCCTTCAGCTGCTCGTCATAGATTTTAGCTAAGTTATACAAAGCATCGTCACCTGTGATGTCATCAAAATGTAAGTCAACTACTTCTTCATAAAAGCCAATTGCATCCTCAATATTCCCCTCTTGCAATGCCAAATCCCCAAGCACGATTAATATTTCATCTTCTAAAGAGTGCCCAGGATAATCAGTTGTAAGAGTGTCTAGAGTTTGTCTTGCAAGCCCAAACCTTCTTTGCATTATCAACAAGTCCGCTCGAGCATAAATCTCCATAGGCTCAAATATTGTATCCAAATTAAAGTTGTCAGTTATGAGCAGACTCAATTCTATTGCATCATTAGAAATTAGCTTAGACGTTGATGCTTTTAACGCATTTAGCTGAGTTTGAGCCCAAGCAAAATCACCAGTGTAATAGCTAATTCTTGCGTTTCTGAATTTGGCCTCATGGCCTAATGGATCATCTTTAAAGTCTAGGACGATTTGGGAAAAAATCAAGGAAGCATCCCAAACCAAATCTGCAAAAACGTACACGTCTCCCAATTCCATTTTGCAAGCTGCCGCAACTCTCTCATTTAAGTCTGGCAATTCTAAAACTGCCTCTAGGTTGTCCATTGCCTCTTCGGACCTGTCCAGATAAAACGCTAAAATGTGAGCTTGGTCTTTAACCATGATCGCAGTTTCTGACCTTAAACCCAAGTCTCTTAAACTTGCAGCGTAATCCCCTTCAAGGGTTGCCATACCCTCGTAATCTAAAGGCACTTCTTTTTTAAGCGCCTCAAACCTCACCTGAAGTATTTCGTTTCTTGCTGTAAAGAAATACGGGTTTCTTGAGCCAAGTCCTGCGACATACTCAAAGCAATCCCTTGCCGTATCAAGATCGCCATTTAGCGCTGAGGTATTACCAAGTTCCATCAATCCCGCTCCACGTTCACCTAATCTTACATCTAGGGATTTAGCGTGAATGAAAGCAGATGAAAAGTCTTTTTCCTGAGTAAAAAACCAAACTAACATTTGGGGATAAACGTCCTCACCTGGATATTTTTTAGCAGCCCTCAGAAGCTCGCCCTTCACCATCTTTACGTTAGACCTTTCAGACTCCAACCTAAGGTTTCTATTAAGTGAATTTTGAATAGTTGCTATATAGGTTGGCTTAGTATGTAGCAACTCCATGAAGCTAGCAACCATACCAGGGTAATCCCCCATCATGCCCTTGAGGTTGGCAAGTTCAAAATGGAAATCATCAGTTCCCATTTCTATAGCTTTCATATAGGTGTTGTAGGCAAGATCCAGTTCATCAAGTCCGATGAAAGCATTGGCCAATCTTACTGCATGACTCTTGCCAGGCTGCATATATGAGAGAGCATTGTCAAATGCTGTAAGAGCCTTATCTCTCATTTCAAATCTTACATACAGCGCGCCTAGGTCTACGTATGCTGTCGATTTGCTGTTTTTATGTCTACGCTTTATCCTTCCTTTTACAAGTTTTTCTGCTTCAATAAAATTGTCCATTGCAAGCAGGGACTCGTAGTACATCTGATAGACTTTGTTAGTCTTATTTTTTTTGTAGATGTCGCCAAGGTAGAGTAGGGCTTGTTCGTAGCTGCCGTTGTTGTAATAGTATTCAGCTAGCTCAAGATCAGTTTGGGCTGAGGCATTTTGTGAAAAACAGAGCATGAAGAAAAGGGCAGTAAATAATCCCAAAACCTTTTGCATCATCTTCATTATTCTTCCGCTATTGATCTAGCCCAAACCCCTTTCTTTGCCGTTATCAAGCTATCTATCGACGTCCAATTCTTTTCATCAGTTTCAAGCCCAAGGTTGAAGTAGTGTTCTGATAAGTCATACACTTCTTGCAATTTCTCAACCGCTTTAATTTCTCTAGAAGCATTTTCATTGATGTACTCTTGAGTGATAGTATCACCCTTTGCATCGATTGTTGCTCCAGAGTCTATGACATTTAAAAGTCCTTCTATTTGACTAATGCATCTAGAACTTTCTTTAGTCAAGCTATTGAATCTTTGTGGGGCGTCTTTTAAATAGCGACTAGCTTCAGATAATTTTCCAATAATTGGAGCATCTGATCTAACGAATTCTACAGATGCTTCCACTCCAAGCCACCTAACATCTTCTTTAGCTGCATTGAGCCTTTCTCGTACCGAAATAATTGAATCCATATCAAACGCATCAACAGATTGCTGAACTTCTTTTGCATGAGTTAGCGCAGCTTGAAGAGGCTGTTTGTTTGGGTTTTCAGAAACACACCCAACAAGCAAAAACAATGCGATTATATGGGCAAAAAATCTCATATTAAATTCTATCGAATCCTACGAATGGTACAAGTGCTGATGGGATAATAACATCTCCATCGCTTTGATGGTTTTCGATTAAGGCTGCAACAATTCTTGGGAGAGCTAAGGCAGAACCATTTAGTGTATGTACTAGTTGATTTTTACCACCTTCATCCTTGTAACGGCACTTTAATCTATTTGCTTGGAATGTTTCAAAATTTGAAACAGAGCTTACCTCTAGCCACCTTCCTTGGGCTGCGCTCCAAACTTCAAAATCATAAGTGATTGCAGCTGTGAATCCCATATCGCCCGCACAAAGTCTTAGAATTCTGTATGGAAGTTCTAGTCCTTCTAGTAGTATTTGAACATGGGCTACCATGCCGTCAAGCGCAGCGTCTGATGAGCTTGGGTCTGAGATTTGGACTATTTCAACTTTATCAAATTGATGCAATCTATTTAAACCTCTTACATCCTTTCCATAAGATCCTGCTTCACGACGGAAGCAAGGAGTGTAGCCACAAAGCTTAATAGGGAGATCAGCCGAAGAGAGTAAAGTGTCTCTATAGATATTAGTTAGAGGAACCTCAGCAGTTGGAATCATATATAGATCGTCATTCTGCATATGGTACATTTGGCCTTCTTTGTCTGGAAGTTGCCCAGTGCCAAACCCACTATCAGAATTGATCATTAATGGCGGGATGTATTCAGTGTACCCTGCTTCTTCTGCTTTTTCTAAAAAGAATCTGATAAGACCCCTTTGGAGTTTGGCCCCCTTTCCTTTGTAAAACGGGAATCCTGCGCCAGTCACTTTTGCGCCTAGGTCAAAATCAATTATCCCTTTCTCTTTAGCCAAATCCCAATGTGGTTTACAGGTATCGCTTAAATCAACTTGTTCGCCATGGGTGCTAACTATCTCGTTATCTTCTTCAGACTTTCCAGCGACTACTAATTCGGATGGAGTGTTGGGGATGTTGTAAAGCAATTCATTCATTGAATTTTCATGACCTTGCATCTGGTCTTTTAAATCCGATGACTTTTGCTTGAGACCAGACGTGGCAGCTTTGACTCCTTCGGCCTCATCTCTTTTACCAGCCTTCATTAATTCGCCAATCTGACGGCTTAGAGAATTTGATTCTGCAAGAGTATCGTCCAGCTCTTTTTGAAGAGAACGCCTCTCCTTATCTAGCTCAATAATCTTATCGAGAGAATCGGTTACATCTATCCCTCTCTTAGAAAGCGCCTCAATTATTTGGTCGCGCTCTTCTCTTATTTGTGTCAGTGTTAGCATTTGATTTGGTGAATTTCGGGTGAATTCCTCTAAATCCCCACCTTTAGAAAATAAAAAACTCCCGCCCCGAAGGGGACGGGAGTCCAAATTCATTTAGTATAAATTCTTACGCTTCGCCGCTTCCAGCAAATGGGACTACGCTTACGTAGGAACGGTTGTTGCGCTTCTTGCGGAACTCAACAACACCATCAGTTAGTGCGTAAAGAGTGTGATCTTTACCTATACCAACGTTTGTGCCTGGGTGGTGAGCAGTACCTCTCTGGCGAACAATAATGTTTCCAGCAAGACAAGCTTGACCACCGAATATTTTTACTCCTAATCGTTTCGAGTGTGACTCACGTCCATTTTTTGAACTACCTACACCTTTTTTATGTGCCATGATCTAAGGGTATTATGCTTTAGTTGATTTAGTCGCTTTCTTAGCCGCTGGCTTCTTTGCTGCTGGCTTCTTAGCTGATGCTTTTTTAGCTGCTGGCTTCTTAGCTGCTGGCTTCTTAGCTGCTGGCTTCTTAGCTGATGCTTTTTTAGCTGCTGGCTTTTCTTCTGCTACTTCTTCCTTTTTAGGAGCTGCTTTCTTAGCAGCACCCTTCTTGATATCCGTGATGCGGATTTCAGTTAAGTAAGGACGGAAACCGTTAAGTTTCTGGTAGCCTTTACGACGTTTCTTTTTGAAGACAAGAACCTTATCTCCCTTTAAATGCCTCTCTACAGTGGCATGAACGGCTAGGCCGCTTATAGCTGGGGCGCCAACTGTTACGTCACCACCTTTGTCCATAAGAAGAACTTTGTCGAACTTAATCTTCGCTCCTTCTTTTGCATCAAGGCGGTTAACGAAAACCTGCTGGTCTTTCTGTACCTTGTACTGGTGCCCTGCTATCTCTACGATTGCATACATTGGAAATATGTTTTTTAAATAGTCCAAACGGATTTACTCCGTAAGGGGGCGCAAAGATATGAATAACTGTCGTATTGCCCAAGTTTTCAGCCCTTTCTCTACTTTTTTCCACTACCGCCCCTTTTTACAAGGGCTACGCCAAGTAGAATTACCATCCCTCCCACAAGATGCCAAAGCGTTAATCTTTCGCCGTCCACAAACCCCCACATTGCAGCAAACACAGGGATTATATACGTTACAGAGCTTGCGGTAAGTGCATCAGTCCACTTTATTAAAGCGTTGAAAACGGCGAGTGCAGCAGCAGTTCCTATCACTGCCAAAACAACTACTGCCATCATACTTTTTACTCCAGATTCGTTTTCAGCTAAAACACTTAATACGTCAGAGCCAAGTAAAGCGCATAGAGAAATTGGCATAACCATCGCAAGAGCAATAGCAGCAATGGTTGTGGCTCCAACATCAAGCAATTTGTTTTTGAGAATGTTCACACTACATCCATAAAACAGAGTTGCAAGTGCAACTTTACCACATGCCGCTATGCTTATGCCACCACTACCACTAAAAACCTCTGACATATCCCCTCCATCGCTGATAAGTATTACTGCTCCAATAAATCCAATAATCAGTCCTATTAGTTGAGATCTAGAAACAACTGTCCTAAACAATAGGATGGCAATAATCATTGTAAACAGAGGCGTCAATGAGTTAAGCATGCCTGCAATAGCGCTTGGAAGCTCGGTTTGGGCTGAAGTAAAGAGATAAGCAGGAAAAAGATTTCCGAAAGTTCCAACTCCTAAAATCCAACCCCATTTATTGCTTGGTACTTTCTTGAAATTGACAATTGTTACAGGCAGAAGGGTTAGTGCGGCTATTGAAATTCGCATAGCAGCTACATCCAGAGCAGAATAAACGGGATTACCATCTGTGTCAAAAAGAGCAAGCTTCATCAAAATGAAAGAACTACCCCAAACAAATGCGAGGATTATCAATACACCCGAAATCAACCACATTGATTTTTGATTTTGCACAGTTTAGCAAAGTTAACCAGCCTAGCCTCACTAAATTTGCAATATGAGAATTTCTATTGTTTTACTTCTAGTTTTTGTGACACTTGGATGCAGTGAGCCTTTAAATGTGGACACAGTAATTACTTCTGTTGAAGCATTGGGCCCAGATGGAAAGACAAGTGCCAAACTTGAAATCCAGGGTATGATGTGCGAAGTTGGATGCGCTGCGAAGGTTAAAAAAGAGCTCCTTGAGCTAGACGGTGTTGCGAGTGTAATTATAGATTTTGACTCCGAAAGAGAGAGCGATTTTGCAATTGTCGAATACGACGAAAAGGCAATTAAGCCTGAGCTTCTCGCATCGACTGTCAGTGGAATTGCCGATGGGAAACTCTATGGAGTACCGTCATTAGAAATCACAAATTTTTCTAGAGAAGCTGATTGAAGGGCACTACTTACATAGCATTCACTCTTGTTTTTCTTGTTGTTTTAGCTGGATCTGTCGTTAGGATGACAGGTTCGGGGATGGGCTGCCCGGATTGGCCAAAATGTTTTGGCCTATTGATTCCCCCTACTTCAGAAGACCAAATTACTTGGGCTCCAGATAAGCATTATAATGAAGGCCAAATGGTAATCGAAGACGAGACTCTTTGGCAAGCAAAATTTGAACACACAACTTCAGGCGATGAATTCTCACCCGAGAATTGGGAAAAGTACACCAAGCATGACTACGCAACTTTCAACGCCGTTCACACTTGGGTTGAATACATTAATAGATTATTAGGAGCTCTTTCTGGAATTCCCATTCTCCTACTCTTCGGCCTCTCTTTAACTTCTAAAAAAATCGTCCCAATTGTCCTTTCATCAGGAACTCTTCTTTCTGTCCTCTTTGTTTCTTGGCTAGGCAAATTGGTCGTTGACGGTAATCTCATTCCATTTTCTGTGACTATTCACGCAGTAAGCGCACTTGCAATATTGGCGTTTTTAGTTGGGATGATGCAACATCTTTCTGTTGAGAGATTTAAAGTTACTAAAACAGTAAGAGGATTATTGATTTTTGCTCTAGCACTTTCGTTTTTGCAATTAGTGATGGGCACTCAAGTCCGCGAACAGATCGATATTCTGCTTGAGAGTGGCATCGCCAGGGCTAATCTTCTTGATTCACTTCCATCCTGGTGGAAATTCCATAGATCTGCAGTTTGGCCTTTGATTTTATTGCATTTGTTTTGGGTTGTGCCTGCAATGAAAATTAAGGGTTTGCGCAATTTTTCTTTTATCGCAGTTGCTATTCTCCTAGCCCAAACACTATCTGGATTCTTTTTTGTAAACCTTGGAATGCCAGCCCTAGTTCAACCTGCTCATATAATGTTGGCCTTTGGGTTAATTCTCGTCGATTTACGAGCACTACTTGCTTCAAAATTATAGGCATGAAAAACCCCCGGCTTTGCCGAGGGTTCTAAATATATTTCTGTCAAACCTAACCCAACGGGCATTTTTTTTGTCTACTATGTGGACAATTGGATGTGTAGTTGTTTTGGTTAAATGGCCTAGGTTTGCTTAGCCACTACACATCTCACAATCGGAGCCGTTTTCGATGCTGCACATAGCAACTTGCTCTTCGTGTGTTAATTCAGGGGTGTCGCCTTCTTTGATTTCATCCTTGTACTTCTTGTCAATGGTAAACTTAATAGCATCTGCTGCTGCTTTAGTTCTCAAGTAGTACATGCCTGTCTTAAGGCCCAGCTTCCAAGCGTGGAAGTGCATAGACGTTAGCTTAGCATTGTTCACATTCTCCATAAAGACATTTAGAGATTGAGATTGACAGATGTAAGCACCACGGTCAGCAGCCATGTCTAGTATAGCTCTCTGGCTAATTTCCCAAGCTGTGCGGTAAAGAAGCTTAAGGTTATCAGGAATCTCCTTGATATTTTGGATTGAGCCGTTAGCAGCAATCAGGCGATTCTTCATGTCCTCATCCCAAAGCCCTAACTTCGTTAGATCGCGAAGTAGGTGCTTGTTTACAACGATGAATTCTCCAGAAAGTACACGACGAGTATAAATGTTCGAAGTATATGGCTCGAAGCACTCGTTATTTCCTAGGATTTGTGCTGTAGAAGCAGTTGGCATAGGAGCCATTAGTAGAGAATTACGCATTCCATGCTTCTTAATCTCGCTCTTTAGAACATCCCACTCCCATCTTTCAGTAGGAGTCACGCCCCAAAGATCAAACTGAAGTTTACCTTTAGAAGCAGGAGATCCTTTGAATGTTTCATAAGCGCCTTCCTCCTTTGCAAGATCTTTAGAAGCAGTACATGCAGCGTAGTAAATAGTCTCAAATACTTCTCTGTTTAATGTTTTAGCTTCTTCAGAGTCAAATGGGTAACGCATTAAGATGAATGCATCAGCAAGACCTTGAACACCAATTCCAATTGGACGGTGACGGAAGTTGGATGTGCGTGCTTCAACTACTGGGTAGTAGTTTCTATCGATGATCTTATTTAGGTTTTTAGTTACCTGGTAAGAGATCTCAAACAGCTTGTCGTGATCGAAAGTTCCGTCCTCCTTTACGAATTTTGGAATAGCAATTGATGCAAGGTTACATACAGCTACTTCGTCTGGAGAGGTGTACTCGATAATCTCAGTACAAAGATTTGAAGAGCGGATAGTTCCAAGGTTCTGCTGATTAGACTTAGAATTTGCTGCGTCTTTGTATAGCATGTATGGAGTTCCTGTTTCGATTTGGGATTCTAAAATCTTAAACCAAAGCTCTTGTGCCTTGATAGTCTTTCTTCCCTTTCCTTCAGCTTCGTACTTGAGGTATAGTTTCTCAAATTCTTTTGAGTGAGTGTCTGGAAGGCCTGGGCACTCGTTTGGACACATCAAAGTCCAATCACCATCTTCTTCAACACGCTTCATAAAGAGGTCTGGAATCCATAGAGCATAGAATAAATCTCTAGCGCGCTGCTCTTCCTTACCGTGGTTTTTCCTCATATCGAGGAAATCAAAAATATCAGCGTGCCAGGGTTCGATGTACATCGCAAAAGAACCCTTACGGCGTCCGCCGCCTTGGTCTACATAACGAGCAGTGTCGTTAAACACACGTAGCATTGGAACAATCCCATTTGACGTGCCGTTTGTTCCTTTGATGTACGAACCAGTAGCTCTAATATCGTGCATAGCTAGTCCTATACCACCAGCACTTTGAGAAATTTTAGCACATTGCTTAAGCGTATCGTAGATACCAGAAATACTATCTTCTTTCATAGTAAGAAGGAAGCATGATGACATCTGTGGCTTAGGTGTGCCAGAGTTAAATAGGGTTGGAGTTGCATGAGTGAACCACCCTTCACTCAGCATGTTGTAAGTACTTACAACTGACTCCAAGTCGTCTTTGTGAATACCCACAGATACTCTCATGAGCATTTGTTGTGGACGTTCAGCAATGTTTCCATTGAGCTTCATTAAGTATGACCGCTCAAGTGTTTTAAATCCGAAATAATCGTAGCTGAAATCTCTATCGTAGATAATCTGCGAGTCGAGATACTCAGCATTAGCTTGAATGATTTCATGTACATCTTCTGCAAGAAGGCTTGCAGGATCTCCAGTTTTTGGATCGACATAGTTGTACAAGTCATTCATAGTGTCGGCGAAAGATTTTTTCGTCGATTTATGAAGGTTACTTACAGCAATACGACTCGCTAGATGAGCGTAGTCAGGATGGCTAACTGCATTTGTAGCAGCAACCTCAGCAGCAAGATTATCTAATTCGGTTGTTGTTACTCCGTCGTAGACTCCTTCAATCACCTTCATCGCAATGCGAACAGGATCTACATTTTCGTGTAGACTGTAACACATCTTCTTGATGCGGGCTGTAATCTTGTCAAATTGTACTAACTCTCTTCTTCCGTCTCTTTTAATTACGTGCATGGCTAATCTATTGTGGGTGGTTCAGGTTTAGAAGTCGGCGTCAAGGCTGAATCCCTTCTCAGCTTCATTGCCATGATTCATAACCCCAGCTTTTTGGTAATCACCAACTCTTTTTTCGAAGAAGTTTGTCTTGCCTTGAAGAGAGATCATGTCCATAAAGTCGAACGGATTTGACGTGTTGTATACTTTTTCATTTCCAAGTTCTACAAGCAGACGGTCTGCTACGAACTCGATATATTGTTGCATTAGCTCAGCGTTCATTCCAATTAGTCTAACTGGAAGGGCATGAGTAACGAAGTCTTTTTCCATTTCAACAGCTTCAGTGATAATTGTCTCAACTGTTTTCTTTGGAAGCTTATTAATTAGGTGCTTGTTGTATAGCAGGCAAGCAAAATCACAGTGCATTCCTTCATCACGAGAAATTAACTCGTTTGAGAAAGTAAGTCCTGGCATAAGTCCTCTCTTCTTTAGCCAAAAAATTGAACAGAACGAACCGCTAAAGAAGATTCCTTCAACTGCAGCAAATGCGATTAATCTTTCTGCGAATGATCCGTTTTCAATCCAACGAAGAGCCCAATCTGCTTTCTTCTTTACAAATGGCACAGTTTCTATTGCGTTTAATAAGTGCTCTTTCTCTTCTGAATCTTTTATGTATGTGTCAATCAATAGAGAATAAGTTTCAGAGTGGATGTTCTCCATCATGATTTGGAATCCGTAGAAGAATTTTGCCTCAGTGTATTGAACTTCTTTTACAAAGTTTTCAGCAAGGTTCTCATTTACAATTCCATCAGAAGCCGCGAAAAACGCAAGAACGTTTTTGATAAAAAATCTTTCGTCGTCGTTGAGCTTATCATTCCAATCAACAATGTCAGATGAAAGGTCGATTTCTTCAGCCGTCCAAATACTAGCCTCCTGTTTTTTGTATTCAGCCCAAATGTCATCGTGTTCGATTGGGAATAAAACGAAACGATTTGGGTTTTCAACTAGGATAGGCTCCATAACCTCCGTGTTCTCCGGAAGTACCTCTTCAATGGAAGTTTGTTGCGCCATTTCTACTTCTACTATTTGTTCTTTGTTATCAGCTTCGTTAACTTTTGAAGATGGTTGTTGCATGTCTCAATGACTTTATAGGTGGTTTAAGAAAAATTTTGGGTGGCTGTGGTTTGCAAATTCTAGTCGCAACCAATCAACACATCAAAGTAAGTTTACCTATTACACTATTTCAAGCCTTCGTATGCTGGAGTTGTTAACATTCATTTTTGATAACAGCTTAAGCATCTGACAAACAACAGACTAAAGGCTTAAAATACCAGATTTATGTGATAATTACATATAACATTGTTCTATCTTTACTTAAATTGAAATCACTGTATTTTTGCCGTCATGCTTAAAGGCCTTTTAAAAATTTTTCTAGGGGATAAATCCTCTGTAGACATAAAAGAAATCCAGCCTGTAGTAGACGCCGTTCACAAAGAGGAAGAAGCCCTTGTGTCACTCAGCGCAGATCAGTTGAGGGAGAAAAGCGCGGAACTGAGATCGAGAATTGATAAGCATGTCAAGCCTTATCAAAATGAGATTGATCAATTAAAAGCTCAGGCTGCGACAATGTCGGAAGCTGATTTAGATGCCAAAGAGGCAGTTTTTGATCAGATTGATAGTCTTGAGTTAAAGATCAACGAGGAGTTAGAGGTTGTACTAAATGAAATATTACCAGAAGCTTTTGCCCTTGTTAAAGAGACGGCAAAGAGATTCGGGGCTGATGAGGATATAGAGGTGACTGCTCAACAGTACGACAAAGACATTGCTGCTGTTAGAGACGTTGTTAGAGTAGATGGCGATAAGGCATATTGGGCAAAGACTTGGACCGCCGCTGGTTCTGAAGTGAAGTGGGAAATGGTGCACTATGATGTGCAGCTTATTGGTGGTGTCGCTCTTCATAGGGGAAGTGTAGCAGAGATGCAAACTGGTGAGGGTAAGACTTTGGTCGCAACACTTCCTGTTTTCTTAAATGCTTTAACAGGAAGGGGAGTTCACGTCGTGACTGTGAACGATTATTTGGCAAGGCGTGATGCCGAGTGGATGGGGCCTATATACGAGTTCCACGGACTTTCGGTTGATTGTATTGACAAGCATCAGCCTAATAGTGAATCGAGAAGGGAAGCATATAAATGTGATATCACGTTTGGGACGAATAATGAGTTTGGGTTTGATTACTTAAGAGATAATATGGCTCAACGTCCTAGTTCTTTGGTTCAACGCAGACATCATTATGCAATTGTCGATGAGGTTGATTCAGTTTTAATTGACGAGGCAAGAACACCTCTTATCATAAGTGGTCCAACACCCAAAGGTGATGAGCAGGAATTTGATTCGCTAAAGCCTATGGTGGTAAAGTTGATTCAAGTTCAGCAGAAGGCGGTTCAAGGATTTATGTCAGAAGCTAGAAAGCTTTTAGACGATGGTATTTCAAAACAGGATAAAGAAAGCGCAGGTCTTGCTCTATATAGAGCTTTCAGAGGTCTTCCAAAATCGAAGCCACTTATTAAGTTTTTGAGTAATGAGGGCATGCGCCAAACACTGCTTGGAGTTGAGGCATATTACTTGGCCGATAACCAGCGCGAGATGCATAAGGCAGATTCTGAATTGTATTTTGTGATTGACGAGAAGAACAATCAAATTGAGCTTAGTGAAAAGGGTATCGCTTTTTTAACAGAGGGAATGGAGGACGATGCATTCTTTACTATGCCTGATCTTGCAACAGAGCTTGTTTCAGTAGATAATTCTGAGGCAACTGAAGATGAAAAGCTTGAAAAGAAGCAAGAGATTATGAGGGATTATGGAGTAAAATCTGCAAGGATTCATTCGATGAATCAACTTCTTAAAGCGTACACACTTTTTGAAAAAGACGTAGAGTACGTTATCATGGACAACAAGGTTAAGATTGTCGATGAGCAAACAGGTCGTATTATGGATGGTCGTCGATACAGCGATGGTTTACACCAAGCGATTGAGGCGAAAGAAAATGTGAAGATTGAGGCTGCAACCCAAACCTATGCTACGGTTACTCTTCAGAATTACTTTAGGATGTATCACAAGCTTAGTGGTATGACGGGTACTGCTGAAACCGAGGCGGGTGAGTTTTGGGATATATATAACTTAGATGTAAAAGTGATTCCTACTAATAGGCCAATTGCGAGAGAGGATAAGGAGGATTTGGTTTACAAGACAAAGAGGGAGAAGTACAATTCTGTAATTGAGGATGTAGAGAAACTCAGTAAGCAGGGTAGGCCCGTGCTCGTTGGGACGACTACAGTTGAGGTAAGTGAACTACTTTCAAGGATGCTGGATATGAGAGGTCTTAAGCACCAAGTTCTTAATGCAAAACGTCATCAGCAGGAGGCAGAGGTTGTTACAAGAGCAGGTAAGCAAGGGACCATAACCATAGCAACAAATATGGCTGGTCGTGGTACTGATATTAAGTTGAGCGACGAGGTAAAGGCTTCTGGTGGACTTGCTATTATTGGTACAGAACGCCACGACTCACGTCGAGTTGATAGACAGCTTCGGGGTCGTTCAGGTCGTCAAGGCGATCCAGGTTCTTCACAATTTTACGCTTCTTTAGAAGATGATTTGATGAGGCTGTTTGGGTCGGACAGAGTTGCCAAAATGATGGACCGTATGGGGCACCAAGAAGGCGAAGTGATTCAGCACAAAATGATTACTAAGTCAATTGAGAGAGCCCAAACCAAAGTAGAAGAAAACAACTTTGGTATAAGAAAAAGACTCCTCGAATATGACGATGTAATGAATGCTCAGCGTGAGGTCATTTATAAGAAGAGACGCCATGCTTTACACGGTGATAGAATTCGCACAGACATAGCAAATATGTTCTTCGAACTTGCTGAATCAAATGTTGATGCAAATCACGAGATCAAAGATTATGATAACTTCAAGATGGGAGTTCTTGCTCACATGGGATTAGAATCTCCTATAAGTGAGGATGAATTTATTTCAGGTAAGGCTGATGATTTAGTTTATAAAATTTACTCAGCTGCAGAAGTAAGCTACAGAGCAAAACTTGATGAGCTTGCAACTAGAGCTAACCCTGTAATCAAGAGAGTTTATGACGACGAAAAAAACGATTTCAAGAGCATCTTAGTGCCATTTACAGATGGTAGAAAGACAATTCAAGTAAGCACTGATATTGAAGAAAGCGTAGCTACTGAAGCCAAGAGCGTCATGAAGTCTTTGGAGAAGCAGGTTGTGCTCGCAGTAATAGATCAACATTGGAAAGAGCACCTAAGAGCTATGGATGACTTGCGTTCTAATGTTCAACACGCCAGGCATGAGCAGAAAGATCCACTCCTTATTTATAAGTTTGAATCTTACGGACTTTTCAAAAAGATGATAAGTAAAGTAAATGCTGAAGTCGCTTCCTTCCTTATGAAGTGTACTATTCCATCAAACCCAAACGAGCAAAGGATCAGTCAAGCTCGCCGTGTTGAGACTACTCCACAAGGGACGACTTCGAAAGCTGGAATAGATAATTTAGCCCAACAAAATTCAAGAACAGTTAGGCAGGGAGTAGGTCCAGGAAGGGCTCCAGCTAGACCTCAAAAAGTTGCTCCGATTAGAACGGGAAAGAAGATAGGAAGAAATCAAATAGTTACAATAAAGCGAGGTTCCGAAACAAAAAAAATAAAATTTAAAAAAGCTGAAGATTTTTTAAATCAAGGCTGGTCTATAGAAGATCTTCATCTTGATATAAATTAGGTGACTTTACTTTTATTTTTAGTTTTTGCATACATTTTCTAGCAAAATCGATACAAGTTTGGGGTGTGTGAATGCTGTTTGTTTGGTGTACTAAAAAGTGGAAGGATTGAATTGAATCCTTGTTTTCATCAATCCAATTACACCAATTTTCCATTCTTATTTTGTCGCTATTGTGGCCATCATATCCTCCAAAGCGAACTATAATAAATGGAGATGTAAGCCTCATGTGGAGAGCATCTCTTCTTAGAGCTGTATCACTTATTACAGCACCTATTCCCAATTCGGACATTAAGGCCCAAACCCTTTCTGCATCGCCATCTCCCTCAAACCAAAGTGGATGTCGAAACTCAACTGACATCATTAATTCATTTGGCCAAGCCTTGAGATATTCAATGAGACTTTCACTCTGTTTTGGAGAATAATGAGGTGGTAATTGTAAAAATGCTGGGCCTAATTTTTCACCCATAGCAAGTAAACCCTCAATGAAATCATCGGTTGGACCTTCGCAATTATTGAACCTTCTATAATGAGAAATTATTGCTGGAAATTTGGGGCAGAATTCAAAACCTTCAGGCATTGAGTTGGCCCAATCAGCCATTTTTTCAGGAGAGTAAATTTTGTAATGAGTTGCATTGAATTCTATAGTGCCAAACTGTTCGCCGTAGTACTTTGGCCAAGTACGCATAGGGTCTTTTTCTGGATAGACGCTTCCCCTCCATGGCCGAATAGTCCACATAGTTCCACCCGTAGAAATTTTCAGATTAGAAGATTGCGTAGGAGTATAATCAAAGCGAGTTTTTGGTAGATTCCAATCCAACCCATCTAGTTTTCGAATGCTATCTGCCTTACCAAATTTCACTTTACAAACCTAAGAACAACGCGAGTGAATTTTATGTTGGGGGTTTTATTTACTTGACAAATTTGGGCTTTTGATAGAATTTATGTGGTGGATATTTTTAGAAGCTCTTGAGCCGAGAACTTGCAAAACATGTCAAAGTCCATTTGGTATTTATGAGGTGTATTTGAATACTATTTTCCTTGCACTCTGGATTGGTTTATTTTTGAATCAAATAATGTGACTAAATTGCTTTCAAAAGAGAGGTTTAATTCGTTTTAGACTTCAGTGGGGTTAAGATTGAAAGAGGTCTCAAAAGACAAACTGATTTACTTGTGTAAGTACTCTGGAATACCAAAACAATCCATTGCATCATGACGATGTGGTCCTTATTCCAATTCAACTAAACTGGAAAAGAAAGCTTTCTAGAGAATATAATTAGGCAGAATTATTGGCTAGAGGTATGGCTGGTGTTTGGGGTGCAGAGGTTGATAGCTTATCATTAAAAGGAGGAGCACATATAAAATCATTGACTAGTTTTTGAAGGAATACTAGAACATAAATTGCAAACGAATTGTTTTGTTACGAGGATGGTTTTTGTGACATTCAAACAACAGTCATACTAATTGACGATGTGTTGACCATAGTCGCTACTTTGAGATCGTGTTGAAATATTCTCGAAGAAAAGGAAGAACTGTACTTGGTGCTGCAGTTCTTGCGTTAGCCTAATTATAGAATCTATCTTTGGCCCAGATGCCTATTTCATCAAATATCATAGACCAAATCGAGGCACTTATTTCTAATGAAAGAAATAACACTGCTAACATGGCAAATATTTGTGCGCACTTAATGGCTGAGGGCGGGTGGCATTGGGTTGGGTTTTATACTGTCGATAAGGAAAATGATCAGCTTGTGCTGGGGCCATTTCAAGGCCCAGTAGCATGCTCTAGATTAAATAGAGGAAAGGGCGTTTGTGCAAAATCTTGGGTTTCAAATATCACTGTAATTGTGCCGAACGTTCACAAGTTCGAAGGCCATGTAGCATGTAGTTCATTGAGTAATTCTGAAGTTGTAATTCCCGTAAGACATAACGAAAGTGTTGTTGCAGTTCTAGATATTGATAGTGTAGATTTTGATGGTTTTACTTCAGAAGAAGTGAGGCTGCTCGAAAGAATTGTAAACATATTAGAGGAAAGATGGATAGGATAGTTTCTTTTTATGCAATTGTTATTTTTGCGAGCTCCTGTGCTAAAGTTGGTGTGCCAACGGGAGGCGAAAAGGACGTATCTCCTCCAATTGTGGTAATTGCTTCACCCAAACTTGGAGCAACAAATGTCAATCCCACATCGGGGGGAGTTCTTGAATTTGAATTTGATGAGTACGTAAACGTCAGGCAGTTAAGTGCTCAGCTTTTGGTCTCTCCACCACTTGAAAAGCCTTTGGATTGGACAATGAAGGGGAGGAAGGTTCAATTTGTGTGGAATGAAGATCTCAAACAGAATAGTACATATATTTTTCAGTTTGGTGATGCCATAGAGGATTTAAATGAAAAAAATCCGGCGAGTGATTTAACTCATGCATTTTCGACTGGACCTGATTTAGACACATTGAGTATTACCGGAACAGTTGTGGATGTATTCTCAGGAGAAAAGCAAAGCGAAAGGAGAATTTTTATCTACGATTGGGAGTTGCCAGTTGATTCAATTCTAAATGGAACACAACCCCTTTTTGTGACCTCAACTGATAGCGTTGGGTCTTTTACAGTTAGTTATATGCCTGAAGGTAAGTACAGGCTAATAGCCATTGATGATGTAGATAGAAATTACGTTTGGACTGATGGGGAGTCACTTGCAATTCATAAGGACCCTTTACAATTGAATTCAGTTGACACATTAGCAGTTGAATTATTGATGCAGAAGACACATAATATTGATGTGAAATATTTTGTGAATGTGGAAAGGGATAGTTTGGGCTTATTGGAAATTGAACTGAGTGGTGAGTTGGAGAATATCAATGAAATAGAGGCAAATGGTCTCGAGAAGTTCAGTTTTGGGAACTCATTGCTTTTATGGTCTGACCCTTATACAGTAGAGCACAGTACTGTGATTTGGTCTGGGGCAGATACTTTGATTGTTAAAGAAGAGAAAATGAATAGTCCGCTAGAATTTTCACTTATAAAATCTCCTGACGGGAAGCAGATTTCTTCAACAGAGGCCGCATTTACTTGTTCTAGACCCATTACATTTGTTAAGCCTCACCTTTTTAAACTAACTAAATCAGATTCGACGGAAATTGAAATAAAGTCCATTCATATTTCAGAAGAAAACCCATTCCAGTTTATTGTTGAAGCTCCATTTGGTAGAGGTGATGTTGTTGAACTATCAATGCTGCCCAAATCAATTGAGGGTCAAGGCAAAAAAATCCTTGCAGACACATTAATTAGAAAGTGGTCTACTTTTAAGTTGGATGAATTGTCTGAATTAATAGTAGATGTAGATGCAACGGGTTGGATTGAATTAATTTCCGCAAATGGTACAGTCGTAAAAAAGGTTGCAATAGAAAAAGGAATACCTCCATTGAGATTCAAAAACCTAACACCTGGATCATATGCTTTGAGATGGTTGGGCGACCCCAATTCTAATGGAGTTTGGGATGGGGTGAGTCTCAAAGAGTGGAGGCTGCCAGAGCCTGCGAGGGGAATGACAACTACCCTCAAACTAAAGGCTGATTGGAGCCACGAAATAAGTTGGGATACCTACGAATAATTATTCGTTAATCTCCAAGAATTTCTTCACAGATTTAAGCGAACCAAACACAACTAACGTGTCAGTTTCTCTAATCTTTATGTCTGGTTGAGGAACTCCAATTATGTGCTCAGTAATCTTTGATTCGCCATTTTGGCCCTCTTCAAATTCCCTTCGAATTGTAATGAGTCTAAGTTCGTACTTAGCACCAAGAGATATGTCGCGAAGAGATCTACCCCAACAATTTTTTGGCGCTTTAATCTCTGCGATTTCGTATTCATCAGGGAGCTGCAGAAAGCCCATGATGCTTGGATTAATAAGCCTCTCAGATACTACTGCGGCAACCTCACTCTCTGGGCTTAAAATTTCCTTCACACCAAGTGAGCTTAAGATGCGGTGCTGATTTCTGTCGTTTGCCCTTACGATTATTCTGGGTACACCTAAATCCAATAGATTCAGAGTCGTCAATACTGTTGCTTCGAAGTTTTCGCCAATTGCAACAACAGCTGCATCCATGTCTCGGACGTTTTGGCCTTCAAGCGCTTTTTTATCAGTTGCGTCTAATGTTACAGCAAGTGCAACATCATCTTTAATCTTTTCTGCCCTCTCAGCTTTTGAATCGAAGGTGAATACTTCTGCACCTCGTTTTGCTAATGATAAAGCGATTTGGGTTCCATATCTCCCAATCCCAAATACTGCGAATCTTGACTTTGCCATGGTGCT
This sequence comes from Bacteroidota bacterium, assembly GCA_036152255.1. Taxonomy (GTDB): domain Bacteria; phylum Bacteroidota; class Bacteroidia; order Flavobacteriales_D; family Sanyastnellaceae; genus UBA974. Next base: position 16,361 of record JAYZNI010000024.1, on the reverse strand, counting down.
AATTTAGAGCGTCTTGAAGAATAAGCCCAAACTTAGCTATGTCTTCAAAACTATTGTAAAGTGGTACGGGCGCCATTCTAATTACTGCAGGCTCACGCCAATCGACGATTACACCATTTGCCGATAATTTATCGAAGAGTTCGCGGCCCTGTCCGTGTGCAACAATGCTCAACTGACAGCCTCTTTCGTCTTTGTTTTTTGGTGTGAGAATTTCTAGACTTTTTCCAGTAGATGCAGCAACTTTTTCTATTGTGAGTTCTAAGTAATCAGTAAGCCTCAATGAACGTTCACGTAGTACTTCCATACCTCCAGCTTCTGTAAAAATTTCAAGAGACGCCTTGTGAATTGCCATATTAAATACTGGCGCATTACTCATCTGCCAAGATTCAGCTGTGCCCATGCTAATGTATTCTGGGTCCATCTTAAACCTGGTTGCTTTGTCATGGCCCCACCAACCCTCAAGTCTTGGTAGCCCTCCGTTATGGTGCTTCTCGTGAATGAAGATTCCACCAACAGAACCTGGGCCAGAGTTTAAGTATTTGTATGTACACCAACACGCAAAATCAACATTTAAATTGTGCAATCTTAAAGGCACATTCCCTGCTGCATGTGCAAGGTCAAAACCACACATGGCCCCAACATTGTGAGCGGCTTTGGTTATCGCTTTGAGGTTGTGGAGTTGGCCAGTGTAATAATTAACTCCACCCATCATAACTGTGGCTAAATCTTCTCCTGCCTCCTCAATTGCTGTAAGAACATCATTTAGATGTATTAGTTCTTCACCATCTCTTGGTGCAATCTCAATAAGGTCTTTAGCTGGGTCGCCTCCGTGAAAAGCTATTTGGCTTAGTAGGGCATATCTATCAGACGGAAATGCTTTTGCTTCGCAAATAATTTTTTTGCGCGAACCCTTTGGGTTATAAAAACTAATTAATAGAAGGTGGAGGTTTACAGTGAGTGCATTCATAGCAACTACCTCTGAAGGCTTGGCCCCCACAATTGAAGCTAGATGGTCAGAGAATAACTCGTGATAATGCATCCACGGATTTCTTGATCTAAAGTGACCTTCAACACCGTGCTCAGCCCAATCTTCTAGCTCAGTTTGAAGAGCGTCTAAAGCAGATTTGGGCTGTAAGCCTAAACTATTCCCAGTAAAATAAAGTACATTCTCACCGTTGTGTTGAGGGAAAATAAAGCGCTCTCTAAACTTGCTTAGCGGGTCTGCAGCATCTAATTCGCGTGCCTCTGCAAGAGAAAATGTTTGGCTTAGCATTGAGTAAAATTAATGGGGTAAATTTAGGTTAGGAGCAAAGAACAAATACTTGTAATAAGAGCATTCCGTCTAATAAAATGCTGTAATACCACTCTCCTCTGTAAGGCCTGTGAACTTTAGGGCAGACAAAAATTGATGTTAAGAGTGAGTGGATTAAGAGGAGGTATTCTTCTAAAAAAGCCCAAACCACACCTGACAAAATTACAAGTCCAAATGCAAACCACAATGAATTTTCTACTCCCCTTAACATAGGTAAAGTTTTCATATCCAATGTGTCTACATTCAAATCCCTCACATCAAATGGAACAGTAAGCCCTGCGATATAAAGAGCCCTAGCAATAAAGACAAAGGCCAAATGAATAGGGCAGACGTCTACTCCAATTATATAAATAGGAAGCGCCACTGTTGCACCTCCCCACACCAAACTTAACACAGGAAGTTTCATGCGAGGAACTTCTCTTAGAGATCTAGCTTTTTTAATTGACCAAGGAAGAATTGCATAAGTAATCCCTGCTCCTCCTAAAACCATTAGTAGACCCCAAGCGACCAAATCCAAATCATTTACTATCCACCAAAATCCTACTAGCCATGCTATAACCCAAATCGTCACTAACAAATTTCCATATTTTTCAAGAAATATTAATCTATCGAGGGGTACAGACTTGGGAAAGAGTTTGGCCTTAATCACTCTTTGAACAGAGTAGCCTAGCCCAGTGCAGGCAGAAATAAAGGCTGCAGAAGGTTCAAATTCCTCTTCAATTCCAAGGACTTTTAGTGCGACAATTACACATGCTCCAGACCCCAGCGCAATCAATAAATGAGAGAAGCCAAAGAACCTAACAATCAAGCTAGAGCTGTGTGAGGAAAAAGTCATGTTACAAAGGTGAGAAATTCATGACTGAAGATATCTTTGTCCTTTCTTTTTATAGACTATGAAAATTGGAAGTTTTGCCTCAAGGCATATGGGTCCTCGCTTAGAAGACCAAAGCACAATGCTATCTACCATCGGTTGTAACTCTATTGATGAGTTGATCGACAAGACAGTTCCGCCTGCCATAAGGCTTAGGCACCCTCTTGATTTGCCCGATGCAATGACTGAAAGTGAGTACCTTGAACACCTGGATGAACTCGCGTCCAAGAATGTGATTTACAGGAACTACATTGGGATGGGATATTATCCAACTGAAGTTCCTTCTGTTATAAGAAGGAATATTTTGGAAAATCCAGGTTGGTACACAGCATACACTCCATATCAGGCAGAGATTTCTCAGGGTAGACTAGAAGCTCTATTGAACTTCCAAACAATGATTAGCGATCTTACTGGAAAAGAGATTGCGAACGCTTCACTTTTAGACGAAGCAACAGCAGCTGCGGAGGCAATGGTGATGCTCTATTCTGCCAGACCGAGAGCTCAAGCAAAAGAAGGAGCAACTACCTTCTTAGTAGACACAGCAGTTTATCCTCAGACTTTTGCTGTGATGCAAACAAGGGCCAAATCTATAGGCATCAACATCATTGAAAAGCCCAGAGCAGACTGGGATTTTACTGAAGATATGTACGGATGTCTTCTTCAATATCCCGATGGAAATGGTGAGGCTGTAGATCATACAGAATTAATACAAAAGGCACATGAGGCAGATGTGAAAGTTGTTTTTGCAACAGATCTTATGGCGCTTCTAATGCTCAAGAGTCCGGGTGAAATGGGAGCAGATGTTGTAGTGGGATCATCACAACGCTTTGGTGTTCCTATGGGATATGGAGGGCCTCACGCCGCGTTCTTTGCTGCAGATGAATCTTACAAGAGAAATTTCCCAGGCCGAATCATAGGAGTTAGCGTTGACCGTCACGGAGATCCTGCTATCAGAATGGCCTTGCAAACAAGGGAGCAACACATTAGAAGAGATAAGGCGACTTCAAACATTTGTACCGCCCAAGCGCTTCTTGCTGTTATGGCATCTATGTATGCAGTGTATCACGGGCCAAAAGGGCTTAGACATATTGCAGAAAGAATACACAAGAGGGCCAAATCTTTTGCCACTGCTCTAGGCTCAAACGACAGATTCAAAGTCGTAAACACATGCTATTTCGACACTCTTAAAATACTTGTAAAAGGAGGGCCTGACGAGATTAAGGCCCTTATAGCAAGAGCACATGCAAAGAAAATTAACATACGTTATTATAACGATGGTGAACACGTTGGCGTTAGCCTCAACGAAAGAACTAATCTTGAGGATTTGCAGAATCTATGTAATGCGTTTGGGGTACCCATCATAAGAGGCGTAGAAATCAACAGAGAATTTTTCAGCACCATCTATAGAGAGTTAGACTACTTGGATCATCCGGTTTTCAATAGCCACACATCAGAGACTGCTATGATGAGGTATATCAAGCATCTCGAAAATAGAGATTTCTCACTAGTACACGGGATGATTCCACTTGGATCGTGTACTATGAAGCTTAACGCAGCTACTGAATTACTACCTATTGCATGGTATAAATTCGCGGAACTTCACCCGTTTTGTCCTCCAGAGCAAGCTACTGGAATGATTGAGATTCTTCAAACCTTAGAAAGTGACTTAGCAGAAATTACAGGATTTGATAGGGTTACTCTTCAACCAAATTCGGGAGCGAATGGAGAATATACGGGGATGCTAGTTATCCAAGCTTATCACAAAAGTAGAGATGAGGGCCATAGAAACATCTGTCTAATTCCTGAGTCTGCCCACGGGACAAACCCAGCAAGTGCTGTAATGGCAGGCCTTAAAGTTGTAGTAGTAAAATGTATGGACAACGGTGATATTGATCTTGATGATTTAAAGGTCAAAGCAGAAGAGCACAGTTCCAATCTCAGCTCACTCATGATTACCTACCCCTCTACCCATGGGGTATACGAGGAGGGAATTCTAGAGATAACCGAAACCATTCACAAGCATGGTGGCCAAGTATACATGGATGGTGCGAACATGAATGCCCAAGTTGGAATTACTAGTCCTGGAAACATCGGAGCAGATGTATGCCACCTGAACCTACACAAAACATTCTCCATTCCTCACGGCGGAGGCGGCCCAGGAGTTGGTCCAATTGGCGTGGCTGCTCATTTGAGTAAATTCCTGCCTGGCCACCCCATTGTTCACAAGGGCGGAGAAGAGAGTATTTCGCCTGTAAGTGCTGCTCCTTATGGTTCTGCATTAATAGGCCTCATTCCTTATGGATATATTAAAATGCTAGGAGGTAAGGGGGTCAAACAAGCAACAGAAGTTGCAATACTTAACGCTAATTACATTAAGTCAAGACTTGAAGGGGATTATGATATACTTTATCAAGGAGAAAATAATACAGTTGCTCATGAAATGATATTGGACTGTAGAGAATTTAAATCTTGCGGAGTTGAAGTGGCAGATATTGCAAAGCGGCTTATTGATTATGGTTTTCACGCGCCAACAGTTTCTTTTCCTGTAGCAGGCACTCTCATGATAGAGCCAACAGAAAGCGAATCACTTGATGAGTTAAATAGGTTTACTGAAGCAATGCTTTCTATTCGCGAGGAGATCCGTGAGATAGAAGAAAAAAAAGTTGATCCAGAGGATAACGTAATAAAAATGGCTCCGCATACTGCAAAGGAGGCAACGGCATCGGAATGGAACCATAGTTATACTCGTGAAAAGGCAGTATATCCTGTAAAAGGGCTGTATGTAGAAAAGTTTTGGGTTTCAGTAGCAAGAGTGAATAACACCCATGGTGATAGAAATTTAATATGCTCATGCCCACCGATTACTGACTTTATAGAGGATTTAAGTGCAATTGAATCATAATCAAGTCTATATTTGTAATCCAATTCGGATATAATAAACATAAATAGCTCAATATGAAGCAAGTATACTTTTTTATCGCTGCAATGTTAGTAGGGACATTTGCAAGCGCACAGGAACTAATGCCTGTACAAGCTGCGAAAGAGAAATTGTCTTTTAAGAAAGCCTCAATGACACCTGCACAAGTTGATCGTGATGCCTTCTGGAGTAATGATTGTAATGTTGACAATTGCTCCTCTGACTGGATATTCGACAATGGCGCTGACGTTGAAGGTTCACCTTGGTATGAGATTGACATCAATTTTGAATGTGCTACCGCTGGACCTTCAGGGCCATATAATCAATGGGCAGGAGGGACTGGTGATGGATCTGCGGCAGGGTCAATGAATTCTACTACATCTGAAAACGGAACCTTAATGGTTGACTCTGATTTATTTGGCGCAGACGCTGGGTACGATGCTGCTTGGGTTGAGAACTGTTGGGTGCAAACAGCAAATCCAATCGATTGTTCTGCTGAACCATATGTGAGTATTTCAATCGAAACTAGATACCGTTGTTGGGATAATGGAGCTTCTGACGATAGTGAGAAGTGTCTAATTGAAATTTCTCGTGACGGAATAACATGGCCAGATATTTCGACATTTTCAGAAGAAGAAGGAACAGTTGATTACGGTGATGGTCCCGTACAAAGTCGTTGGGAGGTATTTACAGGTTTTGGAACGGGTGATCAGAGTGATAACCCTTCAATAAAAGAGTTTGACATTACTTCAGCTGCTGGTGGACAATCAGAAGTTTACGTTCGTTTCCGTTGGTCAGGTACTTGGGGTTACAGTTGGGAGATTGACGATATACAATTATACCAAACTCCTGAAAACGATACTCGTATTGACAACTATTTAAGTTACACAGACTACGAGCGTACACTAGTATATGAGTACGGCGCTTGGGCTCAGTCACAGATTCCAACTGACCTTCAAGCTGCAGCTAAAGTTTACAATGTTGGATATGCAGAGCAAACGGGTATTACTTTAGAACTTGATGTCTCTGGTACTGTTAATGGTTCTGATGCGATTTCGTTAACTAGCCAACAAAATGACACTCTTGCTGTATCATATCAACCAGCTGGATTAGGCGATGTAAGTTTGTCTTATACTCTTTTCGCTGATTCAGAAGATGAAAATCCTGGTAATAACACAGCAGAGCAGTCGTTTACGGTAACTGATTTGTCGTTCGGACGTGATGATGGATTTATTAATTACGCATCTCCAGCAGGTGAACCTGAACTAGGTACGATAGACTACATCGCTCTTAGTCTTTATGACATTGTTGAGGATGTTATGATTTACGGTATTGATGTAGCAATTATTGAAGGTTCTGAGCAAGGCAGTCCTCTCTTAGTTCACCTTTTTGATGGGACAGATCCAGATTTCCTAGCATCACAATACGGTGGTATTTTAGTTAGTTCTGATGAAGTTGATTTGAACACGAATTATTTAAACGCAACTGGTGAAGAAATACAAAATTGGTATCGCTTTATTTTCGAAGAGCCACATGAGGCTGCAGCAGGCGACTGGCTTGGTGCTGGATTTGAGCATTATGGTGGTGGAAACGTTCAGTACGGTGAGTCAAAGTTTACTCAAGATCAAACAGCATTTGTATATGGTCCGTTTGGATCTGGTACATACGACTGGTACTATACGAATGACGTTCCAATGATTCGTTTAAATCTAGACCCTAACTCAACTGCTACTCCAGCTAATGTAAGTGAGGTTCACGTAAACAATGGATTTGAATTATTCCCAAGCTTCCCTAACCCAACAAACGGTGTTACCACTGTGAAGTTCAACCTTGATTTCGCTTCAGATGTCACTTTCGAAATACGCGATATCACAGGTAAGATTGTTTATAGCCTTGACATGGGAACTCAAGCTGCTGGAATGAATAACATTACAGTAGATGCTACTGACTTTGCTGCAGGTGCATACACTTACACTCTTACTGTAAATGGAGAGCGTGCAACAGATCGCCTATTGGTTAAGTAATTAAATCCTAATACTTTTTTAAAAGGGGGAGGCCAAATTGGTTCTCCTCCTTTTTTTTTGCGTAATTTGGTTGTCTAAATAATTTTTAGAGATGAAACATTTGACTTTAACACTTGGAGCTCTGTGCATTTTTGCTTTTGCTTCGGCTCAGAAAGTTGATCAACACAATATTTTTGAGCAAACACTATCTAATGCTAATGTAGACGAGCTTATAAACTCTAAATTTGCAGGAATTGAAGCATTAGCTAATCAGCGTGGAGGCGGTGATATTTTATTTTCTGAGGACTTTTCTAACGGTTTTGACGGATCAAATGGAAATGGTGCTTGGACAATTGTAGACAATGCAAACAACAATGCTTGGGTATATGTAGCATCTAATGGTGCTGGCACATATTATGACGGCTCTGCTACCGGTGCTAATCATCCAGCTGGAGAGTTCTCTACTAATATTGGGCTATTGGATTCAGAAACTCAAGATAACGGATTCATGATGTTTGATTGTGATTATTACAATACACCAATTTCTGATGGCGTCCAGGACATGGAAGGAAATTTAATTAGCCCTGTCATTGATTTCTCTGACGCAGGTTCTGTTATACTTAATTGGCAGCAATACTTTAGATACTGTTGCTTTCCATACGCGCCTATTTATGTTGATGTAACAAATGATGGTGGTACAACTTGGACAACTTTTGATGCACATGGATCTTTCATCGAATCTGCAAATACAGCATCTGCAAACCCACTCCCGACTTCACTTGATATTAGCTGTGTAGCTGCTTACCAACCAGAAGTTCAGATAAGATTCACTTACACTCAAGCTCCTGAAACAGGTACCGCATACAGCCACTACTATTGGGGGATTGACGATGTATTAATTACATCGAATCCAATCGCTAACGATTTAGAGATTGTGCAACTTACAAATGGAGATATATACAATGTATGGGAATACAGAGTTACTCCTATGGAGCAAAAGATTGCTGCAGCTGATGGTGGTGTTATCGCAGGTGTACTTTACCGAAACAATGGAACGGAAAACCAAGAAAACGTTGATATCGTAATTGATATTCTTGATGAATCTGGTGTAACTGTTTTAAATACTGTGGTTGAAACTCTTGATATTGCATACTCTTTTGCAAATGCTCTTGATTGTCCTGCAAATTCTCAAGACACAGTATACATACCCACAAACTGGGAACCAACTGAGATAGGCAACTACATCCTTAGAGCAACTATTGATGCAGGAAATGAAGATGCAACTCCAGAAGATAACGTAAGTTCAAAAGTGATTGTATTCACTGATGATGAGTATGGCCATGATGATGAAGGAGATCTAACAAACGAAGTATTCCCAAGGGAGTCAGAAGCTGTTCCTGGATATTACGACCCAACAGGCCAAGGATGTTTCTACCACATGGTTAATGGTGGATCAACAGCATACGGTATTAATGTATCGTTTGGTGATAATGCAGGACTTAGTCAAGGTGGCGCAGTTGCAGAAATCGAATTTGAAGCTAGAATATACACTTATGACCCATCTGTTGGTGTTACGGATAGTGATTACGAAAGCACATTTTTCACATTTTTACCCTCTTGGAATGGAACAACTCAATACCTGGAGTTTGATGATCCAGTTGAACTAGAACAGGGGACTGCATATTTCGTTGGTGTAATAGCTGAATACGAAAATGAAGGTGCGCTTACTGTAAACGTACAACCTAATAGCGATACGGATTTTTCAACTGGTCAATATAGTCAAACCGGCGATGGAGACTTCGTTTGGTTTGTTTCTCAGACTTATACGCCAGCGATTAGACTTATCCTAAGTGAAAGAGGATGTCTTGACGATGAGGCTTGTAACTACAATGCTGACGCAGCTATCGATGCTGGAAACTGTATTTATGTTGGTGATAGCTGTAATGACAACGATTCAAACACTTTTGATGATATCATCCAAGAGGATTGTGATTGTGAGGGTACGGTTAATGTTGAAGAAATTGTTTCTTCAAACGGTGTAACTCTTTTCCAAAACATACCAAATCCTGTAACAAGTATTACAACATTCTCATTTGAATTAAACACAAGCCGTGACATACAATTTGAAATTCGCGACATGAGAGGACGTATTATTACTAATATGGATAAAGGCACAATGGCTGCAGGTATCCATAGGATTGATTTTGATATAGAAGGTCTTTCTGGAGGTATGTACACATATACTCTAACAGCAGATGGAGTTTCACTAACAAAGAAAATGACTGTAAAATAATTAGCTAATTCGCTGTTTATCATAGCAAGGCACCTCTCCGGAGGTGCCTTTTTTTTATTTTTCTTACTTTCGCAGCATGGGACTCAAAGCATCACTTAGCAAACCATTCGCTAGAGCAGCAATGGTCGAACTTAGAATGCGTACTGCTCAGCCCGGAGTAGCGCAAATAAAACAACTTAACGAAATCCTCAAATCGGCAGAAAAAACTGTATTTGGAAAAGACCATAATTTGAGAGAAGGCATGAGTTTGGAATCATTCCAAAAAAATGTACCTGTTCGAGATTATGAAGGTCTAAAAGCATATATAGAAAAGGCAGTAAAAGGTGATAAAGATGTTCTTTGGCCAGGGAAGCCTATTTACATCTGTAAGACAAGTGGTACAACTTCAGGAATAAAGTACATTCCGATTACAGAAGACAGTTTGCCAAATCATTTAAACAGTGCTAGAAATGCATTATTAGGTCAAATCGCTGGCTCGGGAAATGCAAATTTTGTGAGCGGAAAAATGATGTTCTTACAAGGAAGCCCTGTATTAGAAGAAACAGATGGCGGCATCAAATTAGGAAGACTATCTGGAATTGTTGCTCATCATGTACCAAGCTATCTTCAAAGAAACAGACTTCCTTCAATGGAGGCAAATAGTATTGACGACTGGGAAAAGAAAGTCAATGCTATAGTTAAAGAAACAGCTGATCAGGATCTAAGATTAATAAGTGGTATTCCAACTTGGGTTCAGATGTATTTCGAGCAACTTCTAAAACACACTAAAGCAGAAACAGTTCAAGACGTATTCCCTAACTTAAGTTTATTCGTTCACGGTGGTGCTTCTTACACACCATATGCAGAGAGGTTTAAACAGCTTTTGGGATTTGAGATTGATAGAGTAGAACTATACCCAGCATCCGAAGGATTCCTTGCATACCAAGATAAACCAGGTGTAGAAGGCATGAGGTTAAACATAGCTGATGGAATCTTCTTTGAGTTTATCCCGGCTGACAAATTTGGTCAAGACGACGCGCCAAGATTAACTGTTGACCAAGTTGAGCTTGGAGTAAACTACGCAGTTGTAATTACAACGAAGGCCGGATTATATGGATATGCGATTGGCGATACAGTAAAATTTGTTAGCAACGACCCATATAGGGTTGTTGTAACTGGAAGGACGAAGCATTTCATTTCTGCTTTTGGAGAACACGTAATAGGTGAAGAAGTTGAATCTTCAATTGCTGAGGTTAGTGAGAAGCATGGTGCGGTAGTGAGAGACTTCCATTTGGCCCCAGAGGTATCCCCAAAGAAAGGACTTCCATATCACGAATGGTTTATTGAATTTGAAACAAAGCCAAAATCAAGTAAGGACTTTGCTTCAGATTTATGCCAAGCATTGCAAGACAGAAATACATACTACGCAGACCTAATTAAGGGCAAGGTTATTCAAACGGCTGTGGTAAATACTGTAAAGAAAAATTCATTTGTAAAAGCGATGTCTTCAATAGGAAAATTAGGAGGCCAAAACAAAATCCCACGCCTCTCAAACGATAGAACGTTTGCTGATCAACTATGAGGATTGTTGCTCTAACTGGTGGTAGTGGCTCGGGTAAATCCACTGTACTAAATGGCTTATTAGAGCATTTTTCAGATAGTGCTTCTATACTTTCTTTGGATGATTATTACCGTCCAAGAGAAGAACTTCCTGTTGACGAAAACGGTGAGACAAATTACGATGTTCCTCAAGCGATCAACCATCAAGATCTCCTTAGAGACTTGAAAAAATTGAAAAGCGGTGAAAGTATTAGTCTCGAAACATATACTTACAATCGAAACGTAATGAAGTCCGAATTGATTACAATTGACCCTTCGGATTGGCTTATTGTTGAAGGTCTTTTTGTGATGCACGACGAAGGAGTACGTGACCTTTTTGATCTAAGCGCATATGTAGATGCAGAACCTTCAACTAGGTTAGAAAGGAGAAAGTACAGAGACGAAACGGTAAGAGGTTATAGCCCCAGCGAAGTTGAATATCAATGGAATAATCATGTACGACCAGCAGACATTGAACACATTGAACCCTGGAAAGAAAAGTGCGACATTGTAATTGATAATGAAAATGATTGGTCAGAAGGATTGTTTAATCTAATAGCTCTAATGGAAAGATGAAAAAAGTATTTACTCTGCCAACTTGTAAAACGTGCCAAAGAATTTTTGAGGACCTTAAGCCAGACGCTAAGGGCTGCAAAATCATAAATATTAAAGTGGAGGGAATTAGTGAGGAGGATTTGGATGCTATGAAGGAAAGAGTAGGGTCATATGAAGCTTTATTTTCTAGAAGAGCTATGAAATTTAGAAGCATGGGACTATCTGAAAAGAATCTTTCAGAACAAGATTATAGAGCACTCATATTAGGTGAATATACTTTTTTAAAAAGGCCAGTTTTCCTTTTTGAAAGCGATGTGACAGTGGGCTCGAGAAAAGTAGAAGTAGAAAGAGCAAGGCAGCTTCTTGGTTAAGTCATCTACATATGCTCACCTTGCCCTATTTACTGTAGGTGTTATTTACGCTCTAAACTATTTTATTGCAAAGGGCCTAATGCCAAACAAAATTGGTCCCTCAGGATTCATAACTCTTAGAGTAATTGGAGGCGGATTGTTGTTTGGGCTAGTTGGAGTATTATCTGGTTTTGATAAGGTAGAAAAATCAGATTTTTTCAGATTAGCAATGTGTGGGTTAACAGGAGTTGCGATCAATCAACTTTGCTTTTTCAATGGACTATCAATTACCAGCCCAGTACATGCTTCATTAATTATGACCATTAATCCAATATTCGTTTTAATTGCATCTGCAGCGATTTTAGGGTCATCAATAACAATCCGAAAGTTGTTAGGAATAGCACTAGGAGGAACAGGAGCTGTAATATTGCTTTTAAACACGCCTGAAGCAACCACTGCTAATGGACCAAGTCTCAAAGGCGACATCCTCATATTAATCAATGCGCTATCATACGGCATTTACCTGGTAATAGTTAAACCCCTAATGAGCAAGTATAGGCCACTCACAGTAATATCTTGGGTTTTTCTATTTGGAGCAATCTTTGCCATTCCTTTTGGTATAGGCGAAGTACTTGAAATTTCCTGGCCTGATTTTAGCTCAAACGATTGGCAAAGCTTTTTATACGTCGTAATTGGAACAACTTTCCTTGCTTATCTGCTAAATATATATGCTCTTGGATCTGTCGAGCCAACGGTTGTTAGTATATACATCTATCTTCAACCAATTATCGTGACCTTGTTGTCTGTAGTTTTAGCCTTTGGAGAAATAAACCTCCAAACTTATGGATGTGCAATGGCGATTTTCACTGGCGTATGGTTAGTTAGCATTCCAAAAGGTTACCTCACAAAGAGATATTAGGTGTAAATTGCCTCATGCCAATTCAAAAACCATTTAATCTAACTAAGTGGATTGAGGAGAATCGAGAGCTTCTAAAACCACCAGTTGGAAATAAAAATCTCTACGTAGATAGTGGAGATTATATAGTAATGATTGTTGCGGGGCCAAACGCAAGAAAGGATTACCATTACAACGAAACGGAAGAGCTTTTTTATCAAATTGAGGGTGATATTATCCTAAAAACCCAACAAGACGGGAAAATGGTAGAAATTCCTATAAATGAAGGGGAAATGTTTTTACTACCGGCAAAGATTCCTCACTCACCGGTTCGCGCTAAAAATTCGATAGGCCTTGTAATTGAAAAAAAGAGAGAGCCCCATCATCAAGATGGTCTTTTATGGTATTCAGATACAGAAAACATCCTTCTTTATGAAGAGTATTTTCACTTAACAGATATTGAAAAAGATTTTCTCCCGGTATTTAAAAAATTCTACTCAAACAAGGACTTGCGAACTTGCCCGGTTACAGGAGAAATTATGGATATAGATGATCGATTTATATAATGCAACCAAAATATTTATCATTCAGAAATAATTGATAAATACATTAATATTTCAGAGTATCTCTAATGTAGAGATCTAAACTAGAGATACTTTGTTTTTTAATTCAAAGCAACCATTTCTTACTGTAACATGTTTAGTATTAGACTAATAAAAATCTTCCATCATGAAAGACATATTGAATTTAATATTATTTCTCATCATTTCTACAACCACAGTATCTTCACAAACTCAATGTCCTGTTGAAGACTTATGTGAATCATGTATTGAAGAAGGCGGGTTTTATTGCGGAGACAATCCAGAAAATTGGACTAATTATTCACCACATGGCTGTGTTCCTCATTATTATTTAAATGATGGTTGGCACGATTGTCAAGATGGCTCAGATGAAGATGGCGCTGTTCCTACTTCTGAGTGTATATCATCAGAAGATTTAACCTTGTGTGAGACATGTATTGAAGAAGGGGGTTTTTATTGTGGAGACAATCCAGACAATTGGACATCATATTCACCAGATGGCTGTGTTCCACATTATTATTTAAATGATGGTTGGCACGATTGTCAGGATGGTTCAGATGAAGATGGAGCTGTTCCTACTTCTGTGTGTTTAAATCCTGAGTGCTCTTTGGATTTTATATTTGAAATTATCGATGATGTAGTTAATATTCAAGCAATTGAATTCCCTATCGATGCTGAATTAATATTTACAGTAAATGGAAACGAAATTGAAGCGATTGATGATGCAATTGAAGTTTCTTTCCTTGCATTATTAAATCCTGTTTCAATATGTGTTTTTTATACAAGTGATTATTGTCCTGATGGCATTGAATTTTGTGAAACAATCGACTTATCAGATATTGAGACTGAAGACCTTGGTTGTTATGATGATTCTGGAAACTTTTATAATGTCGGATCGGAATGGTTTTTTACAGACTGTGAGTATATATACTGTGAATCTCCAGGTAATTGGTCGGCCATAAATGTTCTCGAAGATTGTCTTGGCTGTTTTGACGAAGATGGAACGTTTTATGATTTAGGCGAAGAATTATTCGTTGATGAAACGGAATGCGCATTTATTTTTTGTGAGACTCCAAATACATGGTCAGATATAATTGTTATCCCAGATTGTGAAGGTGCAGGTTGTTATTTAGAAAGCGGCGAGTCTTACGCTGTTGGAGCTGAAGTGTTTTACAATGATTGTGAATATATTTATTGCGAGAGTCCAGGTAATTGGTCAGACATACAGATTATTCCAGGATGTGGGATTGATTGTGATTTTACGATTGAAGCTTCTATACAGGACGATGTCCCATGTGATTTAAATTGGTTATTCCAATTAAATGGTATTGAAGAAGATACTGATAATATTTTTTGGGATTTTGGAGATGGAACTTCTGGCGAGTCAAATTGGTTAACTGAACATGTATATTCAGAAGCCGGAGTTTATATAGTTACAGCTTATGTTTTTACTCCATTATGTGAATTAGTAACGGTTGTTACTGAGGTTGTCATAGAAGGTTGTAATGAGGGTGAAGACCTTGGTTGTTATGATGAAGAGAATCAATTCTATCTTGCTGGTGAGATTATGGTAGTCAGTGACGACTTCTGTGAAAACTACACTTGTTCTCAACTTGACTTAAATGGATGGGAATATGGATTTATTCCCAACTGGGAAATTTACCCAGATTGCTATCAGGATGTTTGTGTAAATGAAGACCAAATCAACGAAAATCTTCCTTGTCCTGATGTTTATGTCCCTGTTTGTGGATGTAATGGTGTTACATATGGAAACGAATGTGAAGCATTCTTCTACGGTGGAGTAACAGATTGGACAGACGGAGAATGTGAACAAGATTCAACAGGCTGTAATATTTTCTTCGAATGGTATATAAATCCTAATGGAGTATTTATAGCAGAAGCATTTGTAGAGCCTGAAGGCACTGAAATATCTTGGTGGATTAACGGTGACGAATACGGTGATGGAAATACTATCGAGTACAATATGTCAAATCTGCTTGATCCTATTGATGTTTGTGTTGGTGCTGAAACTGCAGATTGTGGCGTTTTTGAGGAGTGTCAAACGATTTTCCCAATTATTGAAGAATTTGGTTGTTACGATGGAGATCAGTTTTACCCTGTAGGATTTACTCTTTATTTAAATGACTGTGAATACATAATATGTGAGGGATTAGAAAATTGGTCTGAAGTAATTGAAATAGAAGATTGTGACGATGAGGGTTGCTTTGATCAAAGTGTTATCGATAATCAAATGGCATGTAATGATCTTTGGGAACCTGTTTGTGGTTGTGATGGAGTAACCTATTCAAATGAATGCTATGCATATTACTATTACGGTATAACTGAATGGACTGATGGTGAATGTGGCGGGCCAGATTTCGATTGTGAAATTGATATAGAAGGATGGTACCAAGGGTCGTATGCAGTTTATGAAGCATTTAACTATCCAGAAGATGCGATATTACAATGGTTGGTTGATGGCGAATTCTATTCTGAAGGATCTAGCTATCTTGAATTAGACAACCTTGATTACTACGCATCCTACCAGGATGGATTAGATATATGTGTTAGTTATTACACAGAGAATTGTGGCGAGGTATATACTTGTGAAACAATCACTTTCGATGGAAACCCAAATAATCCATGTTCACTTGAGCTTTTGGCTAGTGTTGAAGATGGTATAGCAATGTTTGAGGCATATGATTTCCCAGAAGGAGTAAACTTAATCTGGTACATAAATGAAGAGGTTTACATGAATGGAACTTCAGCGATTGACATAATTGAAATACCAAGTGGTGAGTTCACGGTTTGTGTGGGTTATGAGACAGAAGAATGTGGATGGGTTGAAGTTTGTGAAGAGTATAATAATGGTGGTGGAGATTGCAATGGTTCAATTGTTGCAATTCCACCAAACTGGTCATTCTGTGAGTGGGCGTTTGAGCTTGTTGATGTAGATCCAAATTGCACAGTATACTGGGACTTTGGAGACGGAACAGAGGGATATGG
>JAYZNI010000023.1:0-21713 GCA_036152255.1 Bacteroidota bacterium | reverse complement strand
CGACTCCCGTCAGATGGGTTGAACTTTTGTGCCATCTCTAGTCTGTACGGACTGATTCCGTCCAATCCCCTTAGAACACCATATAAACCGCTCAACACATAGAATCTTCCAATTGAATAATTGGTTGTTTCTTTAGAAAGTGATTTATAATCCAATGCTTTAAAGGCTTCACCCATCATCACTCTTCCACATTGATGCGAATTCTTTCCCCAAGACATATGCCATCCTTTTACGGTTTTGGCTAATTCAGTACTTAGCTTCATTGACTTCTCTATATCTTTCAATCTAATCTTAGACAGATCTTTCATTAATAAGCTAGCATCTTTTTGAAAATGAGGGGTTGTAAAAGTCTCTTTAGTTGTGATTTGGTCTAAATCCAAAGTCTTAGAAGGAGAGAGTATAATTATCATCATTGCGAAGGTCGTGTTATATTGCAATTATGCAAAAATTGTATTTACCAATATTTGTCGCATTTGCAATTTTTGCGACAGTGATAGAGTCAAATGCCCAATGTGCTGATGGAGAATCATCGTTTGAATTAATCGTTGATACTGATGCTTGGGCTTATGAGATGTATTACGAGTTAACACCTGTTGATGTTGAATGTGGTGGCAATATTGTTGCTTTAGGTGTCTCTGGTGCTTATAGCGCTTGTATTGATAACGGATGTTATACAGTTAACGGATTCGATTCATACGGAGACGGTTGGAATGATGACATAATGACTGTTACAGATTCAGATGGAAACGTTCTTCTATCATGGGTTGGGCCTGAAACGGATATTGGTTCAGTTGAGCTATGCATAGACAATACAGTTGACCCTACAGCTTGTTCAGAAGTATCTATCGATATCAGCGGTGGGTCTTGGCCAAGCGAAGTTTCTTGGAACATAGTAGGTGGTAATGAATTGTATTATTCGGGAGGAAACGTTGATGTTGGTTGTGGAAATACTGGAAATGGAACCCCAGGATATACATATTACGACAACGATGCTCAGATTACTGATATGATTTGTTTGACAACAAACTCTCAAGTTGTACTTCATCACACAGATAGTTATGGAGATGGTGGAACTGATTTTTACGTTTTAGTTGATGGAATAGAAGTTCAGTTTCTAGATGGTTCCGGATATGGTGATACATGGACTATTGATGTAAATACTGATGGAACCATAGACCATGACACGCCATGTGATGCTTTAGAAATTCCAGTTGATGGTACAACTACAATGATTTCCAACGTTGGTGCAACTGGGTCTTATTTCGAAGTTGCACCACCAGCTTTAGGATGCAATACACCTGCTGGGTGGTGTGAAGGAGGTGCTACTGTTAGTGTTTGGGCTAAGTTCACAGTAGAAGAAGAGATTAGATACCAAGTCCAAATGTGTAACACAAACACGGATTTTGACTCTCAACTTGCTCTTTGGGTAAATGGTGCTTGTGGTGACTGGAGTACATATGAATTAATTGGCGCCAACGATGATGCGTTTTGTGAAGTAGGAGAACTCTATTCTAGTACTGCTTACACACCTTGTTTGCCTGTTGGAACAGAAGTTTATTGTCAAATTGATGGTTGGAATGGAGCAACAGGAATTTCAGAAATTTCCGTACATCCCTCAGAGGTAGAACCCTACATAAGTTCTAGTGTGTCTCAAATTTCTTGTGCACTTGAATCAGAGTTTAATCCTGATGGTGCAATCGATGTTATAACGATGTATGATGGGTTAGGCGGAACAGTTGAATGGGAAGGGCCATTTGGTTACACAGGTAGCGGAAATTACATCGACAACTTACTGCCTGGAGTTTACAATGTTGAGATAAGTTCAACATGCATAGGAGAATCTTATGTAGCTAGTTTTGAGATAATTAACCCTGAAGAATTAGAGCTTAACTACACCATTAATTCAACTTGTGAAAGCGGTGAAGGTGGGTCAGTCGATCTAGAGATAACAGGTGGTACTGGCGAGTATACAATTGATTGGTCAGGGCCAAATAATTACGAATTTGGTGGTGAAGATTTACCGATAGTTAGCTCTGGTGATTACATTGTTGAAGTATCAGATGCAAACGGTTGTTTAACAGATTTGGAAATTGAAATTCCATTTATAGGAATCACACCATACAGTCTTGGAGAAGACATTGATATGTGTTCTGGAGATATACAAATTTTCTTAGCCCCAACTGGAAATTACACTTATGAGTGGCAGGACGGTTCTGGCTCATCAATTTTCATTTTACAAACAGAAGAAGGAGTTGCAACTACACACGTGATAGGAGTGTCAGTTTCAAATGAATATGGTTGTGAGCTATCAGACGCTGTAGTTGTTACAGTTATGAATTGTGTTGGAATTGAAGAGGAGATATCTGAGCAATGGTCTCTTTACCCAAATCCAACTAACGGAATATCTACTTTAAATTTAGAAGGAGTGGATAATAACCACCTATGCAAAATTAGAGATGCTGCAGGTAGAATTATACATTCAACACAAGCTAAAGAGCTTACAGTTTTGGATGCTGCTAACTTTGAAGCAGGTATTTATTTAATTGAAGTGCAAGACGATAGAGGCGTTGTAGTTTGGCACTCTAAAGCAATTATTCAGTAAGAAATGATGAATTTTATAACAATGGCTACAAGAATGCTGGCCTTTTTAATCATGCCCATTTGTTTGATGGGTAGTCTATCTGCGAAAGAGGGTATGTGGATTCCAACGCTTCTAAACGCATTAGAGGACGAAATGCACGCAATGGGTCTAAAGCTTACAGCAGAGGACATTTATTCAATAAACCACAGTAGTCTAAAGGATGCTGTGGTTCATTTTAATGGAGGTTGTACTGCAGAAATGGTTAGTTCTGAAGGGCTTCTTCTTACAAATCACCATTGCGGTTACAGTCAAATTCAATATCACAGTAGTGTTGAGCATGATTATTTAAAAGATGGGTTTTGGGCAATGGAAAGGAGTGAAGAGTTGGCAAACCCAAACTTAGTAGCCACTTTCATACACCGAATTACTGATGTTAGCTCTAGAGTTCATAATGCCTTAGAGGGGCTTGAGGGAGCAGAAAAGGCAGAAGCTAGGAAGAAAATCTACTCTGAAATTGAAATTGAAATGTTGGCAGAAGAGCATTTGACTGGAGGAGTAGTTGAATTCGATTTTGGCAATCAATATTTTCTTATTTCGAAAATTACATATAGAGATGTGAGGTTAGTAGGTGCTCCTCCATCGGCTGTGGGAAAGTTTGGGGGAGATACTGATAATTGGGTTTGGCCAAGGCATACAGGAGATTTCAGTGTTTTCAGAATCTATGCTGATGAGAATAATATGCCTGCTGACTATTCGGACACGAATGTTCCATATAAACCAGCTCACCATTTTCCAGTTTCAATTGAGGGAGTTGTAGATGGCGATTTTACAATGGTTTTTGGATTCCCCGGTAGAACAGAACAGTATCTAACTTCTGACGCAGTTACACATGTGATTAAGACTTTAAATCCAATGCGTATTGCCATGAGAGATGCGAGCTTAGCTGTTATTAATGCTGCCCGCGCTTCTTCTGACGAATTGAGAATAGCATACGCTTCAAAGCAAAGCAGCATAGCTAACGCTTGGAAAAAGTGGATGGGCCAAAACCTTGGCCTAACAGAGCTAAATGCTGTTGACGGAAAAGTTGAATTGGAAAATCAATTCAATAAATTCGCAAGCACTCCGCAATTCGAGCAGTTTGCAGGAACAATTGAAAAAATCCAAACTGCAAACGAGGGATATTTTCCCTACCTTGAAGCGAGGTCTCTTTTCATTGAACTTGTCTACTATGGCCCAGACATTTTGCTGCACGCATTTGAGTTCGCTAATATCATAGAAAATTATGACACACTTGCTGCTAATAATGAGCTAGACCAAGCCATAGAGCGAGCATTAGAAATCAACACTGAATACGCCAGAAATTACAATGCCACCGTTGATGAAGGGATTTTTGAGGTATTGAGTGAGGCTTATTTGGCCTTTATAAAAGAGGGTTTAGAACCTCAGAATTTCAAAGTTCAATTTGAGAGTTTCAATAGTGCTGAGGACTATGCTTCAGATTTTTATGAGAAGTCAATTTTCGATAACCCAAATGATCTTGAGAAGATCCTTCTCAAGGGCAAGCCCAAATCAATCAAGAAGCTTAAAAATGACCCAGCCCTTATACTCATTCAAGAGTTAAGAGAGCATTATTTTACTCGGATTTTACCAACTTATTCAAAGGCAAAAGACCAAATCAAGTCTGCTACAGCTGATTATTCGCGTGGCCTTCGCCAAATGTTTCCAAACGAGGAATTTATCGTTGATGCAAATTCGACTTTGCGTTTGACTTTTGGTCGTGTTGAGGGTTCTTCTCCACATGACGGAATGACTTACAATGCTCTTTCAACAACGAAGGGTATATTGCAGAAGTATAAGCCAGGTCACCCAGATTTCGATCTGCCAAAAGATTTGGTTGCTAAGCTAAGGGAAGGAGACTGGGGGCGATATGGAACCGATGGCGAGCTTATAGTCTGTTTTACAGGTTCAAATCACACAACGGGAGGAAACTCTGGAAGTCCAGCTATTAATGGTGAAGGAGAACTTGTGGGGATAAATTTTGACCGAACATGGGAAAGCACAATGAGCGATATATTGTTTGAGGAAAGTAGGTGTAGAAACATAATGGTCGATATCCGTTATGTACTTTGGATTATCGACCATTATGCTGGTGCAGGATACCTCGTAGATGAGATGACCTTAGTAGAATAAAGCTTAAGCCATAAACGATATTGAAATAATTACAATAGCGAATAGAAACAAGGCAAAAACTACTGGTCCTGCAATTTCGTTTTCTTGTGGTTCTTCGTGATGTCCCATATCATTTTTTTTTGCGAAGATACAATCGAGAGCATGCAACCTTTTGAATAATTAGAAGTTTATAGATTATGTACTAATTTGCATGACGTTACCTGTAAATTTGAAACAATATCTCATGAAACTTAATGTTACTAGAGTGTTTGCATCGTTCCTCTTGCCTGCGCTTTTCCTTATTCCTAACGTTACAAAAGCCCAAACAGGTGATTGCGCTGAAGGTGAAACAGAAATAATAATTGAAATTTCTCCAGATGACTGGCCAGGTGAAATAAGTTGGGATCTTACAGTAGGAGGAGAATTAATTGCTGAAGGTGGTTCAAATTCAGACACTATGTGTGTTGTTATGGATGACGAATTCCCATGTTTCCAATTCACTATCTATGATTCTTACGGCGATGGATTAAATGATCCAGGGTATTATTTTGTGTACCTAAATGGAGAAGTTGCAGGGGAAGGAAGTGGAGATTACGGGTATAGCGATCAAATCACATTTGAATGCGCCCCAGGAACAACATGTAACGATGCTGTAATGCTCAATCAACCTTCTGAAGAGGGCGAAATGATTGACCAGCCTGGAGATAATTACTGGTATCAGTTTACTCCAGAGTCAAATGGAATGTACTTATTTAGTAGCTGTGAATCTGGATGTGATACAAGATTATTCATATACGAGTACTGTAACATGGGTAATTTTGATGATTTAAATAATGGTACAATTTATTATGATGATGACCAAGGTGGATGTGGTGACGAGGCCGTATTGACTGTAATGCTTGAAGCTGATGTTACCTACTGGATACGTTGGGCATCATTTGATGGGTGTGAAGGAAATTGGCTGTGGGAGCATCAATATGTAGGACCACCAGAGGGATGTACTGATTCAGAAGCATGTAACTATAATCCAGACGCTGAAGTAGACAACGGCACCTGTATCTACCCAGGAGATCCTGCTTGTACTGGTCCAGATTTAATTGTTTTAGAGGATGCTATTATTAATAGTATTTATGCAACTGACATGGATGTTGATGAATCAGATTGCTACATTGAAGAGGGATGCCTTAATGGTTATGGAAATAGAGAGATTGTGAGATTTACAACTCACATTAAGAATATTGGTGATTTGGATTACTACATTGGTTCTCCAAACGACAATGAAAACAACCAGTTTGAATGGGGAGATTGTCATAATCATTGGCATCACAATGGGTATGCTAAGTACGATTTATTTACTCTTGATGGAGAATATATACCAGTAGGGTTCAAAAATGGATTCTGTGTTATGGATCTAGAGTGTTCAGGAGGAGGCTCTGCTCAATACGGTTGCAGTACCATGGGTATTTCTGCAGGTTGTGGTGATATCTATTCTAGTGGTCTAAGTTGCCAATGGATTGACGTAACAGGCATTGAAGACGGTACTTACTTCCTTTTAGTTAGAGCAAACTGGGAATTCATTCCTGATGCTCTTGGAAGAGAAGAAACTGATTACAATAACAACTATGCTGCAGTATGTGTAAACTTCGATAGATCATTAGGATATTTGGTAGTTGATACTTACAACGATTGCGAACCATTCTACGACTGTGAAGGAACTCTATATGGACAATCAGTAGCTGATTGTAATGGAGACTGTAATGGAACTGCATTAGTTGGTGACTTAGACAATAACGGAGCTCAAGAATACACAGATGCAGTTTCTTATGTTGAAGGCATTTTAGGAGGAGATCTTGCTGCAGCGTCTTGTACAGATATTGATCAAGATGACAATATCACAGTTACAGATGCAGCTCTAATGTCTCGTTGTCAATTTTGGAATGGTGCTCACGAACATCCAGATAGTTCTGGTGTACATGATAAGTGTGATTTTCCAGTGACTGAAATCATCAATATGTATGATACTGTTCACTTCAAGATTGGAGATATTGATTGGGAACAAGGTTTTTTGGATATCCATGTTATGAATCCAAACAATAGAGTTGTTGGATTTGAAATAGATTTGAGTGGAATTGAAATAAGCCAAGCAATCTCTCTTGCTGACGTGGTTAGCTATCCTATTGAACCAGCACATATGCCTGGAGGCTCTAAGGTTATTGGTTTAAGCTTTGGAGGGGAGAGCATGATGAAGTTTTACGAATGGACTCCACTGCTAAGACTTTACTGGATTGATGTTGAAGATGAAGTATGCATAGTTGATGTTGTAGACGTTGTTAATGACGACTATCACAATACTCTTGTAAATGTTCTTGACGCATGCGTCACTCGCGTTCATGATGAAGACTTGCTAACTGAACAAGTAATTGTTATGCCAAACCCTATGTCTACAAGCTCAACTATTACCTTCCCAAATCCAACTAGAGAGATGATGTTATTGCACATTCTTGATTCACAAGGAAAATTGGTAAGAACAGAGCAGACTTCGGGTAATACTCATGTTATTGAAAAAGCTTCTTTAAGTGCAGGAACTTATTTCTTCAGATTGACAGGAAAACAATCAACCCCACTTACTGGAAGGTTCGACATAAAATAAATCAGTATTGAAAAGCTTATTTTACATTAGAATACATTTACTTATTGCATTTGCATCGTTATTAGCGATGCAATTTGCGGTTATAAATGCTCAAGTGGTTATCAATGAGTTTAGTTGTTCTAACTATACTTTAAACATAGGAGGTGATAACGAGGACTTCATTGAATTTTATAACCAAGGAGCTACAGATGTTGATCTTGGAGGTTATTTTTTATCTGACCAGCCTTCTAATTTAGACAAATTTGAAATACCTGCTGGAACTACTGTTCCTGCTGGAGGATTTACTATGGTCATGTGCTCTGGGGAAGGAGAGTTGGCAACAAATCTTTACGTAGGAGGTAATTTAAACACTAACTTTAAGATTAACCAATGTCAAGGTGAGTCTATTATTTTCAGTGATCCTTCTGGAGCTATCCTTGAGCAATTCGATTATCTAGTTGATATTGGAACAACCCAAGCTGATCATAGCTGGGCAAGATCTACAGATGGTGGAGGAGTATGGGAAGTTTGTGTTGATCCAACGCCAAATTCATCAAATAATGGAGCTGCTTCTTTTAGCGCATATGCTCCAACACCACAGTTTGATATTGAAGCTGGATATTACCCACAAGGTATTAATGTGTCAATTTCTGCGCCTGCAGGATACGAAGTTAGATATACCACAAATGGATACGCTCCAAACGGAGGCAGCAACTTATATACTGGCCCAATTACAATTGATCAGACAGTTGTATTAAGATCAATAGCTATTGATCCTTCAGGTAATGAAGCAGATAGCTATGTTGCAACCAACACGTATTTCATTGGTGACGATAATCACACCATTATAGTAGTTTCATGTAGTGGAGATGGACAAGAAAATGGAACATGGCCTGGAGGAGGTGGAGTTGGTGAATCAATGCATATCGAATTTTTTAATGCTGATGGTTCATTCATGGTTGAGGCAAGTGGTGATTCAAATGAGCATGGAAATGACTCAAATGCATACGGCCAAAGAGGATTTGATTATATTACAAGAGATCAAATGGGATATGATTATGCCGTTGAATCTGAATTGTTCCATGAGAAGAATAGAGATCAATACCAAAGGTTAATCTTTAAAGCAGGTGCAAACGATAACTATCCCCATGAGCCTGGAGCTCATATAAGAGATTCATACGTCCATACGCTTTCTCATGAAGCAGACTTAAAAATGGATGAACGTACCTCAGAAAGTTGTATTGTGTATTTGAATGGTCAATATTGGGGAGTTTATGAGTTTAGAGAAAAGGTTGATGATATTGATTTTACTCGGGAATATTATAACCAACCAAGGCATTTTGTTGACTTTTTAAAGACATGGGGAGGTACGTGGGAAGAGTATGGAGATGGTGATGATTGGTATGACTTTGTAAATTTTGTCACTTCTAATGATATGACTGTAGCTGCTAATTATGAGTATGCTATCACTCAGCTTCATCCGTTAAGTCTCATAGATTACTTTATTTTGAATAGTTACATCGTTAGTATGGATTGGCTAAATTGGAATACTGCATGGTGGAGAGGTAGACATCCAGATGGTGGAGCAAAAAGATGGAGGTATGCTTTGTGGGATTGTGATGCCTCTTTTGGTCACTACATAAATTATACTGGTATTCCTGACACAGGACCTACTGCTGACCCATGTAATCCGGAATCAATGGGTAATGTAGGCGGACAAGGACATATTCCAGTTCTTAATGCCTTAATGAATAATGAGGATTTCTTTGCACTATATGTTAACCGTTGGGCTGATTTAGGAAATACTCACTTTACATGTGATAACATGCATGCTGTACTTGATAGCATGGTTGCTGTTATAGAGCCAGAAATGCCTCGTCAATGCGATAGATGGGGTGGTTCTTTAGCTGGATGGGAAACTGAGCTTCAACAATTAAGAGATTTTATTGATACAAGATGTGAAGATGAACTTCTAACTGGCATGGAGGATTGTTATGATGTAACACCTTACACTTTAACTCTAGAAATTGTTGGAATGGGTGATGTAGAAATTAACTCTGTTGATATCACTCCAGACCAATCTCCATTTAGCGGTTGGTATTTTGAAGAACTAGCTGTTAATCTTACAGCTGAAGAAAATTATGGAGTTGAGTTTTTATTCTGGGAGATTGTAAGTGGAACAGCTGTATTAGGCGACCCAGATAATCCGGAATGGAATTTGAACTTGCAGGATGACCTAACTATAAGAGCACACTTTGGTGTTCCTGCCCCACCAGAAGACATAACCTTTAATGTTGAGCCTGCTGGAGCTGGATCAATTATGTTAGATGATCTTCTTATTCCAAACTATCCAACTACTGAATCTCTTAGTGTTAGTGGACACACCATACAAGCAATTCCAACCAACCAATGGTGGGTATTTTCTCATTGGACTTCATCTCAGCCTACAAATGTTATTGGTCCTGATATGAATTCTGAAAATGCAACCTTAGATGTTGAAGTAAGTGGTCAAGTAGTTGCCCACTTTACATACATAGATCACCTAGAACTTGAAGTGGAAGTTCAACCTGCAGGCGCAGGTGCTGTAACAGTAGTAAATACTGCATACGTTGAGGATTACTGGACAGAAGAGTTTATTGCTAACGACCCTCTTGTATTTAAAGCTTCTGCAAATGAAGAGTGGGAATTTGACAGATGGTTAGTCCAAACAACTAATCCATATCCTAATGAGAGCGCTACTTCAATGACTTTGAACCTGCAGGACGTTAGCTACGAAAAGGTAATAGCTTTGTTTAAGGAAGTTGAATTCAGAATTTTTATTCCTAATGCATTTACTCCAGACAATGACGGAGTTAATGATAGTTTCCTTCCTCTAGGCCAAGGATATGATGCAGTTGAATACGAATTCCTTGTGTTTAATAGATGGGGTGAAGTAGTCTTTAAGACTAATGATCCAAATGAGCCGTGGATAGGCCAAAACAACCAAGTGGGAGGTTACCACTACGTTAATGATGGCGTTTATATGTATTCTGTAACAGCTTTAGGCTATCACGATATCAGCTCTCAAGTATTTAGAGGGTCTGTAACTATCGTTAGATAAAACTTATGGGCAAATAGTGCAATAGGAATTACTTTTGCTGTATATAAAATTGAATACCACAATGGGTACAGAATCTCAATTGCGTTTATAACGCTAGATGAGAACAATACTGCTCAAATAAATACTGCTAGTATACATCTGCGCATTTTTGCTGTATAGCATGCAGTAAATACGCCCAAGAACACTCCAAGTACATGTGAAACCAGTAGGGCACAAAAAGCTCCAGCGGGTCAACTCATAACAAATTTACCAGCAATTCTGGATTGTAGGGCGCATTGTCATACTCAACAAAAAATGAGCGCCCAATATTTTCAAATGTGAAAATTCCAAGGCCTGAGACAACAAATCCAGATATAATACTTAAAACAAGCCTTTAATATTTCATTTACATATTCCTTCTGTATTGACCACCGACTTCAAAGAGAGCTGAAGTGATTTGGCCTAAAGAACAAACCTTAGATACCTCCATCATCTTTTCAAAGATATTTTCATTGTTAATAGCTGCTTTCTGAAGATCACTCATCATTGCATTTGCTTTTTCTTCATTTCCCTTGTGAAGGTTTTTTAGGTTACGCAGTTGAACTTGCTTTTCATCATCTGTTGCTCTAATTACTTCTCCTGGAATAATTGTAGGCGAACCCTTTGAGCTTAAGAATGTATTTACACCAACAATTTCATACTCTCCAGTATGCTTTAAAGTCTCATAATGTAGGCTTTCTTCCTGTATTCTTGAACGTTGGTACATTGTTTCCATCGCACCCAAAACCCCTCCGCGTTCAGTTATATTGTCAAACTCCATAAGTACTGCCTCCTCCACTAAATCTGTGAGTTCTTCAATTATGAATGATCCTTGCATTGGGTTTTCGTTCATAGCTAGGCCTAATTCCTTGTTAATGATTAACTGAATAGCCATTGCTCTTCTTACGCTTTCCTCTGTAGGTGTTGTGATTGCTTCGTCGTACGCATTTGTATGTAACGAATTGCAATTGTCGTAGATGGCATATAGCGCTTGAAGAGTTGTTCTGATGTCGTTAAAGTCAATTTCTTGGGCGTGTAGTGAGCGTCCAGAAGTCTGAATGTGGTATTTGAGCATTTGGGCTCTGGGAGACGCTTCATACTTTTCTCTCATTGCTTTTGCCCAAATTCTCCTTGCAACACGCCCGATAACAGCGTATTCAGGGTCAACCCCATTAGAGAAGAAGAAGCTCAGATTTGGTCCAAATGCATTGATGTCCATTCCTCTGCTTAAGTAATATTCAACATAAGTGAATCCATTTGCAAGAGTGAAAGCAAGTTGTGTAATTGGGTTAGCTCCAGCTTCTGCAATATGGTAGCCACTGATAGACACAGAGTAGAAATTGCGGACCTTTTCGTCGATGAAGTATTGCTGAACATCACCCATAAGTCTAAGGGCAAATTCTGTAGAGAATATACAGGTGTTTTGGGCTTGGTCTTCTTTGAGAATATCTGCTTGAACAGTTCCTCTTACAGAGGTTAGTGCTTCAACTTTGAGTTTTATATAAGTTTTGGCGTCAAGAACTTCGTCTCCAGTACAACCCAAAAGCATTAGACCTAGGCCATTATTTCCTTCAGGTAAATCACCTTCATAGCGAGGGCGTTTTAGGCCATTATCATCCCATTTGGCCTTGAGTACCTTCTCTACATCAGTTTCTAATCCGTTTTCAATAATGTATTTCTCACAACGCTGGTCTATTGCAGCGTTTAGAAAAAACGCAAGCAACATAGGCGCAGGTCCATTGATTGTCATTGAAACAGAAGTGGTTGGGTCGCATAGGTCGAATCCACTGTATAGCTTTTTAGCGTCATTCAATGAGCAAATGCTGACACCGGCATTTCCAACCTTTCCGTAGATATCTGGTCTAAAGTCTGGATCGTTTCCATATAAAGTCACAGAATCAAATGCAGTTGAGAGTCTCTTTGCAGGCATCCCAAGGCTTACATAGTGGAAACGCTTATTAGTCCTTTCTGGCCCACCTTCGCCAGCAAACATTCTAGTAGGGTCTTCATTTTGGCGTTTGAATGGGTAAATGCCTGCAGTGTAGGGAAAGGAGCCAGGTAAATTTTCTTGTGCAGACCAACGAACCAAATCACCCCAACTAGAGTAGGATGGAAGACTGATTTTGGGAATGCACTGATGAGAAAGTGATGTTTTAACTGTAGGAACTTTTACTTCCTTGTCTCTCACTTTAAATGTAAAAACATCATCCTTATATCTGCTTTTAAGTTCAGGCCACTCTTCCAGCCACGCTGCTAGTTTTGGGTCTAGCTCAAGTCTGACCTTATTTGCTCTAGCACTAATTACATCTCTAGTTTCTCCCTCAAATTGCTCAGCAGATTTCTCGAGGCTATATAGCTTTTCAGCAACTTCAGCCTGTTTCTCCATATTTCGATCGTAAGCTCTATTAGTCTCAGATATTTCGCTCAGATACCTTACTCTAGAAGGGGGGATAATGAATATCTTTTCTGAAGAATCGCCTTCTAAATCTCTTTTAGGGTCTAAATCAGCTCCTGTTTTTTCTACAAGGCACTTCATCAGCATAGTGTAAAGGTCATTTGTACCGGGGTCGTTGAATTGACTGGCAATTGTTCCAATTATAGGTAGGTCCTCGTCTTTTACCTCCCACAAATCGTGGTTGCGCCTAAACTGCTTTCTTACATCTCTTATAGCGTCTTGTGCACCTCTTTTGTCAGACTTGTTGATCGCAACAACATCTGCAAAGTCAAGCATGTCAATCTTTTCTAATTGAGTAGCAGCGCCAAACTCAGGAGTCATAATATAAAGTGCTACATCGCTGTGCTCCATAATTTCAGTGTCGCTTTGGCCTATGCCAGAAGTTTCAAGGATAATTAGATCAAATTCGGCAGCTTTCAAAATGTTTAATGCCTCATTAACGTGCTTGCTAAGTGCGAGATTAGATTGCCTAGTAGCTAGTGATCGCATATATACTCTTTCATTATTGATAGAGTTCATGCGAATTCTATCCCCAAGTAGTGCTCCTCCTGTTTTTCTCTTAGAAGGATCAACACTTATTAGCCCAATTCTTTTTTCAGGAAAACCGGCTAAAAATCTTCTAACTAGTTCGTCAACCATGGAAGATTTTCCTGCTCCTCCAGTTCCTGTTATTCCTAAAACAGGTACGTTTTTAAATTGAGGGTAAGAATTCGAAAGAGCTTCAGAAAATTCCTCAGCATTGTTTTCTGCTGCAGAAATTGATCTTGCGATATCAGTAATGTTCTTTTGTGGCAGTCTTTCTAATGCTCCATCTAACTCTTCAATAGAGTTGACAGTCTTGTAATCAGACCTTTCTACAAGGTCATTTATCATTCCCTGTAAGCCCATTTCACGACCATCGTCTGGATGGTAAATCCTTTCTATGCCGTATTCCTGAAGTAATTTAATTTCCTCAGGTAGAATAGTTCCGCCTCCGCCACCAAAAATTTTTATATGTCCTGCACCTCTTTCGTCTAATAAATCCTTCATATACCTGAAGTATTCATTATGACCACCTTGGTATGAAGTCAAAGCAATAGCTTGAACATCCTCTTGGATAGCAGTTGTAACTACTTCGTTAACACTTCTATCGTGACCTAAGTGTATAACCTCACATCCAGTACGTTGAATAATTCTACGCATTATGTTGATTGCGGCATCGTGGCCATCAAACAAACTTGCAGCAGAAACAATTCTGACTTTATTGTCGGGTTTATATGGTTTTACGACTTCCATATTCAATTTGCTTGTGCAAATCTAACCCAAACCAGATGGGCTATTGAGCAACCTTTTCACTTGTTAACTAAGTTATTTAAACAAGCTTCACGCTTTTTCTATCATTTTTCACAAGAAATCTGTTAATTTGCATACTTGAATTAATGCCATTTTTTACTTTGGATATTTCAACTACTTGCATGAAAATTCGCTTATTCCTTTTTGGGATGGGGTTGTTTTTTGCCTCTATAACGCAAGCCCAAATGACGGGTCTAGTCATAGAAGTGGACACAGCTTTCTATGGTCCTAACACTCCGACCCCCGATGATACTTTTGATCCAGACGGTAATCTTGACGGTTTTGTAACCTATAAAGTGTACGCTGAATTCACGAATACTTCGGATGTGCTTAGTGCTGTTTACGCAGACGTAGACGCATTAGCAACTCCTCCGATGTACATTGATGCTCCTTGTGGATGCCACAACCCAGTGTTTGGGTCGATGGCTATGGATGGTACTAACCCCTCAGCATTCTGGATTGGCCCATTTGCAGATTATCAATACGACACGTACTGGACTTTGGGTATGCCAAGTTCAGATGCTCCTGGAATTATTCCTCAATCAATAGGATTACCTCCTGGAAATAATATTTGTAGTGAACAAATCCAAAATGGATCAGTTTTCTTGCCTGGTGGCCCTATCAATGCTATTGCAGGTGATGATTACAGAGTTCTCATTGCACAGGTAACAACATGTGGAGATTGGTGCATAAGTGCAAACTTTCAAGTTTTCATTGGAGGAGATCAAACTGCAAACCAATTTTTCAGTTTAGAAAATGAGGTATGCTTTGAAGATCCTTGTGAAGTATACCTTGAAGAGGAAGCAACAGTTACTGGCAATATCCTTCCTTGTGCTGGTGGAGAATCCTCTGTAGAAGTTGAATTTATAGGAGAAGGAGCTATGACCCTCTCTGAATTCAATTTATATGACGATAGTGACAATTTGATTGCTGGTCCACAAGACAATACAACATTTGACAACCTTGGTCCAGGCAACTATGTAATGCACGTAGTAGACGAATTCTCTTGTAGAGATACGGTTTACTTTGAAGTAATTGAGCCAAATCCTATTACAGCAGAATTTGAATTAACAACTGATAATAACTGTTATGGCGAAGGAGATGCGACAGTATGTATTACAGAAAATGGAGCATCAGGAGGAACAGGCACACTGTCAGTTGCAGCATATGATCCAACAGGAACTCAAATTACATCCATTGATAATGATAATGAGTGTTGGACTGATTTAGTTTGTATTGATGGTGATGGCGGATTCACATTTAGTGTTTCTGATACAGGGGGATGTGTTTACGACACCACCATCACTGTGAACTGTCCACTTCCTATTATTGATAGTCTAAGTGTAACCCAAATCGACTGTAGCGGAAATGCAAACGGAACTATTTACGGAGAAGCGACAGGAGGTTCTGGTGATATATACCTTCATGTTAACGCTGACTCACTATTAGCACCAAATACATTTACTGGTTTGGCACCAGGAATTTATACTGTTCAGTTAATAGATGATTTTGGATGTTCGAATGGACCCCAAGTTATAGAAATAACTGAACCCACAGCTTTAACACTTGATATTATATCAGCTGCTCCAATTAGTTGTGGAAGTGATTGCAACGGAGCTGTCACACTTGCTTATTCAGGTGGAACTGGAGAGTTAACGCTTCAAATTATAGACATTTTATTATCTGATACAGTAACTACTCTTGATTCACTTTGTGCATCAGATTATACTGCTACAGTAATTGATAACAATGGTTGCGACATAATAGAGCCATTTACTATTGATGCACCACCTCCATTAGAGTTCCTGATTTCTCCTACAAATGCTTCGTGTACTGGAATGTGTGATGGTTCGGTTGATATATTCCCAGCTGGAGGTACAGGAGAACTTACTTGGTATGTAGTAGATACTTTAGGTGTTGATGCTAACCTAAATAATCTGTGTGACATGACATACACAGCATATGTTACAGACGTTTTAGGTTGTGAATTAACAGATACTTTCTCTGTTGGTGTTGACATAGTGACTGATATGGTAATTACAACATTTGCTTCTCCTGTTACTTGTTGGAATGAAGCTGATGGTACTATCACTGTAAGTGTTTACGGAAGCCATGGTCCATTTACTTTTTTATGGTCAGACCCTTATAGTCAGACTACTTCTACAGCTGTTAACTTAACAGAGGATACATACACTGTAACTGTAACTGACACCATTGGTTGTAATATTTCAGTTGCTGAGCAAGTAGATAATATAGAGGGATGCTTATTTATCGCAGATGCTGTAACCCCAAATGGAGATGGATACAATGACGAGTGGATAGTTGGAGGACTACAAGATTTTCCTGAATCTTTAGTTAAAGTATACAATCGTTATGGTCAACTTTTATTTGAATCAGAAAGAGGCCAAGATGTGTTTTGGGATGGTAGATTTAATAACAAAAAGCTTCCTATAGCAGACTATTATTACGTAATCACGTTGAATCCGGATGATATTCCCATCACTGGAACAGTAACTGTAAAATACTGATACTATGAAAAGATTATTTATAGCAACAACAGCGCTGTTTGTCTTTTCAGCAACAGCAGAGGCTCAGCAAAGATTTCGTAGAACTGCATTCCCAGTAAATTCATTTGTTGTAAATCCAGCAGTGGCAGGTACTGAAGCTTACACTGTGTTTGGAACTTCTTATCGCAACCAATGGGCTGGTTTTGAGGGATCGCCAACTACCATGTTGCTTTCTGGTCATACCGCAGTTTTTGAATCACTTGGAGCAGGTTTATTGATTTACAGAGATGATATGGGAGGTGCTGTAAGTCAAACAGGCTTCGAATTGACAGGCTCTTACCAATTGACATTGCCAAATACAGATAGATTCTCGTTTGGCCTTAGTTTACAAGGAACTCAGTTTGGATTTGATAGTAGAGATATGAATGTTTGGGATCAAAATGACCCAGCTTTAGGCGGTATAATGGAAACTACTTTTGGGGTAGATGCTGCTTTAGGATTCTTAGTTTATGGAGATAATTACAGCGGAGGGCTTTCTGTTTTTAACCTATTCCAAGATGAATTAAATCTTCAAAGTGTTGATTCTGCAGACAATAAATCTGTAAGACATTACAGAATTACAGGAAGTTATATTTACGAGATTGATAGACAAATTGCAATTCAAGGTTCTGGCATGTTAAAGCTAACTGAGCTTGGGCTTGATTTCGAATCGCTTATGCCTCAGATTGATTTGTATGCTAGGGGAATCTACACTCACAGAAGAACAGGATCTCAATATTGGGGTGGTGTTGGATATAGAATGCAGGACGCTGTGAACATTTCTTTGGGAATGATATATCAGGGTGTTGGGTTCGGTTACTCATATGATTTCACAACAAGTGGTAATTTGCTTGGTCGTCACTCTCATGAGCTTAACTTGTTCTACTATCTGCCAAATAGAAAGTATGGAAAGGGGTATAAGAAAGTACTTGATAGAGGCCGTCTAGTAAAATAAACGAATTAGAAAACGAAAGAGATGAAAGGATTTGGACTATCACTAATGTTTGCTGTTTTAGCAGTATCAACATTGAGCGCTCAATTTGTTAGACTTGAAGTTGATTTAGTTGCAGAACATACAGAAGGAGTGCTTGCAGGCCAAAAAACATTTAGAGTTTACGCAGTATTTGAAAATCAAGGTGATATTATTGATGCTGTTTACGGAGAGAAATCTGCTCCCCTAGAAGTAAAAACTACAACAAACTTTTACCAGCATGAAAGAGGTGGGTCATTAACAACTGAAATTCAGCGATATGATATTACAGTAGCTCCAGAAATAGCATATGATAGCTGGGTTACTATTGGACTCGAGGATAACTATCTAAATGCTCTTTCTGGATTTATTATGGATTTTGGCACCTTCGGTGAGGGTGGACCTATAGCTACAAATAATGGTGCTTGGTTTGTAACTCCAGATAAGCGTCAAGCACTTGCTGGATCATCTAAGAGAATATTATTGATGCAGCTTACATCAGATGGACATATTACCGGAAAAATTAATATTCACGGAAGAACTAAGGCTATCTATGGTGAAAATGGAGAGCAGATAGGTGGTGGAGACGAAATTAAATCAGAAGGCCTAGTGTTCGAAGCTAAGTAAGATAAGTAACTTATTTATTAGCCAAGTGTTGACCAGTTAAGCTGTGTTTGCACTTGGCTAAATCTTTTGGGTTACCGCTAAATACGATAGACCCTCCATTTTCACCACCTTCAGGTCCAAGATCAATTACATGATCTGAATTAGCTATCACGTCTAAATGATGTTCAATAACAATGATTGAGTGTCCATTTGAAATGAGTCGTTCGAAGGACTCTAATAGTTTAGCCACATCATGAATATGTAGCCCTGTTGTAGGCTCGTCAAACACAAAAAGAGTGTGGCCTTGTTTGCTTCCTCTTGAAAGAAAAGTAGCTAGTTTTATTCTTTGGGCCTCTCCGCCGCTTAGAGTATTTGAACCCTGACCTAAACTCACATAACCTAGCCCTACATCGTACAAGGGTTGGATCTTATCTAATAGTTTGCGTACTGTTGTAGACATTTTTTCTCCTTCATCTGGTTGGAAGAACAATAATGCGTCTTCGACTGTCATAGAAAGAATGTCGAATACATTTTTGCCCTTGTACTTTATGTCTAAAATTTGATCTTGGAATCTTCTTCCTCCACAACTCTCGCATTTGAGCTTTAGATCGGCCATAAACTGCATTCCCACAGTAATCATTCCTTCACCTTCGCACTCCTCACATCTTCCTCCGGAAACATTAAAGCTAAAGTGAGATGGTTTTAGACCGCTAGCTTTTGCATGTTGTGTCGAACTCAGTAAAGCCCTTACCTCATCATATCCCTTCACATAGGTTATTGGGCAAGAACGAGAAGACTTGCCAATGGGTTTCTGATTTATGTATTCAAGTGTAGAAATTGAGCCCAAATCTCCCAAAATCCTAGTAAATCCTTTAGCAACTGGAGGGATGCCCTCTATTGCAGCTTTAACTGCAGGTACAAGAATATCACCCACAAGTGTGCTCTTCCCAGAACCACTAACTCCACTAACTGCAACAAGCCTTCGAAGAGGAAAATCGACATCAATGTTTTTTAGATTGTTAGCCCTTACTCCTTCTATTCTAATCTTGTCCTTCGATAATCTTTTAGATTTTTGGACTTCAACAGTATTTAATCCACTCAGATATGAAGCAGTAATAGAAGGATGTTCTTTTGGGAGATTTAAAATATCCTTTGAGGGACCGCTATAAATAACTTTTCCTCCGAACGATCCAGCCATAGGCCCCATATCTATGATATGATCTGCAGAATGCATGATATCCTCATCGTGTTCAACTACAACAACTGTGTTACCTAGATTTCTCAAATTGTGAAGGACCTTGATGAGTTTAGAGGTGTCTTCTGGGTGTAGTCCAATACTGGGCTCGTCTAATACATAAGTTGACCCAACAAGAGCACTTCCGAGGCAGGTGCTAAGTACGATTCTTTGGCTTTCTCCTCCACTCAAACTGTTGCTCGAACGCATTAAGGTCAAATACCCCAATCCCAAATCGCACAAGCAGTCTAATCTCTCATTAATCTCTAAAAGCAACCTACTAGCCACCTTGCTTTCAGTTTGACTTAGATTCAAGCTTTTAAAATGCTCACGCATACGAGTTAAAGGCATAGCGAGTAATTCTGGCAATGTAACACCATCGATCAAAACGTATGAAGCTTCTTTTTTAATGCGGGAGCCTTTGCATTCTGGGCACACAGTCCTTCCCCTGTACCTACTCAACATAACTCTATATTGAATCTTGTAGCTTTTCTTCTCAACGTAGTCAAAAAACTCATTTAGCCCTTTGAAGCTTTTTGTCCCCGTCCAAACCTTTTCTACATTCTCCTCACTTAACTCATACCATGGTTTGTGAATGTCAATACCTTCGCTTGCAGCTCCCATAATTACCGCATCCTTCCATTTTTTCATCCGATCGCTCTTCCAAGGTGCAATGGCATCGCAAAAAATGCTCTTTGAAGTATCTGGAATTACTTTCTCAGGGTCTACCCCTAAAATACTGCCAAATCCTTCACAAGTTGGGCAAGCACCATCGGGGCTGTTAAAATTAAAAAGATCTGGTCTAGGCTCAATAAAAACAATATCGTCCCTTTCAAACCTATTGTTAAACTTATGTGATTCTCCTGTATCAGGGAATAAGATTGCACAATTTCCAGCACCCTCAAAAAATGCTGTTTCTATTGAATCTGCTAGTCTTGACGAGTCGTCGCTTGCAGCGCTTACACTCATTCTGTCAATTATAATTTCAAGCTTGTCTTTTTTCGAAATTTTTGAATCAGAAAATGATTCTAGCATTTGGACTTCACCATTCAATAAAACTCTTACAAATCCCTGT
Source organism: Bacteroidota bacterium (assembly GCA_036152255.1). Taxonomy (GTDB): domain Bacteria; phylum Bacteroidota; class Bacteroidia; order Flavobacteriales_D; family Sanyastnellaceae; genus UBA974. Next base: position 998 of record JAYZNI010000023.1, on the reverse strand, counting down.
TGGCTCAAAAGTTCGAGTTGCTGATTCATTGTTCTATCTTCTCTTGGAAGTAGGGGAGCAGTGATTAGAAATTTACATGAACTATCGCACTTAAGAATAAAATCTATTACATCCGTTGTTCTATCGCGTTTTACTTCATCACCTGAAATAGGGCTAAAAGTTCTTCCTATCCTTGCATATAGTATTCTTAGGTAGTCGTAAATTTCTGTTCGGGTTCCTACTGTGCTTCTGGGGCCTCCAGCTGAAGTTCTTTGTTCAATTGCTATTGCAGGAGAGAGTCCCGAGATAGAATCGACAAGGGGTTTGTCTAATCTTCCTAAAAATTGCCTAGCGTATGAAGAAAGTGATTCTACGTATCTGCGTTGGCCTTCTGCGTACAATGTGTCGAAGGCCAATGAACTCTTTCCTGAGCCACTAAGTCCAGTAATTACTGTGAGTTTCTTCTTGGGGATATCAACATCAACTCCTTTTAAATTATGCATCCTAGCGCCTCGAATCTCTATCTGCATGCCTTTCTTTTTCGAACTCATTAGGTTTTTTTAGCAGTTCGAAGTTAGTCTAGGTTTGGGCTTTTCAAAATAAAATTATAGTTTAGCACTTGTAAATCAGAAAAATAACGCGATAGACACAATTCTACTTTAATTCTTACTTATTGAGCCAGTTCACCTGGTATCATGTAAACCTTTAAAGTGTAGTGTTATGCATAATTCAATTTCTGATCGCGAGTTAATCCGTGCTTACCGCGGAGGAGACGAGCAAGCTTTCGAAACTTTATTAACCCGTCACCAAGAGAGAGTTTACACGAAAATTAATTTTATCGTGCGAGATTCTGAACTTGCAAATGACTTATTCCAAGATACCTTTATCAAGGTTGTTCGCCTATTAAAAGAGGGGAAATATGTAGAAGAGGGCAAATTCCTTCCTTGGGTTCTTCGCATCGCGCACAATATGGCAATTGACCACTTCCGTCGCAATAAAAAGATGCGTATGGTGCGCTC
>JAYZNI010000022.1:0-6224 GCA_036152255.1 Bacteroidota bacterium | reverse complement strand
GATAATCGATGATTGAAAAGGAGTATTGGGTGTTGTTGCTTCACCTAGAGCCAAAATCCTCCTTGGAGCATACGCTCCAGCAGCTATTGACAAAATTACAGCGCCAATTCCAAACCCTACAATAGGAACGTGATTCCATTGGGGATAATAAATCTTTAAAATCAAAATGGCAATACATGCAATGAAAATTGTTGTCCCCCTTTGGTAAAAAGAATATGCCACCATGTTCTTCATCCCCCTAAACGTTTCAGAATTGAGCCCAATCCAAGTTGAGAAAGGAACAATAAGTGCAGTTATTTTAAATCCCTCTTCTAGGTAATCTGAATTGAAAAATCCAGCAAGAGTTGAAGCGCCTAAATAAAGGGCAGTTCCCAGAACTAAAGAAATTGGTAAGGCAAAACTTAGTGCAAACTTGTAAATTGATCTTAGGTGTGAGAATTCTCCTTTTTCCTTGTATTCAGGTATAAATCTTACAAGAGCACCATCGAGTCCCATCCTGCCTAAAACTCCCAGAATTGTTAATACAGTAAGACATAATTCAAACAGGCCAAATGTATGCGCCCCATAACTTGTAGTTATTAAATAAGTAACCGCATATCCAGCTAAAGCTCCAAGAATTCTAAAAAAGAATACCATCCCTGAACCTGTTAATAATTTGACAAAATCCGGATTGAGTCTATTTAGAAAGTCTATAGCTGATTTTCCCATTGCCCTTGGTTAACGTGCAGAAAATGCTAATCCATACATTTTCATCTGTTTTACCATGGACAGAAGTCCGTTTGATCTAGTAGGGCTAAGATGAGCGTTCAATCCTATAACTTCTAAAAATCTAAGATTAGCGCTAGCTATTTCCATTGGTTCAGCATCGCTAAGCACTCTAATCATTAAAGCAACTAAACCTTTAGTAATGATAGCGTCTGAATCTGCTGTGAAAATTACTTTCCCTTTGTCGTTTAATTGTGCTGAAAGCCAAACCCTACTCTGACAACCCTTAATCAAATTTTCATCGAGTTTCTTAGCCTCATCTAGTGGGTCTAGTTCTTTTCCAAGCTCAATAATATGCTCGTACTTCTCCATCCAATCTGGAAACATAACAAACTCCTCAATAATTTGGTCTTGTCTAATATCAATCGTTGCAGAAATACTCATGGCGCAAAGATATCACCTTAGCATTTTCACAGCTCTCTCAACACCTGCGACCAATGAGTCCACTTCTTCAAAAGTTGAATAAGCTGCAAACGAAGCTCTAACTGTTCCAGGAATGCCAAGCTTTGTCATAATTGGTTCGGTACAATGATGACCTGTCCTAACGGCAACTCCAAGTTGATCAAGTAAAGTGCCAATGTCTGAAGGGTGAATTCCTTCAACTATAAATGAAACAACGCTAGCTTTATTTGGTGCAGTTCCGATTAGTCTCATTCCTTCTATGCCCAATAATTTCGCAGACGTATAGTTAGTTAGTGCCTTCTCGTGCTCAGAAATTTTGTCTAGTCCTATTGTATTAAGCCAATCTAATGCTGCCCCCAATCCTATAACTCCACTCAAATGAGGAGTGCCGGCTTCGAATTTATATGGCGGAATATTAAACGTGGTTGGCTCTTCAAAACTTACCGTTTCAATCATTTCTCCTCCGCCTCTCCAAGGCGGCATTGACTCAAGGATTTGATATCTGCCATAAAGAAAGCCAACACCAGATGGGCCGTACATTTTATGTCCAGAACCAGCATAAAAATCACATCCTATGTCTCTAACATCAACTTTTTTGTGTGGCAAAGCTTGGGATCCATCAATTAAAACTATCGCACCAAATGACTTTGCAAGAGCAGTAATTCTCTTTACATCATTAACTGTTCCCAAGGTGTTTGAAACATGAGAAAAGGCAACGAGTTTTGGCTTCATCGCAAGCTTCGCATGGAGGCTTTCCTCATTTAAAGTACCATCCTCATTTATCTCAACAACCTCAATTGCGAACCTTTTCTCTGTTGCTAATATCTGCCAAGGAACGATATTACTGTGGTGTTCTAATCGCGTTAATACAATTGTATCTCCCTGTGCCAAATTTGCTCTACCCCATGTCCCTGCAACTAGGTTGATACTGTCTGTTGTGCCAGAAGTAAATATGATTTCTTCACGCTTTTCTGCGTTTATGTGTTTGGCGAGTTTAGACCTAACGCCTTCATACGCTTCAGTAGCTTGAGTAGCTAATGTATGTACCCCTCTGTGAATATTACTGTGAAAATGAGCTTCGTATTCTCTTTGGGCTTCAATAACAACTCTAGGTTTCTGGGCTGAAGCAGCGCTGTCCAAATAAACTAATGGATGTCCATTTATTGATTTTGACAGAATGGGAAATTCCTTTCTCAATGCGCTTAGATCATATGGAGATGGACTTCTCATTCCCAATTGTGCCTATCTGAATAAAGTTTGATTATTTCGCACCTTACTTCGTCCCTTTCAACAGCTGAAATTACATCATCTAGATATGCTTTAACCAATAAAGCTTTGGCTTCATCAGTTCCTATGCCTCTTGATTTTAAATAGAACAAAGCCTCTGTGTCGAACTGTCCAACAGTACACCCGTGAGAGCATTTTACATCATCAGCATATATTTCAAGTTCTGGCTTTGCGTTGATTGTTGCACCGCTATCAGCAACTATGTTTGAATTTTGCTGGAATGCATTTGTTTGTTGCGCATCCTGCCTTACAAATACCTTTCCGTTAAATACCCCAGTTGACTTATCGTACATAATTCCCCTGTATAATTCAGAAGAAGTTCCATTTGGATGAGCATGATCCATAATGGTATGGTTGTCTACGTGCTCTTTACCAATTGGCATGTAAGCTCCGTTAAATATTGAGTCTGTTCCACTTCCATTGGCAACAATCTCAAGCTCATTCCTAACCCAATGCCCTTTAACAGTGAAAGTGTTTATCTTGAATTTGCTATCTCTCTCTTGGATAATGTTTTCATGAGAAAACTTGAAAATTTCACCCTCTTCATTACACACCTTATCAATCTTTAAATAAGCGTTTGTTGCAACATGAGCTTCGAGTATACTATTGCACATCCCAGATGCTGAATCTTTTGCGCTAGACCAAACTATAACCTCAGCTTCAGCGCCATTTTCAAGCTCTATATAATGTCTTGGGAAAGATGCAATATCATTCCCATCACTTAAATGGTGAATGACTATAGGTCTATCTAATTGTTTGTTTTTGCTAACCTTTAAGTAAAGTCCATCCTGGAAATAAGTTGCGTTTAAAGCGCCAACCCATTCTTTTTTATGATAAGTGTTCTCAAACGAAGTATTAATCTCGCTTAAAGGTGAGCAAGTGACATTATCGTCAACTGGTAAATCACTAAGAGAAGCAACATATGATCCATTTATAAAAACGATTCTGTAAGATTCTAAAAACGGAATTGGATTTAGAGGTATTTCTTCTGGCCAAACCACACCTACTCCTTTACATGTACTCAGACTTGAATTTACTAGCTTGGTAATAGGTGAATATTTCCACCTCTCAACCTTCCTATTTGGCACAGGAAGGTCAGCCAAGTACTGTTTGCCTTGGGATCTCAATTGCGCTAAATTACTTGCGGCTGAAAAGTTTTCTATGAAGCTTTCCTTAGATCCAGTCATATCCCTTTTCTTCAAGTTCCAGTGCTAGTTCTTTACCTCCGCTCTTTACGATTTTGCCTTCTGAGAGAACATGGACAAAATCTGGAACAATATGATCCAATAATCTTTGGTAGTGAGTAATCACAATGAAGCTCCTTTCAGCGCTGCGCATTGCATTTACTCCTTGAGAAACAACTCTCAAAGCATCGATATCAAGGCCTGAATCCGTTTCATCAAGAACCGCAAGTTTAGGCTCCAACATTGCCATTTGAAAAATCTCGTTTCTCTTTTTCTCCCCTCCAGAAAACCCTTCGTTTACAGATCTGTCTCTAAGTCGGCCATCTAGCTCAACTAGCGAAGCACACTCTTTTACTTTTTGTAAAAAATCAGTCCCTTTAATGGAGTCTAATCCACTGTGAGCGCGCTTGCCATTAATTGCGGCTTTCATGAAATTCATGTTGCTTACTCCTGGAATTTCAACAGGATACTGAAATGCTAAGAAGAGTCCTTCTCTTGCTCTGTCGCTTGCATCCATGTCAAGAAGATCTACTCCGTCGAAATCAACAGATCCTTCAGTTACTTCATATGCTTCTCTACCGGAAAGAACAGAAGCAAGTGTTGATTTTCCTGAACCGTTTGGTCCCATGATTGCGTGAACCTCACCCGGTCCAACTTCTAGGTTAAGTCCATTGAGGATTTTTGTGTCCCCAACTTGTGCGTGTAAATTTTTTATCTTTAGCATTATCCTACGGATCCTTCTAATGAAATTGTCAAAAGTTTTTGGGCTTCTACGGCGAACTCCATTGGTAGTTTATTGAGAACTTCCTTAGCGTAGCCTTTTACGATAAGTCCTATTGCCTCCTCTTCCTCAATGCCTCTTTGTTGGCAATAGAAAATCTGATCTTCCCCGATTTTTGAAGTAGTCGCCTCGTGCTCAATTTTTGCAGTTGGGTTGTTAGCTTCAATGTATGGGTATGTGTGTGCTCCGCATGTGCTCGACATAAGTAGTGAGTCACAAACGGAAAAATTTCTTGCGTTAGTTGCGCCTGGGTGGATTTTTACTAATCCTCTGTAACTGTTTTGGGATTTCCCTGCTGAGATGCCTTTTGAAATGATTGTAGATCTAGATCGTTTGCCTAAGTGAATCATCTTTGTACCAGTATCTGCTTGCTGCATGTTATTTGTTACAGCGACACTGAAAAACTCGCCAATGCTATCATCTCCTTTCAATATGCAACTAGGGTATTTCCAAGTAACAGCCGAACCAGTTTCAACTTGAGTCCAACTAATCTTTGAACGCTTGTGACAAATTCCTCTCTTTGTTACAAAATTGTATACTCCACCTTTTCCTTCTTCATCACCTGGATACCAATTTTGAACTGTGCTGTATTTCACCTCAGCATCGTCAAGACTAATGATTTCAACTACTGCAGCGTGAAGTTGGTTTTCATCCCTCTGGGGTGCGGTGCAGCCCTCTAGATAACTCACATAAGAACCTTCGTCAGCAACCAGCAGCGTTCTTTCAAATTGCCCCGTTCCAGCTTCGTTTATTCGAAAATATGTGCTGAGCTCCATGGGACATCTAACACCCTTTGGAATATAACAAAATGAACCATCTGTGAAAACGGCAGAATTTAAAGCAGCATAGTAATTGTCTCGTTGAGGAATTACTGTTCCTATGTACTTTTTAACTAGTTCAGGATGCTCTTGAACTGCTTCACTTAATGAACAAAATATTACTCCTAGTTCTGCAAGCTTATCCTTGAATGAAGTTGCGACACTCACGCTATCCATCAAAAAATCGACAGCAACACCACTCAGTCTCTTTTGCTCTTCAAGACTAATCCCAAGCTTTTCCATCGTCTTCCTTAACTCAGGATCAACCTCATCTAAAGATTTAAGCTCTTTTTTCTTTTTTGGAGCAGAGTAATAACTGATTGCTTGAAGATCTGGTTTCGGGTATTCCAAATGTGCCCATTCAGGTTCTTCCATTTCAGACCAAATCTTAAACGCATTTAGCCTCCACTCTAGCATCCATTCTGGTTCGTTTTTCTTCGAACTAATCTCCCTGATTACGCCCTCATTTAATCCAGGAGCGATGGTCTCAGACTCTATATCGGTCGTAAAACCGAACTCGTAACTCTTACCAGTTACTTGATTGAGTAATTTATCTTCTTCAGTTTGGCTCATAAACCCTTATTAAATCAAAGAGAAAAGCTCTCTCCACATCCGCATGTTCTGTTCGCATTTGGGTTGTAAAATTCAAACCCCTTTCCATTTAGCCCTCCGCTATATCTAAGCTCTGTGCCTACTAAATACAGAAAGCTTGTTTTATCTACTTCAACTGTAATTCCCTTATCCTCAAAGCTTTGATCCCCCTCTTTAAGGTTTGTGTCAAAATCCATCTCATACATAAGCCCGGAGCAACCGCCACCTTTGACGCCCACTCTAACAAAACTATTCTCCGGCATTCCCTCATCTGCAATGAGTTTTTGCACTTGTGTTGCTGCTGTTTCGCTAACTGTAATCATATTGCAAAAATACCATAAAAAGGGGATGCACACTATATTATTTAGAATTGATATAAATAAGGGTTGGTTATTT
>JAYZNI010000021.1:0-18508 GCA_036152255.1 Bacteroidota bacterium | reverse complement strand
GAAAAAAATAAGTTGTCACTAGGGATTTCTTATGTTCTAAAAACTAGAGACTATTCAGAAAATAGATTCAGTTTTGTTTCTAGTGGTATAAATTATGATGGTAATCCTACAAATTATTTCAGCCCAAATAATATGAATATTGTTCCGGGGACTGGATTGGATTATTTGTACGTACGAGATGACACTGATATTCAAAACAGTTACAATGCCTTTCAAAGTGTGTTAGGTCATTATGCAATGCTAGACCTATTCCCAACAGAATTTTTAAGAATAAATACAGGAGTTAGGGTCGAAGCAACAAATATGCTTCTTGAAAGTGACATTATCGAAGAAGAAGAATTGTCTATAGATTTACAGGAAAATTTTCGAGGTTCGTTAGATGTAATTGATGTTCTTCCATCTTTGAATATGACATACACTTTATTTGAAAAGGAATTACAAACTCTAAACTTTAGGTTTTCTGCAAGCCAAAGTGTAGCTAGACCACTGTTTAGAGAAAAAGCCCCTTTCTCAGTTTTTGATTTTGAAATTCAAGAACAACAAACTGGCAATACTGATTTAAACAGAACAAAGGTTTTGAACATTGACCAACGACTTGAATTTTTTCCATATTTAGGTGAAATTATTTCTATTTCTGGTTTCTATAAAAGATTTACAGATCCGATTGAACAAGTAATTATTTCAACAGCTTCAAATACAGAAATTACATGGAAAAATGTAGATAGAGCTGAATTGTTTGGTGCTGAACTGGAAATAAAGAAAAATCTTGGTTTTATCAATGATATATTAGATAATATAAACTTTGCATTTAATGCGACATACATTAAAAGTAAAACTAGTATCGCAGCAGATGAGTTATTTGAAATAAGAGCTACAGATCCCGATCATGAGATGACAAGACCTATGTTTGGTCAATCGCCTTACATTATAAATAGCATGATTAGTTATGTAAATAGCCAGAAAGGATTAAGCATAAATAGTGGATTTAATATAAGTGGCGAGAAATTAGTACTTGTTACGCCTGGTGGAACTCCAGATGTATATGATCAACCAAGAGGAACTCTTGACATGAGTATTAATAAAACTTTTGGAGATAAACTAACAATTAGCTTAAAAGGAAGAAATTTACTCGACCCTGAATACAGGCAAACTTACACCTTAAAAGACGTAGAGTATGACTTCCAAAATTTCAATATTGGAAGGACATTTACTTTGGGCTTCTCGTATAATTTTTCTAAAGAAGAAAATTAAAGTTTTAATTCGACTTCTATTTCCCAATCAGGATCTTCTTTCTTTTCCTGTACTAACTTAATAATATTAATCGCAATATCATTAAACTCGGTTGAGGTCAACACAAATGTGGCCTCTCTAATTAGTTTCCCGTCGTCATATGCAACCTCTACCGAAGCAAGTGTAGCAGCAAGTTTGCCATTATAATATACTGAGGCATTTTCGTAAGTCAAACCTTCTGTACTATATCCGTCGAGAATATTTACTGAATTTGGAGAACATCCAAGTATCGTTGCTGTTATGATAAATAGCAAAAATTTTTTCATTTCATTAATATATGATTTATTTCCGAATTTTAATATTTAATTAAGAATGAACAAATGGATTTGTCGCCTTTTCCTTCCGAATTGTAGTTGAAGGTCCGTGACCTGGATGAACTTCAAAATTATCGGGCAGAGTGTAAAGTTGTTCCTTTATAGACTTAGCTAGAGTAGATGCATCTCCACCTGGTAAATCAGTCCTACCTACACTTCCATTGAAAAGTACGTCTCCACCGATTACGAAGCTGTATTCATGGCAAACAAACACTACGTGACCTAGACAATGGCCAGGTGCTAATCTTATTTCTAGGTCATAATTGCCACAAGAAATAATTGAGCCCTGCCCTTCTAACGGCACTCCCCTCGATGGCAACGGATCCATAGGTATACCGTAAACATGAGCTGACTTCTCAGCCATATCCCAAGTCGGAATATCATGGTCGTGTAATCTTGGTAGTAAACCATACTTTTCAGTAATCCAATTTGCACCTAGGACATGATCTAGGTGAGCATGGGTTAATAAACATTCAACTAGCTTTAAACCTCTACTCTGAAGAAAAGAATCAAAATCTTCTCTCTCATCAAAACTGCTCATACCTGGATCGAATACCGTTGCCTCTCCATTTCCATGATCGAGCAAATACGTATTCTCGCTAAACACATTAAAAGTGAAAGTATGTAGATCGTTCATCATTTTGAGATTAAGGGCGTAATTTCGAATAGAATGCTCTCTATTCGCACAATATTACCAAAGTTATTTTCTATTGCGCTTACAATTTGTTTGGGCTTTAGTGTAAACGCTCAATTCCACGATGGACTTTTGGTAGAATATGGAAAGAATAGAGTACAATACAGAAATTTTGAATGGCAGTATCACACTCAAGGCGAATTTGAGATATACTACTACCAGGGTGGCAAGGCTTTAGCTGGGGATATAGCTTCAATTGTTGCTGATGCTCGTAAGGAGCTATTGCAATACTTCGGAAACAATCTTGATGGACCCATTCAAATTTTGGTCTACAACAACCAAGTAGAATTCAAGCAGTCAAACATTGGTCTTTTTCAGCCTGAAGACGAGGGAAATAATATTGGAGGTAATGCAAAACTTGTAGGTAATAAAATCTTCATTTACGGTCGAGGAGATAGAAAGGAAATGGAAAGAGATTTGGTAGAAGGATTGGCTAGGATTTCTCTAAACCAAATTCTTTACAAAGGCAGTTGGCAAGAGGCAATGAGAAACTCTAGTGTTCTACAAGTTCCAGATTGGTTTGAAGAGGGCTTAGTTAGATACATTAGCGATCCTATCTCAGCAGAGTCCAAGGCATATGTATATGATGCTGGTAAGACTGGTGACTTAGGTTGGATAGAAAGAACATATGGTGAGCAGGCTGGAAAGTTTGGCCAAGGTGTTTGGACTTATATCGCTGACGTTTATGGAAAACAAGCAATAGCAAACGTGCTCTATATGGTGAGAGTAAGCAGCAATGTTGAAGGTGGTTTCCGTTTTGCTACTGGACTCAGTTTAGATGAATTAATGAAAGAAGTCATTTCATATTCAAACAGATTATCTTCTTCAACATATAGAGCTGAAATCAATACTCTTGAAGACGAACCAAACAAATTCGATTACAATTATTACAGTGTATCGCCCGATGGAAATACAACTGCCTATATCACAAATGAAAGAGGTCAGCTAACAATTCGAACAAAGAATAATAAAACTGGCGATGTAAAAAAGAGAGCCGTTCACGGAAAGAAACTAAGCCAAATCGGAGATGGAGAAAATCTTCACATAGCTTGGCATCCAAATTCGAATCAGCTCTGCTATGCGATTAATGAAAAGGGAAATCCACAATTAATTACAATCAGATTAGACGAGAAAGGATTTATACAAAAAACATTGTTTAGGATTGACGGTATTCTTTCTCTAGACTACTCACCAGATGGAAGGAATATCGTTTTTTCTGGTCTTAGAGACGGTCGTTCTGATTTATATCTATACAGAGTAGTGGGTAACATTCAGGAACCGCTTTGGATTGATAAATACGACGACTTAGACCCTCGCTTTACAAACGGAGGAAACTCAATCATTTTTGCTTCTAACAGACCGGATGATACTCTGAGGAATGAAACGAATTACGCTCCTTTTGCTAGAGAGTTGGATCTTTATTTGGCACATCTTGACAGAGACCAAATCCAATTAGAAAGGCTGGTACACACACCCCTGGTAGATGAAAGACAACCAATCCCACTTTCCGAAAATGACTTTATCTATTTAGCAGAAAATCCGTCTGGTATGCAAGATCTGATGTGGGGATGGAAGGATAGCACAATTTTAAATATTGACACAATTATTAAGTATAGGTACTATACCGATACAAGGGTGTTGCAAGACTTAGCTGTACCTGCTTTGGGTTTGGGTTGCGACACAGTGAATGAAAAAATCCACACTCCAATCATTTTAAATCAGAAGCTTTACAACATGGAGGTGGCAGAAATGCCCAAATCCTCAAGTCGTATTAGTTCAAATCTCAGCGACCATCTAATTGTGAAGTCTCTAAGCAATGACTTTATACCTCCAGATTGGTCTGTTAAACTCAGCCCAACACAGGTGGACATTAGGAATTATACTTTTGAAGGAGAGAAGAGAGGAAGGGAATCTGAAACTAAATCGCAACCTGTTAAAGAAAATACTACAGAAGAAAAGCGCAAGGTAAGTAACGTGAAACTGAAGCCTTCTAACTACAGATTGAACTTCACGTTGGATAAAATGCAGACGCAAGTGAGCAATGCGTTTGGCTCTCAGTTCTACACCCCTTACGACGGTAACATTAATGTGAATCCAGGTATTGGAAATGCAACAGAGATTAGGTTGAGTGACCTCTTTGAGGATAAGCATATCATTGCTGGCTTTAATATTCCCGCAAACTTGAGCAATAGTTTGATCGGTCTTGCCTATTACAATTTAGAAGCCCAAACCGACAAGATGTTCAGTATCCAAAGACAGGGTACAATTAGCTTCGATGCTGAAAATTATACTCTTGTAGAAACGACATCACTGTTCTCAAAATATAGGCTCACATTCCCGCTTGACGAAGTAAGGAGCGTAAGAGCTTCTGTTGGCTTGAGAGTAGATAGACACGTTCCTCAGGGAACAGAAATGAACACTCTAACCCAACCTATTGAATACGCTGAACAGTTTGGTGGAGAGCTAGCGTACGTATATGATGATTCTCGAATACTAGCACTAAACATTAGAGAAGGTACTAGAGCTAAAGTTTGGTCTGAGTTCTACATAAATAAAGAAGGTCTGAGTTTTGGGACATTAGGGTTTGACGCAAGGAAATACATTAGGCTGTATTCAAATAGCATCTTTGCAGTGAGAATGGTTGGAGATTGGTCAATAGGAAGCAACAAGCTTCTCCACCTACTAGGTGGCACTGATAATGTCTTGTTCAATTTTGGGAGTATAACTTCAGAAATTGATCCAAATGTTCCATATGCATACCAAGCCCGAATTACTCCACTTAGAGGATTTTCAAATAATGCAAGGAATGGTTCTAATGCATTTGTTATGAATGCCGAAGTGAGGATCCCCATTTGGAGTACATTATTTCAGATTCCTGCAAGCAGTGATTTCTTGAGAAATTTCCAAGTTGTTGGATTTGCAGATATTGGTTCAGCCTGGAATGGACTTCACCCTTACTCTGAAGACAATAGTTTTAACACTACAGTAATTGAACAAAACCCAATTACCTTTACTGTAGACAATAACCACGAACCTATTCTATACGATTGGGGTGTTGGAATAAGGTCTAGGTTTTTAGGGTATTGGGTGTGCGCGGATTTGGCCTGGGGAGTGGACAATAAAACTATCCAACCAGCGCGTTTTTCACTTAGTTTAAATTTCGATTTCTAAAGTGGACCTTTCTACTCTGTTCATATTACTTCTAATAGGAGTCGTAGCAGGAATTGCAAGCGGCTTTGTGGGTATAGGTGGTGGACTCATAATAGTCCCTGCTCTTATTTATTTAACTGGTGTCGATCAGCACGTAGCCCAAGGCACATCACTAGCCATGATGCTACCTCCAATAGGAATATTAGCTGCACTGAACTACCATAGCGAACAAAGCGTAGAGTGGACATATGCCGCATGCCTTGCAATAACATTTGTAATTGGCGCTTGGCTGGGAAGTAAGTGGTCTTTAAAACTGTCGCCCACAGTAGTTCGACTAGTCTTTGCAGCATTTATGTTCTACACTGCATCAATTATGGCGATAAAATCGCTTAAAGAAATTTTCCCTGGAGATGGATCTTAAAGGCCAAATAAAACATTTAGCATCTACCCTACACCCTCAGCTAATTAGCTGGCGTAGACATCTACATGCGCATCCTGAACTTTCATTCGAGGAGTATGAGACAATGGAATTTATCTCAAATGTCCTCACAGAACTAGGAATCTCGCATGAAAAGGGTATTGCAGGTACTGGTGTTGTAGCCACAATCAAAGGTCGCAACCCAAATTCAAGAACTATCGCCCTAAGATCTGATCACGACGCCCTACCCATCATTGAAGAAAACGAAGTCGACTACGCGTCTAAGAAGCACGGCAAAATGCACGCGTGCGGGCACGACGTACACACCACATCATTACTCGGTGCCGTTTCAATTCTTGCTTCTACATCGGATCAATGGGACGGTACCATACGCCTCATCTTCCAACCCGGCGAAGAACAGCTACCCGGCGGCGCCTCAATAATGGTAAAAGAAGGAGTGCTAGAAAACCCCGTCCCCTCCCACATCTTAGGCCAACATGTTTTCCCAGACCTCCCTGCTGGACATGTAGGAATAAGAGGGGGCATGTACATGGCCTCAGCTGACGAAATCTACCTAACCATCAACGGCAAGGGCGGCCATGCAGCATTACCAAAAGGCCAATGTAACCCCCTTCTCGTTGCTTCTGAAGTACTTTTGGCATGTGAGCAATTCATAGAAACAAGGGAAAACCCTAAGATAAAAACGGTACTCACATTTGGATTTATTGAAGGGTCAGGAGCAACCAATGTCATTCCAAATTCTGTCAAGTTAAAAGGCACATTCAGATCGCTTAGCGAGGAATGGAGATTTAATGCTCATTCAAAAATCCGAGAAATAGTGGATAGCATATGTGCAAATCGTGGCGCTACAGCTGACCTTGATATTCGAGTTGGATATCCAAGTGTATACAACGACCCCCATTTGACAAAACGTATGTTCAATGTGGCAGTTGAATATCTAGGTGAGGATAAAGTACACGAGCTTCCAGAGAGGATGACAGCTGAAGACTTTAGCTTCTACTGCCAAAAAATACCAGGATGTTTTTATCGCCTAGGCACTGCTAGTCCTAATTCAGAACACGGGCATCACGGTCTTCACACTTCACGTTTCGACATAGACGAAAGTGCTTTAGAAATAGGTGCTGGTTTAATGGCTTACGGAGCTATTACATGCTAGTTAGCAACGTCGCTTAGAAATTTAATCCTGATAAGCCTCAATTCTTCTTCAGAATAGCTGTCTTCAAATTCGGCAAGAGCTGCCTCTATACTTTCGTCGGCAGATTCGCTAAAGAACTCAAAAAGTTCTTCAACACAATCATCATCCATGCTTTCCTCAATACAGTGATCGATATTCACTTTAGTGCCCGCAGCAACAATTTGTTCTATTTCAGTAAGCACTTCCTCAACACTTAAGTTTGTCCTTGATGCCATATCACTTAGGTTCATCTTCCTATCAATTTGCTGGATAATGTTCACTTTATTGCTCGATTTATTTGAAGCCGTACGAACGAGAAGATCCTCTACCCTTTCAATATTTTCATCCTCCACGTATTTAGCAATTAGCTCAAGGAATTCCTGGCCAAACTTTTTTGCTTTTCCAGCTCCCACTCCAGTAATCCTCAGCAACTCCTCTTCAGTAATTGGATAGTGAATAGACATCTCATCCAGACTTATATCTTGGAAAATCACATAAGGAGGCAAGCTCTTTTTGTCTGCAATTTCCTTCCTAAGACTTACAAGCATGGACCTGAGTTTAGTATCTAAAGCTCCGCCTTGGCCTTTCCTAGTTTGAACCATTGTATCACCTGAGTCAACATCGTCGTAATTCCTCTCCTCAGCTAACTTAACTTCATAAGGCTCCTTCAAATACTCTCTACCCTTATCTGTAATTTGAAGAACTCCGTATTGCTCCACATCCTTTTTAATAAACCCAAACACAATAGCCTGCCTCATAACCCCATTCCAATATCTGTCTTCTTTCTCTACTCCCTTTTTCCAGTTTGAACTTTGAGATCCTTTATACGCTTCAACCTCTCTGTTTTCTTCTCCAACTAAAATTGCAGAAATGAACTGCATTTTATGCCCCTCTTTAAAATCTGAGATTGTTTCGATTACTAGTTTGAGTTCCTCGGTACCGTCGTATTGCTTTTTTGGGTTTCTAGTGTTATCACAGTTTTGGGCTCCTGGACCATTTACCTCATCGAAATCCTCTCCGAAATAGTGTAGTAAGAACTTTCTTCTGGAAATAGAAGTCTCAGCATAAGCCATGACCTCTTGTAAAAGCTGCATTCCTATTTCTTGCTCTGCAATGGGTTTGCCGTGAAGAAATTTCTCAAGCTTTTCAATGTCTTTATGAGAATAGAAAGCAATGCACCTACCCTCTTGGCCATCTCTGCCAGCTCTACCAGTCTCTTGGTAATAACTCTCCAAACTCTTAGGAATATCGTAGTGAATCACATACCTAACATCTGGCTTATCTATTCCCATTCCAAACGCAATCGTCGCTACGATCACATCGATATCTTGCATAAGGAATTGATCTTGTATTGAAGATCTGGTTTTACTGTCTTTGCCAGCATGATATGGAAGAACCTTTACACCATTAACTGCAAGAGTTTCAGCGATCTGCTCAACCTTTTTCCTGCTCAAACAGTATACAATTCCGCTCTTACCCTTATTGTTCAAAGCGTATTGAACTATCTGCTTGAGTGCATTCTTTTTAGGCCTTACCTCGTAAAAAAGATTGTCTCTGTTAAATGACGACTTAAACACATTAGCGTCGACCATTTCGAGATTCTTTTGAATATCGACCTGAACTTTAGGAGTAGCGGTAGCAGTTAATGCAATGATGTGAACATCAGCAATCTGTTTAATGATGGGCCTAATTTTCCTGTACTCAGGCCTAAAATCGTGTCCCCACTCTGAAATACAGTGAGCCTCATCTACCGCAACAAAGCTGATTTTTACAGACTTTAAAAACTGAATATTACTTTGCTTAGTTAAGGTCTCTGGAGCAACGTATAAAAGTTTGGTCTTTCCAGCAGTAACATCAGAAACTACTTTTTCTGCCTCGCTTTTATTTAGTGACGAATTTAAAAAGTGTGCTATTGATGTGTCTTCGTGATTCCCCCTGATAGCATCAACCTGGTTTTTCATAAGTGCTATCAAAGGCGAAACAACAAGTGCAACACCATCTAGCATTAACGCAGGCAATTGATAGCAGAGGCTTTTACCCCCACCTGTAGGCATAATGACAAAGGTATCTTTCCCATCAAGCATACTCTGGATAGCCACCTCCTGTTTACCCTTGAATTCTTTAAACCCAAAATATTTTTGCAACGCCCCTTTTGGCGTATTATCAGCAAGGCTCATCTATTGATTAGAATTACACAAATAAAGATAAGCCCTTTTCTTAGATTTGCAATCATTAATTTTGACCATGGATTTTAGCAGAGAAAACATCCTAAATAGAGCAAAACTCACACTAAAAATGGAGGGTGACGCTATACACAATCTATCCTCAAATTTGGGCGAAGATTTTGTTGATGTAATCTCTACAATCCTTAAATCTAAAGGCAGAGTGGTTCTTACAGGTGTGGGAAAAAGTGCTGATGTTGCACGAAAAATAGTAGCAACATTAAACTCTACTGGATCGCCTGCGCTCTTTGTTCATGCTGGTGACGCTGTTCATGGAGATTTAGGCGGTATTCAAGACGGAGACGTAGTTCTTTGCCTGTCAAAAAGTGGAAGTTCAGCAGAGATTGAAGCATTAGCACCTCTAATTAAAGCAGCTAACAACACACTCATTGCAATAACAGGAGTATCCACATCGACATTAGCTAAGCTAGCAGATCATATTATTCTTGCTGGAGTTGAACCTGAGGCGTGCCCATTTGATTTGGCCCCAACAACAAGTACATCAGTCCAAATGGCATTGGGAGATGCTATAGCTCTATGCTTGATGGAAGCAAAGGGGTTTGGCCCAGAAGATTTCGCAAGGAATCATCCAGGTGGCACTCTGGGGAAGAAATTAACGATTAGAGTTTCTGACTTGGTCGATTCAAATAGATTGCCACATGTCAATACTAGCGCTTCAATGCAGGATGTTTTAATGTCTATGACATCTGGAAGATATGGAGCTACTGTAGTTTTAGAAGATGATAAAATTGTTGGCATCATAACTGATGGAGATTTGAGAAGGGCATTGGAATCTGGTAAGGTTGACCAATGTGCATCTGAAATAATGGGCTCAACACCGCTAACAATTTCTGAAAATAGATTAGCGATGGAAGCTGCAAACGCCATCCAAGATAGGGGAGTAACCCAAATCATCTCAATAGATTCAAATGGAGCGTATTCGGGCATAGTCCATTTACACGACTTAATTAGAGAAGGAATAGTAAACTGATGGCACCGCTAGACCAAGATCTACCAAACGAAAAACAAATGGGCTTTCTCGATCATCTCGAGGAACTAAGGTCTAGGCTTTTTAAATCTCTTTTCGCAATTTTTATTGGAGCATCGATACTGTTTGTGAAGAAGGACTGGGTTTTTGACATGATCTTATTTGGTCCTAGAACCCCAGAATTTTTTAGTTTCAAAATGTGGTGCAAGCTGTCAGAATTGATTGGAGCTGGTGACAAGCTTTGTGTTAGTGAAATTAAATACGAGCTCATCAACACATCAATGCTGGGGAATTTCACAGCACACATTATGGTTTCTATTGCAGGAGGTGTAATCGTAGCATTTCCTTATCTATTACTTCAAATATGGGGGTTTGTAAAACCAGCATTGAAGGATAGTGAGCGAAAGTCAATTCGAGGCCTGGGCTTTTTCTCCTCGTTGCTATTTTTTGGAGGTGTCGCTTTTGGATACTGGGGAATAGTTCCACTATCGTTACAATTCTTAGGTGGATACGAATTAGGCGATGTTGCATCTAGGATTGCAGTAATGTCTTATATAAAAACAGTAGCTACCATTTCTCTAGCATCAGGATTGATCTTCCAACTTCCAGTATTTGTTTACTTCCTCTCTAGAGCTGGAGTTGTTACCCCTGAGATACTTAGGAGTTATAGAAAACATGCACTTGTAGGCATTTTGATTATTGCCGCAATCATCACGCCTCCTGATCTAACTTCACAAATATTAGTATCAATTCCTGTTCTTTTCTTGTATGAAATTGGCATTATTATCGCTAAACGCCAGGTAAGAAAAAGAGAAAAGAGAAACCTTAAATGACAATTAGATCGTTAGTAACACTTTTATTCTGTCTAGGATATTCTCTTCTTTATTTAGCCCAAACCACATCTGTTGAAGGTCGAATTTTTGATGGTGAAACAGGAAAACCTCTTCCATTTGTTACTGTTAGCTTCAATGGGATTAGCGAAGGGACAACATCTGATATTGATGGAAGGTATGCATTGAGCACTAACGAGAGAGTAGGTAGGATTCATATCTCCTTCCTAGGTTATTTGTCTCAAACTATTCAGATTCAAAAAGAAGTACATCAAACACTAGATGTAGCTCTCGAGCCCAAACGCATAGAACTAGCAGTAGCAGAAGTAAGGCCCGATAGGAAGAGAAAAAACCCTGCGAAACCTCTAATGCAAAGAGTGGCTGATGCAAAAAAATCCAACAATTCAAAGAACATCCCAGCCCTTAAATTTAAATTTCACGATAGGCTTGAAGTCGATGTAAACGACATACCAGAAAAGTTGCCTGCAAGGAAGTTTTGGGGCGCATTTGGATGGGTTTGGGATAAGTTAGACTCAAGCGAACAAAGGGTAAATCTTCCACTCTTTATGTCTGAATCAACAGGCTTGATTAGAACCCAAAACAAACCTTCAAGAACTGAAAAGCGAATTGAAGCAGCCAGAGCAACATGGATGGAAGAAGGTGATAACTCAACATCAGTTTCAGCAGAATTCTTCGACATAGACATCTATGAAAATCAATTTCTATTACTCGATAAAGCATTTACTAGTCCCATCCACGATAGGGGAAATTTGCACTATAGATATTATATTCTGGACACATTAGAGGTAGAGGGGCGTGTAAATTTTCATTTGGCCTTTGTACCAAGAAGAAGAGGAGAGTACACTTTTGAAGGAGAGTTTTGGATAGATACCTTAACAATGGGGCTCTCTAAAATTGATGCCAAAATTTCCGAAGGTGCTGCAATAAACTTCATTCGTTCAATGGGCTTTATGCAGATGTACGATTTTCAAAATGAAAACTGGGTTCTCTCAAAAAGAGAAATAATAATTGACGCTTCCTTAGTTGGCAGAAGCATGGGCGTCTATGCACGAAACAAAACACTGTATTACGACTTTGAATTTGCTGAAGAATGGCCAAATGAGGTTTGGGGGTCAAAGAGGGATCTTACCTACGATATAGGCGCACACGATGTCTTGGAACAAGAATGGGTCAAAAAGAGACCCCATCCACTATCGTCTAGAGAAATGGACATTTATGAGACTGTTGATTCAATTCAATCTATGCCTCAATTTGACTTCTTTGGTAGCTTAATATACTTCATTGGGACTGGTTACGTTGAGTTTGAGCATATTGAAATAGGTCCTTGGTACGATGCCTATTCATACAACGAAGTTGAAGGGAACAGATTTTCACTTGAGATGTACACAACAGATGAGGTAAGTAAGAAGATCTTTCCCTCTGTTTTTTGTGCTTATGGTAATCGTGACAGGGAGTTTAAATACAGAGCAGATATCACTTACGTCCAAAAGAGAGTTCCTAGGATTGAATGGTACGCATCTTACCAAAAGGACATCGAGCAGCTTGGCATGATGGGATTCTTTGATCAGGGAAACCTTTTTAATTCTGCTTTTAACCTCAGAGCCCAAAATCAACTTGCAATGATTTCAATGGCCGAAGCGAGTTTCCTTGGCGAATTTGGTAGTGGCTTCACCTCGTATATAGAGCTACGACATAGGAAAGTAGAATCCCGAGGCAAACTAGACTTTCTTTCTCCAAACTATGTAGTAAGATCTCCTGGTGGACCTGCTTGGACTGCAGAGAGACCTTCAATCATTACAGCTGAATCTACGTTTCAATTGAGATATGCAAAGAATGAAAAGTTTGTAAGCGGTTCGACTGAAAGGATTAGCCTGGGTACACGAGCTCCAATATGGACACTAACGACAACTCAAGGCTGGAAGGGCATAGCTGGTTCTCAATATCGATATGGTCGTTACACCTTAGGCTTAGAAGGAAAATTGCGCCTTGGTCCACTAGGCCGAATCGACTACAACTCAGAGATTGGAACGTATTCAGGCAAGGCCCCGTTCCCACTTCTAGAGCTACAGCCTGCTAATGAAACCGTTCTTTCAATTAAAGAATCCTTTAACCTACTTCAGTATTTTGAATATGTAACGGACACATGGGCAAGGGGATTTTACGAATGGCATGGCGAAGGTTTAGTTCTAGGTCGAATTCCTTGGATCAAGCAACTAGAACTTCGAGAATTAATTGGAATAAAGGGCGTTTATGGACGTTGGGACGATAGGCATGAAAGCATATTAGAACTTCCTGAGTCTACTAATGGCCTCAATGGATTTTACGGCGAAGCAGTTATAGGAATTGAGAATATTTTGGGCTTAATGAGAGTAGATTTCAATCTTCAACTAAAAGAACCCACCATTGATTTCAGTGAAAAATGGGGAATTAGAGTAGGTCTAGGCTTTGAGCTTTAATTTTGTAACCCAAATGAATATGTCTGCAGAACATAATAAAGCAACACTCAAAGCGAACAACATCTCTAAAACTTATTCAGGCAGAGAGGTTGTCAGCGATGTTAGCTTCTATGTAAATCCAGGTGAAGTTGTTGGATTATTAGGGCCAAACGGTGCAGGCAAAACGACTTCATTTTACGCTGTTGTAGGATTGGTTAATCCAGAAGTTGGTAAGGTATTTCTGGGAGATGAAGAGTTGACAAATCTCCCAATGTATATGAGGGCTAGAAAGGGTATTGGTTATCTGCCTCAGGAGGCTTCGGTGTTTAGAGCTCTTTCTGTTGAGGACAACATTACTGCTATTCTTGAGCTAAGAGGATTAAGTAAGAGTGTGCAAAAGAAAAAGCTTGAGGAGTTACTTGACGAGTTTAGACTAACTAAGGTTAGAAAGAGCATGGGAGCTGTACTTTCAGGTGGTGAAAGAAGGAGAACTGAAATTGCAAGAGCCCTTGCTTGTGACCCAAACTTTATACTACTTGACGAGCCCTTTGCTGGAGTTGATCCAATTGCTGTTGAAGATATCCAGAGAATTGTAGTGCAGCTAAAAAAGAAGGAGATTGGGGTTTTGATTACCGACCACAACGTTCAAGAAACTCTTCATATTACAGATAGGGCCTACTTACTATTTGAAGGGAAAATTTTAAAAGAAGGAACCGCAGAAACCCTAGCTTCTGACGAACAAGTTAGGAGAGTATATCTAGGAAGTAATTTTGAGTTGAGGAAGTAATCAACCTCTTGCGTCAAGCATTTTATTGATGTATTTGCCGATAACATCAAATTCTAAATTCACCAAGTCACCGATCTGAAGTTCGTGCATTGTAGTTTCTTCCCATGTGTACGGAATCAGCGCAACCGAAAACCTTCCTTCGTCGCTACTTACAACAGTTAGTGAGATTCCATTTACAGTAATTGAACCTTTAGGAACAGTCATCCACTGAGACGAACTTTCATGCTCAATGGTGAGCTCATGTGAACCTCCTTTTTCAATTATTTCTACTAGAGTTCCCGTTGTGTCTACATGGCCTTGTACCATGTGACCGTCGAACCTATCCCCCATCATCATGCATCTTTCGAGGTTGACATTGTCGCCAATATTCCAATTATTGAGAGTTGTCTTTTGCATGGTTTCATTTATAGCCGTTACAACGTAATAATCGCTTGAACAACGGACAACAGTTAGGCAAACGCCATCGTGCGCTAAGCTTTGGTCTATTTTAAGCTCAGAATTAAAACTGCATGAAAGAGAGAAGTGAACATTTGTACCCTCCTTTTCAATTTGGATTATCCTACCTGTAGATTCAACTATTCCTGTGAACATATTAATTGACAATTGAGCTTCTAGAACCTAGAATCTGGATTTGGCCATTGAACTTTTCTGGAACGATTCCTTCTAGTCTAATGGTATTTAGTGTCAGCACGTAAAAATAGACTCCATCGACTAATTTTTCGCCACTTTCCTTATCTCGACCATCCCAATTTATTTCAGGATCTTCAGTCACAAAGACTTCAGTGCCCCACCTATTGTATACTCTAAAATCAACTGATTCTATGAATTTCCACGGTAACGGGACGAAGGTGTCATTTACTTGGTCTTCATTTGGGGTAAAGACATTTGGCAAAAAGTAGAAAGGGCAGTTATCTACGCAAACAATGTTTGAGAATTCACTCTCGTTGCGTCTATAATCTCCATTTGGCCCGACTAGTAATGAGTCAAGTGCAGTAATTGCGAAACATCCAGCTATAGTTCCTTCGTTTTGTTCAAAATTGAAAACAAATGTCGAGTCAAGTTCTAGTCCTTCTACATGATCATAAGTAGCATACAATTCCAATGTGTCATCTTGGAATTGACCCCAATAAATATTGTACCCCATTACATCATCTGAACATTCGTGTGAGCCAAACCAGCTTAACAGATCCGTTTGGGCTTCGCAATCGTCGTCCACTTCAAGGTTTGGCGGGCAAGGAGGCGTGAAATCATATGGTACACCGCATGCCTCTTGAGATCTATTGTGTAAAGGATTCTGAATCAAGTTTGAATCATAAGCTCCCTCAGTTGTCACTCTGTAACAATACGTTCTTGTATTTATTAATCCAGAATCTACATACACGTGATAATCAGTTGTATCGTATGGTACAAAATCAACATCACTAGTAGCTTTTCTCTCTATATAGTATCTGTCGTTAAACCACGGAACGTTTGCTGTGATTGTCAGCTCAAGCGTGTTGTCGTTTGGCTCCAATGTTAGATATGGAGTTGAAGCAGGGATACTCTCACCAACGAGAGCTGGACCCTCAGATGTAGTGCACCATGCTTCTACCTTATAGGTTTGGGCTTTATCAATTGTATTCACTCCTACATCAACATAAGAGCTATCAGTGATTCCTGTTGCAATTTCAATTAAAGATCCCTCATTTCTAAAAACCTTATAAGTATATGGTTTGGGGAAAATCAAGGTGTCCATTTCAGTAGGAGGAGACCATCCAACGTAAACATCTCCAGAAATAGCAGTTGTCATAACATCAGCATGTGTCATAACTGGAACATCCTTTTTGATAGTCGTACATACCTCGTCAGAAGAAAGCGACTCCGATCCGTCGTCGAATCTAACAACAATCCTGTAACAATATGTAGCTCCGTATGAAAGTAAATCATCATCTACGTAAGTAGTGTTTGACAGGTTAGGTACGCTGGCAATTAACTCAAACCCCAAATCATTTGGCACTCCCGTTTCGCAAACCGTGGGTTCCCAGGGTTGGCCTTCAAAACGCCTGTAGATATTATGATAACCACCCTCAATTTGCCAACTTGATAGTTGATCCGCGCATTCTCCGCCATCCCAACTCAATAACACAGTATTTCCAACAGGCTCTGCATTTACATTTTCTACTGGTGGAGCAACTATTCTAATAAATGCTGACTCAATGTCTGCTAGAGGAACTGCGTTGCCCAAATCTTTGGCCTTAAAAATTACTTGATAGGGCTCTAACCTAACCTCAGCGCAAGTAGGAGCCCAAGCAAATTCTCCAATACCTCCACCAAGATTGATAAAAGTTGCAATGTTATCTACTTCGGATATTGGGCCTCCAATAGCACTCAAGGTGATGTTATCACCATCTGGATCATTTGAATTTACATACCAAGTTAAAAATGACCCTGCCACAATACATGTGTCAGCAATAGGGCTCAGTTCTGGAGGGTGGTTATTACACATCTGAACATCTATTTGCATGTCTCTAATTACTTCTCCAACCTTGCGCATCTCTCCATTTACTTCCCTGTATTCTTCAATGAGAATTGCAATATTGTACTCACCAACAATTTGAGGCGAATCCCAAGTAACATCTCCATTTTCTGAATCAATATTGAATACATCATCCTCTGGGCTTACCTCATCAGGAAATACATAAGTTGGGATTGGTTCTCCATTAAATCCTCTACACGGAACCAAGCTATATACTAGCACATCTCCATCTGGATCGTGTGCAGAAGGATTGTGAATCCAAAGCCTATCTCTGCAAGCATTCTCAGTTGCAGGATTTAGGAGAGTTACACTGTTATTATTCCCTGCTTCGGGGTCAATAATCAATAGGCTCCTAATTGAAAAAGGCGTATCAACTGAGCCAAACATATTTAAGACTCCTTCGTTCCTATTTGGATCTTCAACAACTATCTCAAAAGTTCCAGGACCTCCATAATTATGTATTCCACGGTAAGTGTTTATTTGTATGTCCTCATTAAGAAATGTGTAATCTATATCTTCTCTTTCAAGACTGTCTAATTCATTAGAATCTCCCCAAAACAGATACAAAACTGGTCTATCTGCTGGAGACGACTCCTTCGTATAAGTCGTTATCAAAACCTCGTATGTAAGTCCTGATACATGTGTATAGGTTATTTCACCAGCTCTATTATGAGTGGCAAATGATGATGAGCAATACACGAATATTGCTAACACAAGAAAAATTAACCTATTTAGGACATTTTGCATTGAGGTCTAAGTTACATATTTGATACTGCAATTAGACACTAACTTTACACAACAAAATCAAAACAAATGAGAGTAGGACTTACGACGGGTGATCCAAATGGAATTGGTGTTGAAACAATACTGAAAACATTTATGGATGACAGAATGCTAAATTCAATCATTCCTATTCTCTATGCTTCTGAAAATCTAATAGACCAAAACCTAAAAACCATAGGGGTTGAAAACCTAAAGGTGAATTTTGTAGAGTCAGCAGAGAAGGCTAGAAAGGGCAAGTTCAATGTAGTTAAATCATGTTCCGAAAATTTCTCAATAGTACACGGGGAATTGAGTTCTGAAGCAGGTGCATATAGCTTCGAATCTTTAAAAAATGCTGTAGAAGACCTGGCTTCAACAAAGTTTGACGTACTTGTAACAGCTCCCATTAACAAGGATGCAATTACAAAATCAGGATTTAAATTCCCTGGTCACACAGAATATTTAGCAGATTTCGCAAATGCCGACGACGTATTGATGTTTTTAGTTGATGATGGATTGAGAATAGGAATAGTGACGGGACACATTGCACTTAAAGACGTCGCTTCTAAACTCACTTCAGATGCAATAAAGAGTAAGCTCGATTTGATGAATGAATCTCTGTTGAGGGATTTTGGATGCTCAACTCCCAAAATTGCTGTACTAGGGCTTAACCCACACGCAGGAGATAACGGGTTAATGGGGAATGAAGAAAAGAATATTATTTCCCCAGCGATAAAAGAAGCCAATTCAAAAGGAATAAAGGCATTTGGCCCATATGCAGCTGACGGTTTCTTTGGGTCTGGAGCATATAAAAATTTTGATGGAGTTCTCGCGATGTATCATGACCAAGGTTTGGCCCCATTTAAGGCTCTAAGTTTTGGTAAAGG
>JAYZNI010000020.1:0-11284 GCA_036152255.1 Bacteroidota bacterium | reverse complement strand
GACCATACTTTGTTGAATTAGCATTTTCAATTGCCTCATCCTCACTATCAAAAGGTTGAATTGTAACAACAGGCCCAAAAATTTCCTCCTGATTTGTCCGACATTCTGAGCCCAAACCCTCAAAAACGGTTGGCTGAATGTAATAACCTCCACTAAGCTCATCAATTTCTTCGGGCTGAGTTGCAAATCCTCCACAAAGAATTTTTCCTCCCTCTTCTTTTGCTATTTCAATATGCTTTAGGATTTTTTCTCTGTGTTGTTCGCTAACTACTGCTCCCATCCTAGTTGAGGGGTCCTGGGGATCGCCAACTTTTATTCTTGATGCTTTTTCTATGAGAGCGTCTCTGAATTTGTCGTATATAGATCTTTCTACTAGGATGCGAGAACCGCAGAGGCAGATTTGGCCTTGATTAGCGAAAGAAGATCTCACTGTAGTTGATAAGGCTTCATCAAAATCGCAATCTGCGAATATCACTGCTGCGTTTTTGCCCCCGAGTTCAAGGCTCAACTTTTTGAATTTTGGTGCCACGGCAGAAGCAATGCGAGCTCCAGTAGAAGTTCCTCCAGTAAAACTTACAGCGGCTATGTCATCATGGTTTACAAGCGCATCTCCAACTTCTGCTCCAAGTCCGTGAAGAATATTTAACACCCCATCAGGAAAGCCTGCTTCTTTGACCCATTTGCTCAAGAGGTAGGCTGTTGCGGGAGTTATCTCTGAGGGTTTGGCCACCACGCAATTCCCAGCAGCAAGTGCTGGAGCTATCTTCCAAGTGAATAGGTAAAGGGGTAAATTCCATGGTGAAATACAAGCAACAACCCCAAGAGGCTTCCTCAAAGTATAATTGATAGCTACGCCCTCCACATAATGCGACTCAGATGCAAAATGCTTTATCGCAGAAGCGTAAAACCTCAGATTTTTTTCTGCTCTGGGTATATCAACTGTTGAGGCCAAACCTATAGGCTTTCCATTGTCCCTCGATTCGGCTTCAGCAAACATAGATGCATTTTCCTGAATTTTATTGGCAAGTTTATCAATACATTCTGACCTCTTTTCTGTACTCATTGTGCTCCAACTTTCAAAGGCGTTTCTAGCTGCCTTAACTGCAAGATTAACATCTTCAGCACTAGACCTAGGTATCCTTCCGTAAGACTTGCCCTTGCTTGGGTCTATCAAATCAAGCCAATCTCCACTTTTTGCAGGGAGATGACTTCCATTAATAAGATTTAGAACTTCCATATGAGGTGCAATTTACTTTCTCTTTGCTATCTTTGCGCACGCTTTTGCCCCATGGTGTAATGGCAACACACCTGATTTTGGTTCAGATATTCCAGGTTCGAGTCCTGGTGGGGCAACAAATACGACATTTTAAAATAAGACAAAGTCTTGAAGAATAAAAAGCAAGCTAAAACATACAGCTTGCTTTTTTGTAGTGGGTTGTGGATTATTCTATCTCGCGTAGCGAGTTTTAAAATGTTGTTTCGTAGCGAGGAAGGTTCACCGAGCGCCAGCGAGGTAATCCTGGCGAGAAGCCTCTACTCTCCACCTAACATGCCGTCCAACTCAGCCTGTAATTGATCAATTTGCTCTTGCAACCCAGCAATGATTTGCAATAGGTGTACACCATCCATACTTATACTTCCACTTACTTCTAAATCGCCATTTACAAGGGCTCCATTTGCACTTACTTCGAAAGCATTAGCTCTCATTTCTTCACTTTCGCCAGAACCAACAACGAATAAAGTGCCAACTCTGTCTGCTTCATTGAATTGCCCTACAGCAGTAGAGTATTGCTGATCAGCAATTACATTATATCCAACAGCAGCACTAGCAGTTGCAGTTGCAATAGACCCCCTTCCTGAAGCGTGAGAATAACTTCCAATAGATTCAGTTTGGTACCCTTCAGCGTGAGAGGCAAAACCAGTAGCTACACTTTGGAAGCCTTCTGAATGTGCAGCGTCTGCAAGAGCAGAGGTGCCCTCACCCTCAGCGTGAGCACATGTAGAATTAGCTATTGTGTTTCTATTCTCAGCGTGTGAATACAGGCCGCTTGCTTCTGTGTTCCAACCCTCAGCGTGAGATGCTGTGTTGGTTGCCGAAGTTTGGTATCCTTCTGCGTGACAATAGTTGGCCGTAGTTTCGGTTTGAAAACCTTCAGCATGTGAACCAGTACCCTGAGCTGTGGTTAACATTCCTTCAGAGTGAGCAGCAGTAGATATAGCAGTAGTTCCTTCGCCCTCTGCGTGAGAACAAATACCTTGTGCACTGCAGTTTTGGTTTGATGCATTGCTGTAATATCCAGAAGCAATGCTATACCTCCCGCTTGCATTTGCGAAATTACCAGTAGCGGCACATCCGTCACCTTGACTTGAAGTACCTGTAACAAAGATATCTCCTTGAACAAGGCCAGCTGAATTTTGTTGTCCAGCAGGGGTGATGTCCTCAAATACGGTTACTCCAATTACTGATTTAATACCGTTAACAGATGTCTCACCTGTCCCCCCAAATTCAACGGGCAAAACGCCCTCTGGTTGGAAGGTCTCACCATATGACGGTAAAAACCCAAGCAAATCGGGTGCTCCAATATTTCCATCTCCATCAAAATCTGGATTGTACGGGAGTAATTCGATATCAGATTGTGCAATAGCACCATGTGATAACAAAGCAAAAATGGGTAGTAGTAATTTTTTCATGACTAGCTTACGATATTGATAATCCGGCCTGGGACCACAATGACTTTTCGAATCTCACGGCCGTCCATCTGTTTTAAAGTGTTCTCATCCGCTCTTGCTGTGCTTTCGACTTCATCAGCCGGCATATTAGCAGGTAGGGTGAGTTTAAATCTAACTTTTCCGTTAAAAGAAACGGGATATGTAACTTCTTCATCTACAAGGTATTGAGAGCTTGCTTCAGGCCAAATTGCATCTATCACAAACCCCTCTCCACCTACATTATTCCAAAGCTCTTCAGCAAGGTGAGGAGCGTAAGGGCTAAGAAGAATAATCAAATCCTTTAGAGCTGCTTTAGAGCATGCAGCCTTCAAAGCGCCAAGCTCATTTACAGCAATCATCATGGCGCTAACTACGGTATTGAAGGCGTACCTTTCTAGATCAGAACTAACCTTATCAATTGCCTTATGCACCAATCGCAATTCGTCTTCGCTTGCATCTTTGGCCTCAGCAGCACTAACTAAGCGTGTGAATTTCCTCAGGAAGTTGTGAACGCCGCTTATACCCTGAGTATCCCAAGGCTTGCTTTGGGTTAATGGACCAAGAAACATTTCATAGCATCTAAGAGTATCAGCTCCGTATTTCTCAACTAACTCATCTGGAGTCTGAACGTTGTACTTAGACTTAGACATCTTTTCTACCTCGTGGCCACAGGTGTATGTGCCATCATCACCCAGGATGAATTCTGCATCAGCATATTCTTCTCGCCAAGATCTAAATCCATCGAGGTCTAGTTTATCACCTTCGACAAGGTTAATGTCTACGTGTAATCTTTGGGTTTTATACTCTTTGCGCTTCTCGTAGCTCACAAACTGCGAAGTGCCCTGAACTCTGTAAACAAAGCTTGATCTGCCTAGAATCATACCCTGGTTTATCATTGTCTTGAAAGGCTCATCAAATCCTATCAAGTCTAAATCACATAAGAATTTAGTCCAAAACCTAGAGTATAGAAGGTGGCCAGTAGTGTGCTCTGCTCCACCAACGTACAGGTCGACTTGACCCCAGTAATCTGATTTGGCCTTATCACAAAATGCTTCAGTGTTATGAGGGTCCATATACCTTAGGAAATACCAAGACGAACCAGCCCAACCTGGCATTGTATTAGTCTCCATTCTATCTCCTTTGAACACAGGCCAATCCTCTTTTGCAGCTCTAGCTAAAGGGGGCTCACCATCTCTCGTCGGCAAGTAAGCATCTACAGAAGGCAAAGTAATTAGCTCATCCTCGATAAGTTGAGGGATGTCGTCTACATAACAAATTGGGAACGGCTCACCCCAGTATCTCTGACGAGAGAATACAGCATCTCTCAAACGGTAATTCACCTTTCTTTCGCCATATCCTCCTGCTTCAAGTAAGTCTAAAGCTGCTGGAATTGCATCTTTCTTAGACATTCCATTTAGTTCACCTGAATCAGTGAGCAGAGCATCTTCCTCTGTGCAAACTGCATCATCAGTATCCACTCCCTCAAAAATTGCTGGAATTTCTATGTTGAAGTGTTTAGCAAATTTCCAATCTCTTTCATCACCAGCTGGAACTGCCATTATAGCTCCAGTTCCATAGCCTGCTAGGACGTATTCAGCGATATAAACAGGTATATCTTCACCAGTCAATGGATGTAAAACTGAACCGCCTAGAGCAACTCCAGTTACTTTTTTTTCTCCTTGTCTTTCTCTCTCGCTTTTGCGACCAGCAGCAACAATGTATTCTTCTACAGCTGTGCGATTTTCTTCAGTCGTAAGTTCAGAAACAAGTTCGTGTTCTGGAGCGAGTACCATGAAGCTAACACCGTAGATGGTGTCTGGACGAGTTGTAAACACTTCTACATTTCCTCCTGAAGAAGTTTTGAATCTAACAAGCGCTCCTTCCGATCTTCCTACCCAATTTCTTTGGGCTTCCTTGATGCTGTCAGTCCAATTTAATCCTTCTAATCCAGAGAGTAATCTTTCAGAATATGCAGTTATGCGCATCATCCATTGGCGCATCTTTTTCTTTTCTACTGGGTGGCCACCTCTTTCAGAAAGACCGTCTTTTACTTCGTCATTTGCCAGAACAGTTCCGAGTTCGGGACACCAGTTAACCTCTGAGTCTGCCAAGTAAGCAAGGCGGAACTGCATGAGTATGGCGTTCTTTTGGGCTTCGTTAAAAGATTTCCAATCAGTTGCTGTAAATGTCCCTGCGAAATGCTCACCAAAGTGTGGAAATAAGGCCATATCTAGACCCTCCCACCAGTTATCATCACAAGCTGGGTTTATAGAGAAATTGCCATTTGACTCGAATGCTGCTATCAACTCGCTCAAAAGTTTTGCTTTGCCTGCATCTCTATCAAACCAACTTTCGAATAATCGGCCAAAGACCCACTGAGTCCATTTGTAGTAGCTAGGGTCAGATGTCATTACCTCGCGAGACCAATCGAATGAAAACCCGATTTTCTGCATTTGATCTCTGTAGCGATCGGTATTTGCCTCAGTGGTTATGGCTGGGTGTTGGCCTGTTTGGATTGCGTATTGCTCAGCAGGGAGCCCAAAGCTATCGAAGCCCATAGGATGTAACACATTGAATCCTTTGTGTCTTTTGTAACGCGCCATGATATCAGAGGCAATATATCCAAGAGGATGTCCAACATGAAGTCCGGCTCCTGAGGGGTAGGGGAACATATCGAGGACGTAGAATTTGGGCTTGCCCTCAACCTCATCCACCTTGTATTTAGATGCCTTATTCCAGGCGTCTTGCCACTCTTTTTCTATCCTCAGAAAATCGTAATCCATAGTGCTTTGATATATAGCTTACAAAGGTATAGTCTATGACTCTAGAGGCAACCACATAGTTGCACCTACGTCTTTAAATTGAATGCAGTTCTCAAAAACACATTTATCAATATCAGGTCTTTCAAAGTCAGTTTTGTGCAGAGTACCCAGCAAGGGAAAGCAGAAAAAGGTGTATTTGACCTTTAACGACGGGCCAAACCCTCAGATTACACCTTGGGTTGCGGAGCAGATGAAGGAAGCAGGTAATTTGAAGGCGACATTCTTTTGTGTTGGGGAGCACGCAGAACAGCATCCAGAAATAGTTAAAATGCTCAAGGATGATGGGCATGAGGTGGCAAATCACAGCCATGGACACGAAAGTGGGTGGTCTACTTCTCAGCAATCATATTATAGAAGTTTCCTTGAGTGTGAGAAGACATTAGGGAAGACCGATCATTTCAGGCCTCCTTATGGTAGGATTACCCCCAACCAAGCAAAAGCACTAGCTGCAAGAACCCAAATTGTGCTTTGGGATGTTGAATCTGGAGATTACGATACAGCTAAATCGGGCAAGCAATGCCTTGATGACTTAATCAAACAAACCCAACCAGGCAGCATTGTAGTGTTCAGAGATAGTGAGAGATCTGCACCAAGGTTGTTATACGCACTGCCTGAATACCTTAAGTGGCTTAGAGAAAATGGCTATACGCCATCACTCATTCCTAAGGATGCAACAAAAAAACAGCAGGTTCGTAAGCTTAGTTTGATTGCTCAGCTGCCGCTTCTCTAAGAAGTTTGAGCTTAGCTTTTATCTCTTCTATTTCCCTCTGATAACCTTTGATGGTTTTTTCTGCCTGGTCAATAATGCTTTGGGCTCCTTTACCAGTGAAGCGAGACATATTCTCCTCTGTAGAAGAAATGCGAGAGTTTAGACGATTAATTTTATCGCGAAGAATTGATTGCTCCCTCTTGATATCTCTTGCTCCGCCTTTAGCTAGTCTTTCAACTCTATCAGAGTAATTAGCAACGGATCTCTCAGATCTATCTGCACTCAATGCGTCGTAATGAGTGTCCATAGCTTTAGAGAACTTGTTTACTAATTCGTCCATGTTTTTTCTTGGGACGAATCCTATTGCTCTCCACTCTTC
Source organism: Bacteroidota bacterium (assembly GCA_036152255.1). Lineage (GTDB taxonomy): Bacteria > Bacteroidota > Bacteroidia > Flavobacteriales_D > Sanyastnellaceae > UBA974. The sequence continues at coordinate 4,665 of JAYZNI010000020.1, read as the reverse complement.
AGAGAATCCTTTGAGTTTATTTAAGTCGTCAGCTCTATTCTTAGTTAGCTTGAAAGCCTCAACTTTTTTGAGAATTTCTCTTTTAAGTTCAAGGTTTGCTTTTTCCTCTTTGTTGCGCTCTGCAAATTGAGATTTTTTAGCGTTGAAGAAGTGGTCTTGGGCTTTGTGGAATTTGCGCCAAAGTCTGTGTTCGTCACTTGGAGGGCATGACCCAGCATTTTTCCAATCCTTTTGCAATTGTAGCATAGCTTGAGTAGTCTCCTTCCAATCAGTGCTATCCTTAAGGGCTTCAGCTTTTTCAATAAGAGCTTGCTTAGCCTTTTTGGCTCCCTTGCCCTCTTCCTTCATCTTGTCGTAGTAGACCTGTTTCTTATCGAAGAATACATCTGCTAACTCACGAAACTCCTTCCAAAGCACTTCGTTGTGCTCCTTGCCGGCAAAACCGATAGACTTCCATCGCTTTTGCATGTCAATGACTTTGTTAGTTAGCTTCTGCCATGCTTTGTGGTTTGGCTCGCCAAAATCACTTGCCAGCAACTCCCTAAGCTCATTTACAATTGCGTCTTTGAGCTTTTTGTTGTCCTCAAAACCCTCACGCATTTTTTCATAATGAGCCTTAACCTCATCAAAAACTGGGCGAGTTAAATTGAAGAAAGAATCCCCCATCTCTTTGTAAGTCTCCCTTGGAGAAGGACCTATATCCATCCACTGCTTTTGAAGATCACGAGCTGCCTTTTCCCTCTCTTTGATATCCTCTATCTCCCCAAGTTTTTTGGCCTTCTCAGTCAGATCTACTTTCATCTTATGATTTACTTGTAAATCATTCTCCTGAAGTTGCTTGTAAATATTGATGTTGTAGAAAAACTCGTCTCTAAGTCTGTAGTACTCGTCGTGAACTTCCTTGTAATTGTTACCCGGCACGTCACCAATTGCATCCCACTTTTCCCTCACTTTATTAAATGAGTCAAATGCCTTCCCAATATTTTCCTCCTCTTGTATTGTGTCACGCAATTCTTGAAGAAGCCCTTGCTTCAAGCCCAAATTCGCTCTCTGCTCTTCAGCAATCTTTGCCTTCCAAGCATTCTCTCGAGTTTTAAACTCAACAGCTAATTCTTCAAATTTTTCTTCCTCTTTTGCTGGTTTATAAACAAAAGATTCATCTAGTTCGTGCTCTTCCTTTTCCCAAGCTTCTTTTTGTGAACGAATTTCGTCCTGTGTCAAAGCCCTAAAAGACTGGATAGCATTACGCACATCCTTTCGGATGGCCTCCAAATCCTCATTTTGAAGAAGATCTTGGATACGTTGCAATAGTTCAGACCGCATAACGGTTATAAAGTTCTTAGTTAGACGGTTGCAAATATCGTGTATCTAAAGCAACCTTTGACTAAATATGGAGTGGAAAGAAAAAATAAGACATTGGTGCGCTAGATGTGAGAGGTCTCGCTTTGAGACTAAGGCCAAACTTTCACGGCTCGGTGCCACTCCCTCAGAAGCCGAACAGTTTATATCAGTTCTTGAAAAAGAGGGCTTTATAAATGAAGAAAGATTTATAAATGCCTTTATCCACGATCACTTTACTCTCAAGTCTTGGGGCCCAAGGAAAGTCTATCACACTTTAATCAAAAAGGGCAGCCCGTCTCATCTAATTGAAAAAGCTCTTTCGGAAATTGAAGTTGAAGAGCTTGAGGATGCTTTAGAAAGAGCAATTTCTACTAGATTTTCACTTTATCCAGATGAGCATAAAACAAACCGAGAGCGACTTATTAGATATCTACAAAACAGGGGATATACATTGGATAACATCCTGAGGGCTCTTAATAGGTTATAACTACCTTTGTCCTATGTTGAATTTGGATCAAATTGAAGCACTTCAAAAGAGGGTAGACGCGCTTAAAGGCTACTTGCAAATTGAAGAGAAGAGGATGGAGGTTCAAGAGGATGAGAAGCAAACACACGATCCTGAATTTTGGAATGATTCTAAGAACGCCGAACAAGTGATGAAGCGAATTAGATCGAAAAAAGCTTGGGTTACCAAATTTGATGAATGCAACACTTCAGTTGAAGACCTTAGCGTTTTGTACGAGTTCATGAAGGCAGGAGAGGAGTCTCCAGAAGAGGTAGATTTAGCATATAAAATGGTCTTGCAAAATGTTGAAGATCTAGAATTTCAAAATATGTTGAGCGCAGAAGAGGATAGCCTCAATGCCGTAATGCAGATTACTTCAGGAGCTGGAGGAACAGAGAGTTGTGATTGGGCTTCAATGCTAATGCGCATGTATCGCATGTATGGAGATAAAGCAGGTTACAGCATCAAGGAGCTACAGCTACAGGAAGGAGATCCAGCGGGGATAAAACAGGTCACTCTGGAATTTGAAGGAGATTTTGCATACGGAATGCTCAAGGGTGAAAACGGAGTACATCGCTTAGTTAGGATTAGTCCATTCGATTCAAACGCTCGAAGACATACTTCCTTTGTTTCTGTTTACGTCTATCCACTTGTAGATGATTCGATTGAGATTACAGTAAATCCTGCAGATATAAGTTGGGATACATTCCGTTCTGGTGGTGCAGGAGGCCAAAACGTTAACAAAGTAGAAACGGGAGTTAGACTAAAGCACGAGCCAACTGGAATTGTAATTGAGAACACAGAAACTCGATCACAATTGGGTAATCGAGAAAAGGCAATGCAACTCCTAAAGTCTCAACTTTTCGAAATAGAAAGGAAAAGATTGAATGAAGCGAGAGACGAAATTGAAGCAAATAAAAAGAAAATAGAATGGGGTTCTCAAATCCGATCTTATGTCATGCAGCCATACAAAATGGTGAAGGATGTAAGGACTGGATTTGAAACATCAAATGTAGATGCGGTTATGAACGGTGATATAGAAGGCTTTTTAAAAGCGTACCTTATGCAAGCCGGAGCAGCATCAAATGCAACAACTGAATAATCAAGAGATATGTCAGATTACAGAATTGAAAAGGACACAATTGGAGAGGTAAAAGTTCCCGCTGATGTTCTTTGGGGTCCACAAACTGAGCGTTCTAGAAATAATTTTAAAATAGGACCATCAGCTTCTATGCCTATAGAAATAGTTTATGCTTTTGCCCATCTTAAAAGAGCAGCAGCCATCACAAATTGTGAATGTGGTGTTCTAGATGAAGCAAAGAAAGACTTGATTTCTAAGGCTTGTGCTGAAATCTTAGATGGAGATCACGATGATCAATTTCCTCTTGTCGTTTGGCAGACTGGATCTGGCACTCAATCAAATATGAATGTCAACGAGGTTATTGCAAATCGTTGTCACTTGATAGCAGGTGGAAAACTTGGTGAAGGCGATAAGCCAGTTCACCCAAATGACGATGTAAACAAGAGCCAATCGTCAAATGACACCTTTCCAACTGCAATGCACATAGCAGCGTATTCAATGATAGTTGGAACTACTATTCCTGGAGTGGAGCAACTTAGAAACAGTCTTGATGCTAAGGCGAAGGCTTTAGATTCAGTTGTAAAAATTGGGCGAACGCATTTAATGGACGCAACTCCACTAACACTAGGCCAAGAGTTTTCGGGATATGTTGCACAACTAGATTACGGATTAAAAGCTCTAAGATCCTCACTAGCCCATCTAAGTGAGCTAGCACTTGGAGGAACTGCTGTGGGTACGGGAATTAACACCCCAAAGGGATATTCAGAAATAGTTGCTGGACATATAGCATCTTCAACTGGACATCCTTTTGTGACGGCACCTAATAAATTTGAAGCTCTAGCAGCACATGATGCAGTTGTTGAGTCACACGGTGCCCTAAAACAAATTGCAGTCTCGCTTAATAAAATTGCAAACGATATTAGGATGATGGGTTCTGGACCTCGTTCTGGAATAGGGGAGCTTCAACTTCCAGCAAATGAGCCTGGATCTTCAATTATGCCTGGTAAGGTTAACCCAACACAGTGCGAAGCATTGACCATGGTTTGTGCTCAAGTAATGGGTAACGATACTGCTGTAACTGTAGCAGGAGCCCAAGGTCATTACGAACTAAATGTTTTCAAGCCTATGATGGCAAAGAACATTCTCGAATCAGCAAGACTTCTTGGAGAAGGCGCAGTTTCATTTGCATTAAACTGTGTTGATGGGATTCAGGCAAACGAATCGAAGATCAACGAACTTGTAGATAACAGCTTGATGCTTGTAACAGCATTAAACACAAAAATTGGATATTACAAGAGTGCAGAGATTGCAAATAAGGCTCACACTGAAGGGACTACTTTAAAAGCTGCAGCACTTGCACTTGGGTACTTAACGGAGGAGGAGTATGACGCTTGGGTTGTGCCTTCTGATATGATAGGCAGCTAGCCTTTACTTCTTGTCTTTTAGTTGACTCACTAAGGTCTTAACCCACTGTTCATCTGACTTTGGGCAGATTAACATCGCATCTTCTGTGTCAACTATAATGAAATTGTCTAGGCCCTTGATGGCAATTGTTTTCCCGTCTCTTCCAACAACGATGTTGTTTTTAGAATCAGTTGCCATCACTTCTGAACCAATAATTCCATTACCATCTGCGTCCAAGGCCAAATGATTTGAAAGCGATGTCCAGGTACCTAAATCAGACCACCCAAAATCTGCAGGTATTACTACGATGTTTGATGCTCTTTCCATCACACCG
>JAYZNI010000019.1:0-23325 GCA_036152255.1 Bacteroidota bacterium | reverse complement strand
GGACTTCCTTCAGAAATTATTGGAGAGATTGTCCCTAAGACATCGCCAACAATTTCTATTTAAGCTCTGATAGCATTTGGTGTAGAAGGTGGACAGGAAGTCCCATAACAGTGTAAAACGAGCCCTTTAAGGACTTTACACCAACATATCCAATTAAGTCTTGGACTCCGTAGCTTCCAGCCTTGTCAAATGGCTTGTAGTGGTCGATATAATGCTCGATGATTTCTTCAGAAAGCTCATTGAATTCAACCTCACATGTATCTACCATGCATTTTGTCCCTCCATTTAGAGTAGTTAGTGCAATTCCTGATGCTACAGTGTGAGTCCTGCCAGAGAGCCTTTTTAACATAGCTTTAGCTTCATATCTTTCACCCGGTTTTTCTAGTACGTCTTCGTCAAGAAGAACGACTGTATCGCCAGTAATTAATACATCATCCTCTTTTAAAATGTCACCAAATGCACCAGCTTTTGCCAGGGTTACAAATCTGGCTACTTCTGTTCCTTTAACTGAAGGGGGATAACTTTCATCAACGTCCCTTATAACAACCTCAGGTTCAATCTCTAAGCCGCGAACTAATTCAAGTCGTCTGGGGCTTTTTGAGGCGAGTATTATTTTTTTAGATGTTAGTTGAGGATAAAGCATAGGTATTTGTGTGAAAACATTGCAAAATTAAGCGAATACAAGAGGTAACTTTGCGGTAAAATATTTTACATGTCTGACCTACGTCCAAGTTCTGAAAATATTCTGATTTTAGATTTCGGTTCGCAGTACACTCAGCTTATAGCTAGAAGGATTCGCGAGATTAATGTTTACTCAGAAATTATTCCTTGGAATAAGTTTACTTCACTTCCAGAAGGCTGTAAGGGAGTTATCCTTTCAGGTAGCCCTCACAGCGTAAGGGAGGAAAATTCTCCCAAGCCTGATTTGTCAGCTATCATTGGAAATGTTCCTCTTTTAGGCGTTTGTTACGGGGCTCAATATCTAGCCGTTAGAAATGGTGGTGATGTACAGGCAAGTGATTCAAGAGAGTACGGCAGAGCAAATCTTAGTGTGGTAGAAACATCTGATGAGCTTCTAACTGGCATGACTCTTGGGAGTCAAGTGTGGATGAGCCACGGAGATACAATTTTAGACTTAGGTGAAGGATACCAAACGATTTGCAGTACTGGCGATGTGAAGTTTGCTGGCTTTAGATCTGTTGGAGTAAAGGTCTGGGGTATTCAATTCCACCCTGAGGTATTTCACAGCACAGAAGGACCTACACTGATCAAGAATTTCATCTTAGGTATATGTGGATGTTCTGGAGAGTGGACACCGGATAACTTCGCTGAAGCAACAATTGCAAGTCTTAAAGCCCAAATCGGAGAGGAAGACAAAGTAATCCTTGGCCTATCAGGTGGGGTGGATTCAACAGTTGCTGCAGAGCTGCTCAACAGAGCAATAGGCGATAGATTACACTGCATTTTCGTTGACAACGGCCTTCTAAGGAAGAACGAATTCGAACAGGTTTTAGAGGATTACAAGGACATGGGACTCAACGTAAAGGGAGTAAGAGCTGGAGATAAATTCCTTGAAGAGCTTAAGGGGTTAACAGATCCTGAAAAGAAAAGAAAGGCAATTGGAAAAGTATTCGTTGATGTTTTCGATGAAGCATCGAAAGAGGTTGAGGGTGCAAATTGGTTAGGCCAAGGAACAATCTACCCTGATGTAATTGAATCTGTTAGCGCAACAGGAGGACCGTCGGCAACGATTAAAAGCCACCACAATGTAGGTGGACTGCCTGATTACATGACGCTTAAAGTTGTTGAACCACTTCGCGCAATCTTTAAAGACGAAGTCAGGAGGGTTGGAAAAGCATTGGGAATTAAGCCAAGAATACTGGGCAGACACCCATTCCCTGGCCCAGGTTTGGGCATTAGAATCCTAGGAGATATAACAGCTGAGAAAGTTAGAATTCTCCAGGAAGTAGATGCAATATTCATAGGAGGGCTAAGAGATTCGCGTTTATATGACGAAGTTTGGCAAGCAGGAGCAATGTTACTACCAGTCCAATCAGTAGGAGTTATGGGAGACGAAAGAACTTACGAAAACGCAGTAGCACTAAGAGCAGTTACTAGTACAGATGGTATGACAGCTGATTGGGCTCACCTACCTTATGATTTCCTTGCAAAGGTTAGTAATGATATCATAAACAAGGTTAGAGGGGTTAATCGCGTTGTTTACGATATTAGCTCTAAGCCACCAGCAACGATTGAGTGGGAATAATAAATGAAGGCAGGTAAGTACATATCGATAGTAGTAGCACTTTTTGCAAGCTTTATAGCAAGAGCAAACGACTCTACAAGTGTAGACACTTCTACCTACGATATGAAAGTTGCTGCAATTCTGCCATTCTTCACAAACCTAGTAGTTGATACAATTGGTCCACCTCCAAGAAGGGAGTGGAGGATGAGAGAAATTTCTATGGAATACGTCAATGGTTTGCGTTGGGCTGCATTCAGACTAGCCCAAACCGGCTATGATGTTGAGCTCAACCTATTTGACGAGGTGCCAGACACTCTTGATAATAGAATGTGGGAGTTCGATGATATAAAGGGAATGGATGTTGTTTTGGGCCCCTTGCAACAGTCTATGCTCTCTAAAAGTATAAGGGAAGTGGAGAAGTCTGGAGCTGAGCACATCCTTCTGACAAAGGTGAATCCCCATCTCCTTAATTCTGGGACTCATATTAGGTCTATTCTCCCAGCCCAAACCCAGTACACAGATTTAATCCTCAACAAACTCCTTGCTGAACACGTTAATGATAACGTCATTTTCGTTATTGCTGGAGGGGCAGATTTGCCAATTGAGCAACATTTCTTGGATTTATTTCCCGTAGAACCTGCGCCATATGATTTACTTTTAGCAGACACTATGAGATTCGATACTGTTCTGGGGTCTAGAAATTCAATTGGTACACTTGCAGAGAAGATTCAGTTCTACGAGAGAAACGTTGTTGTCTCACTTGCTAGTAAGCGTTCAAGGTCTATGCTCTCAAGCCTACAATCGGCTGTTCAGCAGAATGATTCTACAGAGATATACATGTATGCTGGATCAGATGTTAAGGATTTGGGCTTTATAGACCTCCCATTCCTTACAAGAACTAGAACAACAATTCCAGTAAGTGGAGAGGTGGATTGGTCTGATAGCACAACAGTGGAGGCTGTAAAGACATTTAGAGACCTATACGACACAGATCCTACTGATTATGCGATTCGAGCGCACGATGCCCTATTAGACGCCTTTGCTAGAAAGTTAGACGCCATGCCTTTAGACAGCGCGATTCTTGCTGAGGATAGTCTTGCTTCTTGGGATTTAAGCTCTTTGCCTGCTCCAATTGCCACAAAGTTCGAATGGAGCCAAACTCAAGAGGATGGAGGTTGGGTAAATTCAACTTGGGAACTCAGCACTTTCCACAACGGGCAGTGGTGCACGACGGATACTGTGCCTGGCCTTATGCCATTTATAGAACCCCAATTAGACGAAGAGGGTTTCTATATCCGTGAAGATTAAATGCGGTTATCTACGAGTTCAACTCCAGGGTAGTTGCTCTCATTGAATTGGAAAGTACCATCTGGAATTTCTACACCAGTCTTAAATGATTTGATGTTGTATTCTGTGTTATTTCCATCGCGACCCTTTAAGAGCATTTTGACAATTTTGTAGTTGGTTTGGCCTTTTACAAAAAGCTGAATGGTGTGGTAAGTCTTCTCACTAGAATCATTTGGGTAGAGGTTGATATGCTTACACTGAGTGCCATTCACATCAACAGTTCCCTTTAATTCAGTTTTAAAATTGTCCTCCCAAATAGTGAAGATCTTCGAAGGGTCCATTCCCTCTTCAATTAGCATTTCTGCGTCATCTATGTAGCATTCGTTGGCCTCTGTGTCGAAAGTCCAAACCGTAGTGCCATCGCTTATGATCACATACTCTCCTAGGTCTAAATTGAAGCTATTTCCTTCAATAAGAATATGCCCAGACAACTCCTCGGTAAAGTCGTTCTTCAAATCCTCCATAAATGAGCTATATGTAGCATCTATTGTGTTGTAGCCCTTTGCTTGCTGGCTTAAGGAGTTTAAAATTTCGTCTGCGGTTTGGGCTGTGGCAGAGATGCAAAAAGCACAAAGTGCAATAGATAATAGAAAGCTAAATTTTATGTTCATTGTTTAGATAGTTGGGGGTTCGTCTCCTTCGCCCTTTATTCTATTCAAAAGTTGTTCCAAACTTACTTCATCTGGAATAAGAACCTTTCTTGCTTTTGATCCTTCGAATGGCCCAATAATTCCCGCGTCTTCTAATTGGTCTACTATTCTGCCGGCTCTATTGTAGCCAAGCTTAAGTTTCCTTTGGAGTAGAGATGTAGATCCTTGTTGGTGCATTACGATAACTCTTGCTGCGTCTTCGAACATCACATCCCTTTCTTCAACACTTGAAGCGCCCCTATCTCCAGCGCCTCCTCCTTCAGGCACGAATTCAGGTAGCTCGTAAACGGTTTCGTATCCTCTTTGGCCTCCTATGTAATCACAAATGCTCTCAACTTCAGGAGTATCTACAAAACCACACTGAAGTCTAATCAAATCGTTTCCAGTACTCATAAGCATATCACCTCGGCCTATGAGCTGGTCTGCGCCACCTGCGTCAAGAATAGTCCTTGAATCGATCTTAGAAGTAACTCTAAAGGCAACCCTTGCAGGGAAGTTAGCCTTTATCGTACCCGTAATAATATTTACAGATGGCCTCTGAGTAGCAATTATCAAGTGTATCCCAATCGCCCTAGCAAGTTGCGCCAGCCTTGCAATTGGGGTTTCCACCTCCTTGCCTGCAGTCATTATCAAATCAGCAAATTCGTCAACAACTAGGACTATGTAAGGCAGGTAGTGGTGCCCGCGCTCAGGATGTAATTCCTTAGAAGACTCGGGTACAATCTTTCTGTTGATGAACTTCTTATTGTACTCTTTTATGTTTCGGCATTGGGCATCCTTGAGAAGCTCGTACCTCTGTTCCATCTCCTTGCAAAGCGAATTTAGAGTATTTACAACCTTGTCTGTATCAGTGATGATAGCATCCTCCGAATCTGGAAGCTGCGCAAGGTAGTGTCTTGAAATATGGTTGTAAACGCTGAGCTCAACCTTTTTAGGGTCGACTAGGACAAACTTCAGTGCGCTTGGGTGTTTGCGGTAAAGCATGCTCACGAGCATTGCATTTAGTCCTACAGACTTACCCTGTCCTGTTGCACCCGCCATGAGTAGGTGAGGCATCTTGGCAAGGTCAAATACGTGGGTTTCATTAGAAATTGTCTTACCCATCGCAATTGGAAGTTCCGCATCGCTGTCCTGGAATTTATCAGAACTAATAAGTGCTCGCATGCTAACCACATCGGGTTTTGAATTTGGCACTTCAATACCAATGGTACCCTTTCCTGGAATAGGAGCAATAATTCTAATTCCCAAAGCACTTAAGCTAAGAGCGATATCGTCTTCTAAGTTTTTAATCTTAGAAATTCTGATACCTGGGGCTGGGACTATTTCATAGAGAGTAACTGTCGGTCCTACTTCGGCTGAGATTTTTGCAACTTCTATTTTGAAGTTCTGCAGTGTTTCTATGATTTTATCCTTGTTCTCTGAGAGTTCCTCCTGACTCACCATGTTCGCACCATCTCCGTGGTTAACGAGGTGGTCTAAACCAGGCATCTTAAAGTTGCTTAGCTCTAGTTTGGGGTCGTACTCGCCAAACTCTTGGACTAAATCGCGGTGTTCATTATCGCTTAGAGTAGTCTCTTCCTTTTTCTCAACGACTTCAAGCGCAAGGTCGACGCCAGTTTTCTTGACTGAAGGTTTTTCCACTTCAACTTCAGCTTCCTTTTCTTCTGCAGCTTCTACTTGTTCGGTTTTTCCATCGAGAAAATCGTTTATGATTTGGTCCAGATCCTCTTTATTCTCTTCCTCAGGAGTTTCTTCTGCTACAGGTTCTATTTCTGGAGAAGTTTCCGGAATTGAAGAGCCAAGATTTTCTGAGTCATCATCGATGTCTCCCTTTTTGCTTTTTAGGAAAGAGAAGAGATTTTTGAAAGCGTCTTTGCTTATGTGCTTCTGCCATCCAGGTATGATTTGGGTTAGTGCAACTAAATAGACAAGAGGTAATAGGATGAACCGCCAGCCACCAAGCCAAATTTTAATCTGGTCGCTCATAAAATGAGTAGTAGTACCTATGAGGTAATCCCCAGCTAAATCTCTGAAGAAGAAATCTAGAGTCCAAGGGATAATAATCATACCAGCAAGAGACCATTTGAAAGACTTGCCTAACGGGAGCAGGTTTTTCCCTGTTAACCACCTAACACCTAGTAAAAGGAGCATAAATGGCAGGATTAGAGTCCCTAGGCCAAATGTTCCACGAACCATGTAGTACCCAACGTAAGCACCAAGGTTTCCACCTTCATTTATAGCAATTTCCCCATCAATAGCAGCTCCAGAAGTCACGAGTAAAAGATCCTCAGAGCCAGTGAACATTGAGGATATTATGCTGATAAAGAAAAATAGAGAAAGGCCTAAAGTGATTATACCTACAGTTGATCTAAACCTTTCATCCTCCCATCTTTCTTTAAAGCTGAATTTTTTCATGTCCAGATCGAGGTCTGACTTCTTCTTCTTTCTCTCTGCTGCTTTCGACTTTGTGTCCTTGGAACCCTTGCGAACATTGCGTGCGGGCTTTTTGGGCTTAGACGATTCTGAATTAAAAAGTGGGATCTTCATGCTTAGGAGTAAAACTAAAGTCTGAGCAATTGCTAAATGGCAGTTTTAAAATCCCTTGTGCACTTTAAAGTGTTTAAAATCCACCTAAAAAACTTCATCTTTGCAATGCTTGGTAATTCCGTAAAGAATTCACTATCTTTGCCCTCCAATTCTCGAAAACTATGGCCAAGAAAGGCAACCGTATTCAAGTAATCCTAGAGTGCACCGAGCATAAAGACTCAGGCCGCCCAGGTACGTCGCGTTATGTGACAACTAAGAACAGGAAGAACACTCCAGATAGAATGGAGCTTAAAAAGTTCAACCCTATTCTTCGCAAGTACACTGTACACAAAGAAATTAAGTAACCCTGTAATTAATCTACAATGGCTAAGAAAGTAGTAGCGTCACTCCAGAAAGGTGGAGGAAAGCAACACACGAAAGTGATCAAGATGGTACGTAGCGAAAAGACAGGTGCATACACATTTGTTGAGCAGATCGTACACAACGATAAAGTAAAGGACTTCTTCGCTAAGTAATTAGCGAGTGAAAACTGGTCTTTACTTTTAAGAACGTATTTAAATTTGACTGGTTCTATATGGACCGGTCTTTTTTTTGCAACAGTATCAACAGTTAGACAATGAGTTTTTTTAAAAGACTATTTGGTAAAAAGGAAACGCCCCAAACCGAGGAGCAAGTTGAGGAAAAGAAAAGCCTCGACGAAGGTCTGAAGGAAAGTAAGAAGGGGGTACTTTCTCGCATTGCTAAGGTTTTTACAGGGAAGCGAAAGATCAATGAAGAATTATTAGAGGATCTGGAAGAAGCTCTAATGATGTCTGATGTTGGTGTTGATACAACTGAAGCAATCATTGAAAGACTTAGGAAGAGGGCAGTTTGGGAGGCGTATGTAGATATGAATGAACTCTTGGGCATGTTGCGACAAGAAATTGCTCACATGCTTGTAGGCGATGATATTGGAGCAGCCCTAGAAAACTACAAACCGTTTTCAATTGACGAAGTAGAAAGAGGGGATGGGCCTGCAGTAATCCTTGTTGTTGGAGTTAACGGAGTAGGTAAGACTACAAGTATTGCCAAACTTGCTCATAGGTATAAGAGTGAGGGTAAAAAGGTTGTCTTAGGTGCTGCAGATACTTTCAGAGCAGCTGCCGTAGACCAATTAATACTTTGGGGCGAGAGAGTTGGCGTTCCTGTGATATCTCAAGGAATGGGTGCTGATCCCGCTGCTGTTGCTTACGACACTCTTGAATCTGCCAAGTCTCAAGGAGCTGATGTTGTAATTATTGATACAGCTGGTCGTTTGCACAACAAGGTTGGGCTTATGAATGAGCTCTCCAAGATTAAGAGGGTGATGGATAAGATTATTCCAGGTGCTCCACAGGAGGTTTGGCTCGTTATAGATGGGTCTACAGGCCAAAACGCCCTTCTTCAAGCCCAACAATTCTCAGAAGCAACACCGCTTACTGGTTTAGTTGTAACAAAGCTTGATGGTACGGCAAAGGGCGGTGCTGTGATTGCAGTTTGTGACCAGGTAAAGGTGCCAGTAAGATACATTGGAGTAGGAGAGAAAATGGAAAATCTACAGGATTTTAATCCACTAGAATTCATCGATTCACTTCTTCCAGAATCATTTGAGGTAAGCTAATGAGAGCACGCACTTCAAATCCCAGAAAAGTCAATGTTGTAACTCTAGGTTGCGCAAAGAATCTATTTGATTCAGAGCAGCTTATGACTCAGCTTAAGGCAAATAACTTCGATGTCGAGCACGAGGCAAAGCAGGACGATTTTGGGATTGTTGTAATCAATACCTGTGGGTTTATTGAATCTGCAAAACAGGAGAGCATAGATACAATTATTAGGTTTTCACAGGCAAAGCAAGAAGGCCAAGTAGAAAAAGTATATGTGACTGGATGTCTGTCGCAGAGATATAAGGAAGAATTAGAAGAAGGAATCCCTGAGGTTGATGCTTGGTTTGGCACAAAGGATTTGCCAAGACTTCTCAAAACTCTTAGAGCAGATTACAAAAAGGAATTAGTTGGAGAGAGATTGCTAACTACCCCTTCGCATTACTCCTATTTAAAAATTGCTGAAGGTTGTGATAGGCCTTGCGCGTTTTGCGCGATCCCATTAATGAGGGGTAAGCACGTGAGTACTCCAATTGAGGATTTAGTTAAAGCTGCTGAAAATCTTGCAAAACAAGGTGTTAGTGAGTTAATTCTCATTGCTCAGGACCTTACCTATTACGGATTAGATCTCTACAAAGAGAGAAAACTTGCAGAACTATTAAGGGAGCTAGATAAAGTAGAAGGAATCGAATGGATAAGATTACATTATGCATTTCCTTCAGGATTCCCAATGGATGTAATTGACGTTATGGCAGAATCTGATAAGATCTGTAATTACATAGATATGCCACTTCAACACGCATCAGATTCAGTTTTAAAATCTATGCGTAGGGGTATAACCCAAGAGAAGACGGGAAAGCTTATCACAGATATACGCTCAAAAGTGCCTAACATAGCTATTCGCACAACATTGATCTGTGGATTTCCTGGAGAAACAGAGGAAGACCACAAGGACTTGCTTCGTTGGGTTGGTGAGATGAAATTCGAAAGATTGGGGTGTTTTACTTATTCTCACGAGGAGAAAACTCATGCGTATTCAATGGAAGATGATGTTCCAGAGGACGTGAAAAAGAGAAGGGTAGAAGAGGTGATGGAGCTTCAAGCAGGGATCTCTGAAGAGCTTAATCTCAGGCATATAGGCAAGGAATTCAAGGTAATGATTGATAGGTGTGAGGGTGGATATTGGATTGGAAGAACTGAATTTGATTCTCCAGATGTAGATAACGAAGTGAGGATAGAGGTGCGTGATGATTTGCATCTGAGAATTGGTGATTTCACGACTGTATTAATAACTGGCGCTACATCATTCGATTTAGACGCAGAAGTTGTTGAAGAAAATGGCTAATGGATTTCCAGTAATGGAGGTGTTTCCAACTCTTCAAGGAGAGGGAAAATACACTGGCTACCCAGCATATTTCATAAGACTTGCTGGGTGTGATGTTGGATGCTCTTGGTGTGATGTGAAGGAGAGTTGGCCTACTGATGAATACCCCGTGCAAACAGCCTCTGAAATAGTTGATGGCGCAATACGCAGTGGACATAAACTAGTAGTGATTACTGGAGGTGAGCCGTGTATGTACGATTTGACATCGCTTACAGACGAACTAAAGAGAAATGGGTTTCAAATTCATCTTGAAACTTCTGGTGCGCATCCAATTAGAGGAAATTTTGATTGGATAACTCTATCGCCAAAAAAGTTCAAACCTTGCTTATCGGAAAGCTACACTAAAGCAGATGAATTGAAGGTGGTGGTAGTGAATAGGCACGATTTGGTTTGGGCTAAAGAACAAGCTTCACACGTAAGACCACAAACCCTTCTTTACCTGCAGCCCGAATGGAGCAAGAAGGAAAAAGTCTTTGAAATGATGCAAGAGCACATCAATAGCCCAGATGGTGAGGGTTGGCTCATGAGTGAGCAGATGCACAAGTATTTAGGGATACGCTAGCTTAGTAGCTAAGAAGCTCTTCAATTTCTACTTCAACCTTTTTTGCGCTTGGCAACATAGCCGCCTCCATCTCAGAATTTAGAGGGATAGCGGGAAGTGATACAGAGCCCAAAGTTTTTGGCGCTGCGTCCAAACTCTCAAAACACTCTGAAGAAATTCGCCCACTTAAGCTTTGTCCAAAGCTATTTTCCACAGGTTCTTCAGTCAGTATTAAACATCTGTTAGTCTTTGCAACTGATGCCGCAATAGCTTCCATATCTACTGGAACGATAGATCGCAAATCTATGATTTCAACTGCTCCAGGGAACTTTTCTGCTGCTTCCTTTGCCCAGTATACACCACGACCATAAGTAATGATACTGCATTGTGAATCTTCAGAAGGATTAACTTCTAGAACCGTCCTTGCTTTACCTAGCGGGACGATGTAGTCGCTAGAAGGTTCTATGCATTTGGCCTCATCAGTACCAGGAATTTTAGACCAATAAAGACCTTTGTGCTCTAACATAACCACAGGGTTTGGGTCGTGGAAGGCAGCTTTAATCAAGCCTTTTAGATCCGCTCCATTAGAAGGGTAAGCCACTTTGATGCCTCTGATATTAGATAGCACTGATTCCACTGATGAACTGTGGTAAGGTCCTCCAGATCCATATGCTCCAATAGGAACTCTAATCAATGAGTGTACTGGCCACTGGCCATTTGATAGGAAGTATGATCTGCTTAGTTCTGTAAATAATTGATTGAGCCCAGGCCAAATGTAATCTGCAAACTGAACCTCAACCACTGGCTTTAAACCCACGCACGACATACCCACCGTAGACCCTATGATGAATGCCTCTTGGATAGGTGTGTTGAATACTCGCTCATCGCCAAACTTATCGCCAAGCGTAGCAGCTTCTCTAAATACTCCTCCTAGTCTTTTTCCTACGTCTTGGCCGTAAAGTAGAGATTCGGGATGCTCTTCCATAAGCTCTTGCATAGCGTGTAGAGCACAATCCACCATAAGTGTCACTTCTCCTCCTTCAGGATGTCGTTCTCCCTTTTCTTCGATCACGTTTGTTGGAGCGTACTTATGTGCGAGAAGATCTTCAAATACTGGTTCTTCAGCATCTCTAGCTCTTGCAAAATCCGCCTCGACTTCCTTGCGCAAATCTGCGCTTAATGCATCTAAATCTGATTGAGAACTAATTCCAGATTCTACAAGAAGTTTTTCAATTTTTGGAAGAGGGTCTCTTTGTCTAGCCTCATCTAAATCATCTCTATAAAATTCGCGTCTAACGCCAGAAGTGTGGTGCCCAAGCAGTGGGACAGTTGCGTGAACTAAAAAAGGACGCCTTTCATTTCTAGCCTTGCTAAAAACATCTTCCATAAGTTCCATGCACGCAACTATATCTGTTCCGTCAATGTGCTTTACTTCTATTGGGGGGAACCCTGCAGCCATGGTTTGGGCATCGCCAAATCTTATCTCAGAAGCATGCGCACTAATGTCCCATTCATTATCCTGAATAAGCCAAATTATAGGCATCCTACGCAGTGCAGACATATATAATGCCTCGCTCACCTCACCCTCTGTTATTGCAGCGTCACCAATTGAACACATCACTACTGGAGCATCGCCCTCATCCCAAACATCAAGTCCTTGAGTCTCCCTATACTGCAATCCCATTGCAACTCCTGCAGCTGGTATCGCCTGCATTCCAGTTGCTGAACTTTGGTGAGGAATTTTAGGTAAATCATCTCTGTTTAGAGAAGGGTGGCTGTAATAGGTTCTTCCACCAGAAAATGGATCGTCTTTCTTTGCGAACAATTGTAGCATAAGCTCGTAAGGCTTCATGCCCATTGAAAGCAAGATGCTATCGTCTCTATAGTAGCAGCTTAGCCAATCCTGCTTCCTCAACAGAGACCCTGCAGCAACTTGAATTGCCTCGTGTCCATTAGAGCAAGCGTGAACATATTTTGCCGTTAGTTTGGCGTTCTCCTCATAAATATCAGACATATGTCTTGCGGTGCGCATCAGTCGATACGCATCGAGGATTTTTTCGTCAGAGATAGAGGCTGATAAATTCGACATCAGATGCAAAGGTACGTTACCTTAGAAGCATGAAAGAAGGTATTAAAATCGAATTTCAGAAGTGGGAGGGAACGGGTAATACCTTCGTGATGATAGATGATAGAGAAAGGTATATTGAAGAGTTTGATAGTGAATTGATTCAGAGAATTTGCAATCGCGAAGAAACCGATGGAATTATTTTCATAAGACCTTCATCAAACGAACAGGCTGACTTGTTCTGTGATTTTAGAAACCCAGATGGATCCATATCCTTTTGTGGCAATGGAACCAGAGCAACTTTTGCATATGCAAGAAGAGAGGGGTGGGTAGGTGATGAGGCTATTTTTGAAGCCTGCGATGGACTTCACAAAGTAAGGTGGAATTCAGACCTTAACCTTCCGAGTGTTGAATTTGAAAACGTAGAAGTGCCCAAAGAAGTAGAAGGAGATTGGTTTGTAAATACGGGATCACCACATCATATATTCAGGGTTGATTCGCCTGAAACCCTTGAATCAATTGACATACAGAAAATTGGATCAGAGATAAGGTATTCTGAAAAATACCAACCCCAAGGCACAAATGTTAGCGGCCTTAGCAATACATCAGAAGAGTCAAAAATATGTCTTAGGACTTACGAAAGGGGTGTTGAGGCAGAGACCGAAGCTTGTGGCACCGGAGCTGTTGCCGCAGCATTAATTGATCATACAATAAATGGAGGCAATCCCTCGAGAAAGGTTAAGATGCCAGGAGGAGATCTTCATGTTGAATTTGATCCAGTAACAGATGGTTACAAGAGCGTTTGGCTTTCAGGTAAAGCGTCAGAGTTGCGAAGAGGGATTATTACTTTCCTTCTAGCTTTATTGCCTTTTTTCTCCCAAGCCCAAACCCAGTGGCACGAGAATCTCAGCGACCAAACCCAAATTAGCGTACTAACCGCTAGCCCCGGAGAGGATATATATTCTCTTTTTGGCCATACTGCTATTAGGGTTTACGATCCATTAAACCTCCCTGAGTCGGATTGGGTTTTCAATTATGGAACCTTCTCTTTTAATGACGGATTCTATTTCAAATTTGTAAAAGGAAGGCTCGATTACAAGTTGACAGTTGAACCATATCATCACTTTTTTAGAATTTATCATCAATCAGAAAGGGGTATAAAATCCCAAACCCTAAACTTAAATTCCAAGCAGGTAAAAGCAGTAGCTAAATACCTTGAGTGGAATGCCAAATCAGAAAACGCCACATACTCCTATGAATTTTTCAGAAATAATTGTGCATCAAGGATAATTACTGTTCTTGAAGAAGCTCTAGGTGAATCTTTAGAAACAAATTGTCAATCTGACGGAAGGACCTATAGAGATGGTCTTAAACCATATATAGCTTGTACACCTTGGACTGAATTTGGGATGGACTTCATCCTTGGCCCTGAAGCAGATAAAGTCATGGAGGGCTGCGCAGCGGTATATATTCCAGATGAGCTTTACGTAGCGCTTGAAAGAATGGAAATAGATTCTATGCCTTTGGTAAAATATTCTGAAGAACTCATTATTTCTCCAACATCTTGGATGAATGCTGAAAGCTTTGTCATAGCTAAGTTTAAGTCACCAGATTTGTTGTTTTTTCTACTCTTAATATTGGTAGCATTACTTAGGTATTTGGTAGGCGAAAGCAACCTTGTAACTAAAATCGTTGTTAAAACCATTCAGATAGTTGCTGCTTTGTTAGGGGTGCTGCTTTTAGTGATGTGGTTGTTCACTGATCACATTGACACTTGGGGTAATTGGAATTTAATTTGGACTATCCCAATGCTGGCAACTTTAATAAAAAGAAAGGGGCTAATTCTCTCATATATAGCGTTTGCTGGGTATTTGATTGTAGGTCCTTTTATCTGGCCTCAGTTGGTAACTCTTTCATTGTGGCTGGTGGCTATCACCGTATTTTTGACAGTAACCCCTAAAACCAAATGAGAAAACTATACTTCCTTTTTACAGCTTTTGTTACTGTTTGTCTGGTAGGGTGTGAGGATAGAAAACCCTTGAGCTGGGAAACAGATGTGTTTCTTCCACTTCTTGATGATAGAATAGGTTGGCTTGAATTCGTCGAAGACACACTTGATGTTATTGTAACAAATGGTGAGCCTGCTAGGATTGTTTTAAGCCAAGCTGTTGACTTGACATCTGGAACAATTGCTCCCGTACTACCTGATACATCAATAGAAGAAAATATTGGAATAGGTAATATTCCTGTAGATATACCTGTTCCAACAGAATACCCGTTCGTTATTCAGGATGATGAAATTCCAATCATCAATCTTGGTGGATCTGCAGGCGCATATTTGAGAGAGGTAGTTGTGACTTCGGGAGAAATGGTATTTTCAGTTGAAAATTCAATTGAAGGGATTTTGGATATGAGCTACTATCTCACCTGCTGTACAATTGATGGAGAGCAGGTTGGAGTGGATCTTGAAATACCTGCAGCAACAGAAGATGAGCTGGGTTTCGCTTCTGGTTCTCTTTCACTTGAAAATGCAGTGTTTGATCTAACTGGTTCAGCTGGTGTTTCAAATAATTTGATTACAACTCACTTTGAGGCTCAAGGATCTCAGCTAAATGAAGAAATCTTTTACGCTGACAATCAGGATAACATTAACGTCACAGTTCAATTTCAAAATTTTGAAGTAAAAAGCGCACTAGGTTATTTCGGCAATTTAGAAGCTGGATTTTCAGAAGAAGAATGGGTTACAGATACAGTACCTCTTCCAAATGCAATAGTTGAAATGGAAGGAGCAGTCGCTAAGCTACAATTAGAAAACACCATAGGTGCAGATATGAGATTAAGCTTTGATTCTTTAACCTTTGATGGAATACAGCTTCAACATCCATCAATTTACGATGTTCACGACATGGCAAGAGCCCAATGGAGCAATGGCCAGCTACTCTCTACAACAAATTTAGAATTAGACCTTATGGAAGAGGGCAGCACATTAAGTGAATTGTTAGAGATGCTACCTGAACATCTTAAGATAGTTGGAGATATTGAACTCAATCCCTATGGTGATGTAAGTCTAGGAAACGACTATGTTGATGTAGATGTTCAACCAAACCTTAATGTGTTACTTGAGGTGCCAGTTCACGTTGGGTTTGATGGGCTGTTGTTAGAAAATAGTTTTGAAATTGATCCAATTGATTCTACAAAGTTTGATGGCAGACTATTAGTTGACTTTTGGAGCACTTTCCCAGTTCAGATTGAGTCACATCTAGTGTACACGGTTAACAATACATCCCAAACTGAAATAGTTAGAGATATTGTTATTGATCCAGGGAACATGGATCTGGGGCAACCTGGACATGGATTCGTTGAAATTCCTGCAAATGACTCTCTTCTTGTGCCAGGAGCAACAGTTGACGTAACTGTACATGTTAGTACAGATGGAGCAGTTGTATTTGATGGAACAGAGGACGTAAGAGTTCAAATAAGAGCTGAAGGAACTTACTTGATTGAAGAATAATGAAAAAGTTTGGATTAATACTATTGATTGTAGGTTTGGGCTTTAGCAATGGCTTTAGCCAAGTTTATACAACAACAGAATCGTCAATATTTAGGAACGATTCTCTTTTCAAAGTGGTGAAAAAAGAAAAGACACCTTTAAGTTATTCTTGCGAAGCTTGGGCTATTCAAACGAGTAATACAATTACAGCTGGTTTTATGAATACGCTGGCTGAAGGAGGCTTTATTTCACGAGATTTTCTTGATCCAATTTTAGATGCTCATACTGGGCCAAAAGGATATATAGGAGCAACAACTGGGTTTAATATTAGTTGGACATCAGCTCCTAAAAAAGATAAAGTTTGGTCAGTTTGTGGAAGTTTTGGCTCTGAAGCAATTGTTGACGGTAGATGGACTACAGATCTTTTTGAATTAGCGTTGTATGGAAATGCAAGTTCTACAGGAGAGGTAAATGTGCTAAGTGGCTCAGGCATCAGAGCAGGTGTATTCAATAGATTTAGCATAGGTGGATATAAAAATGACACTCGCCAAAGGATTGAACTTTCATTAGTCCAAAGATTAGTAGGAGCTGAGTGGACTACTCCCTATGGTTACCTTTATGTCAGTGAAAATGCTGATTCAGTAGAATCATATGTACAGTCTGAAGCTAGGTTGCACTTCGGTGAGAATAGAGAGTTTACTCCAGCTTATGGAATTGGGATATCTGGGAATGTTCCTATTGTTCCTAGAGAATTTCCACTTGAATTTAACATTAACTTTCAGGACGTGGGGTTACTATTTGAACCTGAAGGGTCAAGAGTATATTGGGTTCAAGATGGTCTTACAACAACAGGCTTGCCGGTATATGGAGATAGCTTGACTTGGGAAAGCATTTACAATGGAACAGTGTCTACGGATTCAGTAGTCCAAACTGGAACATCAGTTAGTAGGATGGTCCTACTGCCAGCTAAACTTGGAGTAAATCTTAAATACAAGTACTCTGATAAAATATCTGTAAATGGTTCAATATACTCAGGCGGCTGGATGCCCAGATACTTGATATCTGGTGGTTTGGAAATGATACGCAATGATGACTTAACCTGGGGTGTGAACTATAAAGACGGGGGTTGGGGAAATTCTAGATTTGAGATTTGGGCTAAGATTAATACTCAAAATAAAAGAGTCATATACTTATGCGTGGAAGAACCAGCCGGATTGTTCTTTAGAGAAGACACTGGAGCCCAAACAACTTGCAGAGGCATTACTCTAAGATTCGAGAGATAATGGGGAGAGGAGCGTTTAATAAAATTTCAAATGGTCGCTTGCTAGTTATATCAGGTCCATGTGCAATCGAAGGAGGCCAAATCTTAGACCTAGCAGATAGAGTTGTAAGCATATGCTCAGAATTAGAACTTCCTTTGGTTTTCAAGGGCTCGTTTAAAAAAGCTAATAGATCAAGGATAGATAGTTTTACGGGTATAGGCGATGAGAAGGCTTTGGGCTTGCTTGCAGAGGTTGCTACAAAATATAATGTTCCCATTACCACTGATGTTCACTGTATAGACGATGTTGCACTTGCCGCTAATTATGTAGACGTAATCCAAATCCCAGCTTTTTTATGCAGGCAAACCGACCTGGTTGTAGCAGCAGCTAAGACTGGGAAAATTGTGAATATCAAGAAAGGCCAATTTTTGAGTGCTGAGTCAATGAAATTCGCTGTACAAAAGGTATGGGATTCTGGGAACGAGGAATGTTGGGTTACTGAAAGGGGGACAACTTTTGGCTATGAGGATCTCGTAATAGATATGAAGGGAATTCCTGTAATGAAGGATTATGCTCCTACTGTAGTTGATTTAACGCATAGTCTCCAAAGGCCAAACCAAAGCTCAGGTGTAACCGGAGGAAACCCAGAGTTTATAAATACTCTTGGGAAAGCATCTGTAGCTGCAGGAGCTGATGCGGTATTTATTGAAACCCATCCAGATCCACAAAACGCAAAATCTGATGGAGCTAACATGCTTCATTTAGATAATTTAAAAGAACTATTAACTACGCTTAAACGCGTGCACGAAGCTGTAATGTGATGAAACAATATGCCTTAATCGCTTCATTTCTAATTTTTTCAACGTCATTTGCTCAATCTGATGTTGAATTACGAGTTATCGGAGGAGTTTATGAAGACGTTGCTTCTACAATTATTCCCACTCCAAGTGGTGGAGTCTACGCGCTTGGTTCAACATCAAGCCAAAGTGATGGTACAGTTCGAGGATATATCGTCTATTATGATTCAAACTTTGACTATGCATGGAGTATTCTTACGCCTTCAGGTTCTGTCGTTGAAAACATTGTAGATGGAATTCTAGTAAATGGAACAGATGATATAAAAGTGCTATCTAAAAAGCATGGGTCAAATGGCACTTATAATTCTGTCATACACTACGTATCAAATAGCCAAAATTCAGGGGAAATTACCTCTACTATTGAAATTGAATATGGAGACAACCAGACACCTGCAGCCTTTGTTGAGTGGATGGGAAGTACTTTTGCAGTTGGAGACACAGAGGGAGATTGCTGGATGATAAATGTTGACGATGAATTATCATTGGAAACTGGTGATTATCAAGTTTGGGGGCACCCATCAATGATAGAAAAAGTCGAGACAGCAAAAGTACATAATGATTCTCTGTACGTTGTAGGTTCAACTTTTGAGGATGGAATTGAGCAAGCCACGGTTTGGGTATGGGGAGCAAATGGGAATACGATTTGGGCTAACATTGGCCCTGATGATGACGCTTTTGGTTATACTTACGCTAATGACATTGCACCTTATGACGGCGGGACATCGCTATTGTATTCTCTTCAGAGGGAAGCCGCTCCTATTGGAAATGGAGTTGTAAACTTCAGCCTTGGTGATGGTGTGCCAACTAGTATCGTTACAACAGATTCTCCATATTACAGAGAGGGTAAAAAATTACAAAGGCATGAGGGAGCTTTAATTAAACTCTCACATACTAATGTAAATGGTAATGACGAGAACATAAAGATTACACGATTAAACCAGGACGGTTGGTATGAAACAGGGTATTACCTAGGTGAAGGATTTAGTGAGGAGCCAATAGACTTCACTATAGACGATGATGGAGTTTTGTGGATAGTAGGTAACGCCCTTGGTTACTTAAACGGATCTACAAGCATCTGTATATATAGAGTTAGTTCATTTGATATATTGGCTGAGTACCAAGGCGAAAACATCCCATTGAGCATTACAAACGACCCTATGCTGTACAACTCTGTTGGACTAGACGAAATAGCACAAGAATTGTTATTGTACCCTAATCCGGCATCTACTCAAGCTACACTTTCAGAGCCGTCAAATTGGACTCTTTTATCACCTAGTGGACGTGTGTGTGATAGTGGGTTTGGCCAGTCAATTGATATAAGTAGACTGAGGAATGGTTACTACTTTGTAAAAGCAGAACTCTCTAATTCTTCAGTAGTGCTTCCAATTCAGGTGCTTAACTAATTGCTTCTGCAATAGCATTCCAAAGTTTTATTCTTTGCTGTATTGATTCCTTTGCTACAGCATCCGCCTCGTAGGTCTTTTCTGGAGTATCACATAGCTCTTCTATCATCTTTAGTGATAGAGGCCCGTGCTCATCTCCATCAATCTCAATATGTCTCTCAAGGTAGTATTTCATTGACCTGTAAGCGTTGTTAGTTAGATAGCTAGATTTATTGAGAATTTCAATAAATACTTCAGGGATTAAACCTTCTCTTCCGTGAGTGAAGGCCGAAGCTATCATATGATCATTACCTGTTTCAATTACGCTAAATGTAAAAGTGACAAAATCTTTTATTACGGGTTCAACGCCGGTATTATCAAGAGCTTCTGTTATTGTTTGTCCTTTTTCAAGATATTCTACAAACTGCTTGATTTGAGTTGTATCTGCACCTATGTCCTCCATTGCATCGATGTACATTTCAAAGTGACTCTTGTATTTGCCATTATAATCAACATCAGTCTCCTCACCAAGGACAATCTCGTTTATGAATCTAGCAGTGTTTGAATTGTCCTTTGGAGTCCAAGGAGTTTGAGTGCAAGTAAGAGAAGTTTGTAGGGCTTTCACTAATGACATAAAATCCCAAACCGCAAAAACATGGTACTCAGTAAAGGTTTTTACATCCTCTAGAGTTTTCAGTCCCTCGTAAAGACTGTGGTCAGTTAGCTCTTGCATTAATTGCTCTATAGAACTTTCTGTGATAGCTACTTGCATTATGCGAATTTTTAAGTAAAAATACACCTAATTTTGGCCATCATCCATATAGCCTTGTCGTATAATGGATATTACGTGGGTTTCCGGTACCCAAAATCCAGGTTCGACTCCTGGCAAGGCTACGAAATGACTAAAAAAAGCAAGCAAGCGATGCAAAGCATTCGCAACGAACAAGTATCCCGAATATCAATCTCTTCACTTTGCTACCATACGTAGTAAATCTCCTTTAAAAGGGCGTATACCAAAACATAAACCAAGCACTCAAGGTTGGGCTAGCACTTAATCTAAAACTCTTACTACCGTTTTCTTATTGTTATACATTGGTATAACAACGCAGCAGTTTAGAGATTGAAGAATTTCATGTATGTTCAATTGGTTATGACCTAAACTATTCTATGAAGTTAGTGAACGTACAGCTTGGTAGTTTGAGTCATTCCATTTTCTTCCTTAGTAGCAATTATCAGGAATATTCCCTTTGTCTCAGTTAGAATTACGAATTGATCTCCTTCTGATACTGGTTCATTGAAGATTAGCTTTCCGTTAATATCAACGACCTTGACTATTGAATAGCTTAACGACTTTATTTGGATTGTTTGGGATAGAGGAGGAGAGAAGCTCTTAACAAGTAAGTATTCTTCCTCATTTTCATCATACATGTTTTCAGAGTCAAATCCTTCTGTCTCTTGACAATTACTTGGGTCGTATTCACATGATCCGTCGTTGTACAATGACGTTGAATCGTAGTTGCAAGCTTCAGTATCTGTACAGCCAAGCTCTAAACAACTTTCAAATTCACATTGCCCAAAAGTAGAATAGTTACATGCGTTTGGCTCGAAGCAATAATCGCTTTGTGGAGCTCCATCACATGGCCCAAAAATACATGACCCTGGGATATAGTAATCTGCTTCAGGATCGTAGTTACAAGCAAATGGGATTATACATCCTCCTATTAGTTCTGGAATACATGTTCCATTATCATCAGTCGCTTCAGGGTTATAGTTTGAAGCTGTAGGGTCAGTACAACCAGGAATTTCATTCTCATCACAAACTCCATCACCATCTGTATCATTCACACAGTTTCCATCACAGTCAACAAATGCGTTCTCTGGGTAGTCACATATGCTGAAATCATTAATTGTTGCTTCTTCATTGTAGTTACACGCCTGCTCATCTGTACAACCAATACATGAGCTAAAGTCACACATTGTAATATCCATGTAATCTGCACTACTGTCATAGTTACAAGCTAATGGGTGTATACAGCCAGCAACAAGACAAGATCCGTCATCATCAGTTGCGCTTGGGTTAAAGTTTGGACTTTGAGTATCTGTACATCCATTTATTTCAAATTCGTCACAAACTCCATCTCCATCAGAATCATTGTTACAATCTCCATTACAATCATATCCATATAATGGCAATTCACAACTTCCATCATTAATACTCGCTTCTGGATCATAGTTACAAGCGTCTTCGTCTGTACATCCAGTACATGATGTGAAGTCACAAGATCCAGGTATTAAGTATCCTGCTGTTGGCTCGTAGTTACAAGCAAATGGAATTATACATCCACCAACAACACAAGATCCGTCGTCGAATGCTGCGTTTGGATCGTAGTTAGGGTTAGTAGGATCTGTACATCCCATCTCTTCTGTATCACAGATGCCATTTTCATTTTCGTCTGCTTCACATAATCCACCACAAATTCCAATAGCGTCATCTACGTTACCGTCACAGTCACAATTACCTTCTGGAATTCCTGGACCATTACACACTCCACAAGCATCTAGTTGGCCTACACATTCGTCAATGTCATCACAAATTCCATCGTTATCTATGTCGGCATCACAATCACCACCACATACTCCAATAGCATCTTCTTGGTTTCCATCACAGTCACAATCAGCTAATGGTATATCAGAACATCCACACTCGTAGATAGCTCCAGGACCGTTACATACTCCACAATCGTCGTATTCACCAATACATGGATCTTCTTCGTCACATACTCCATCACCATCAACATCATTAGCACAAGATCCATCACAATTAAACATTGGGTTTTCTGGATATTCACACATAAATGCATTTGAAAGAGTAGCATCTGGATCGAAGTTACATGCTGAAGGATCCATACAACCTATACATGAAACAAACTCACACATTGTAATTATCATGTAATCTGCTGAAGGGTCATAGTTACAAGCAACAGGGTAAATACATCCACCTATTAAACAAGAGCCATCATCATCAGTAGCTTCTGGATTATACCCAGGGTTTGTTGGATCAGTACAACCAGGAATTTCAAATTCATCACAAACTCCATCCCCGTCTGCATCATTTAGACAGTTGCCATCACAATCATAACCGTAATCTGCTTCTTCACACGTATTATTATCTAGAGTTGCATCAGAATCATAGTTACAAGCTTCAGGGTCAGTACAACCCGAACAGCTTACAAAGTCACATGAGCCAACTATTAAATATTCAGAATCTGGATCGTAGTTACATGCAATTTGAATAGTACAACCACCAGTCAAACAAGAACCATCATCAAATGCTGCACTTGGATCGTAGTTTGGATTTGATGGGTCAGTACATCCCAATTCTTCACTATCACAGATGTCATTTTCGTTGACATCTTCAGTACAGTCGCCACCACAAACGCCTAGAGCATCAAGCTGGTTACCATCACAGTCACAGTCTCCCTCTGGGATATTTGAACATCCACATTCGTAGATAGCTCCAGGACCGTTACATACTCCACACTCGTCATACGCTCCTACACAGTCGTCTATGTCATCACATACTCCGTCTGAGTCAGCGTCAGCAGCACAGTCGCCACCACAAACGCCTAGAGCGTCAAGAACGTTGCCGTCACAATCACATGAGCCTTCAGCGATACCGTCACCGCCACAAACACCACACTCATCAAACTCTGCACAAGAACCGTCGTCATACTCTGCTGAAGAGTCGTAGTTACAAGCACTTACGTCAGTACAGCCACACGCTGGAGCTGATGCTCCCCCACCGAAGTCGCCTGCTCCATCAAAGTCTATACTTGCCTGTACCTGATTTGCCCCTACTCCTAACGGGAAAACCTGATAGTTGATCGTACCACTTACACTTCCAGTCGTAGTAATCTGCATTACTAACACCCTTAA